>NZ_CAJQQI010000014.1 GCF_905480415.1 uncultured Algibacter sp. | reverse complement strand
TCCAGGAATGAACACGCTTTATAAAGCGATAATGGATAAATTGGTTGAAAAAATAGATTCAGATTTAAAATCAACGTTCACCATTTCGAATGAAATGAGTGAAAAGATTTTTGTTATTCCGCCGTCTAGAACACGTTATTTATCTGAAATAGCTGAAAGTAATAGAGCATATGATAAAAAGGCTGATGAACAAGTTGAAGTTACTCAAAAGCTTTATGGAATATATAGAACATTAGAATCGGTTATTGGTAATTTACCAAAACTAGATAAATCAGGTATTGATTCTGAATCAGTTGAGTCCTTTGAAAATAAAGATTTCATTAGGCTTTTAGTGGGAGAATTTGATAGAGTTAAGCTTGGCCTAGACCCATATAATTGGGAGATAATTCTAGGTTGGAATGAAAAAGTAGATAAATACAAGAACCCTATTTATTCCTTCAAGGTTAGAGATAAAGAAATTAAAATAGAAACTCATACTGAATCCTTATCACATACTCAGATTCCTAAAGTGGCACTTCCAAAATATCAAGGTTGGGGAGATATTTTAAGATGGTGTTTACAAGAAAATGTTCCTGGAGAGTTTCCTTATACATCTGGATTATATCCATTTAAAAGAACAGGTGAAGACCCTGCACGTATGTTTGCAGGCGAAGGTGGACCAGAACGTACAAATAAACGATTTCATTATGTTAGTGCCGGTTTGCCAGCAAAACGTTTATCTACTGCTTTTGATAGTGTAACACTATACGGTAACGACCCTGATTATCGTCCAGATATTTATGGGAAAATTGGAAATGCAGGGGTGTCTATTTGTTGTCTAGATGATGCTAAAAAGCTCTATTCAGGTTTTAATTTAGCAGATGTAATGACCTCTGTAAGTATGACTATTAATGGACCAGCTCCAATGCTACTTGGGTTTTTTATGAATGCGGCCATCGATCAACAATGTGAAATTTATATTAAAGAAAATAGTTTAGAAAAAGAGGTTGAAGCTAAAATAACCGAGATTTATATAGGTAAAGAACGTCCTAAATACAATGGTAATTTACCAGAGGGAAATAATGGTTTAGGCTTAATGCTCTTGGGAGTAACAGGAGACCAAGTATTGACTGAAGCTATATATTCAGAAATTAAAAAGAACACAATTGCACAAGTTAGAGGAACGGTTCAAGCAGATATTTTAAAAGAAGACCAAGCACAAAATACCTGTATTTTTTCTACGGAATTTGCTTTACGTTTAATGGGCGATGTTCAAGAATATTTTATAGAAAATAATGTGCGTAATTTTTATTCAGTGTCTATTTCTGGTTATCATATAGCAGAAGCTGGAGCAAACCCTATTACACAAATAGCCTTGACATTGTCAAATGGTTTCACTTACGTGGAATATTATTTGAGTAGAGGTATGGATATCAATAAATTCGGACCAAACTTATCTTTCTTTTTCTCAAATGGTATAGATCCGGAATATGCAGTTATTGGTCGTGTAGCACGTAAAATTTGGGCAAAAGCATTAAAACATAAATATGGTGCTAATGCGCGAGCACAAATGCTTAAATACCATATTCAAACCTCGGGTAGAAGTTTGCATGCTCAAGAAATAGATTTTAATGATATTCGAACGACACTTCAGGCATTATATGCTATTTATGATAACTGTAACTCATTACACACTAATGCTTATGATGAAGCAATAACTACGCCTACTGAGGAATCTGTAAGACGTGCCATGGCCATTCAGCTTATAATAAATAAAGAATTAGGTTTGGCTAAAAATGAAAACCCAATTCAAGGCTCATTCATTATTGAAGAATTAACAGATTTAGTAGAAGCCGCTGTTTTATTAGAATTTGATAGAATTACAGAACGAGGAGGTGTTTTAGGTGCTATGGAAACCATGTATCAGCGTTCTAAAATTCAAGAAGAGAGTTTGTATTATGAAACATTAAAGCATAATGGAGAATTCCCTATTATAGGCGTGAATACATTTTTAAGTAGTAAAGGGTCACCTACAGTTTTACCTGCGGAAGTTATTAGAGCTACCGAAGAAGAAAAAGAATTTCAAATTAAGACTTTAGAAAATCTTCATAAATCAAATGATATTGAGGCACTACTCAAAGATCTTAAGGATAGAGCAGTTAGCAATGAAAATATTTTCGAATCATTAATGGAGGTTTGTAAAGTTTGTTCATTAGGGCAAATTACAAATGCGTTGTTCGAAGTAGGAGGACAGTATAGAAGAAACATGTAAGCAGAGAACCTCTTTTTCTTTCTCAGAAAAAGCGTGTGAATCGCTTATCCCGAGCCAAGACTCGGGATCCATAAAATGAAAGCAAAGTGTACTAAGAACCTCTTTTTCTTTTTCAGAAAAAGTGTGTGAATCGCTTATCCCAGGCTCTAAATCGGAATCTTTATGGACTGTTTTTCTGTATAGCTTTAATTTAAAGTCCCTTGAGATTACTTTGCTTAATTTGTTAAGCACCTATTTTTAAGTTTATTTTGATACACTTACGAGTGGTAACTTCATAATATGGTATCAATGTATTGCAAGAAGGTTGGGGTGATAATTTACTAAAATATCTAGTTTAAAAAGTATTATAAAGTCAGCATCCAGGAGCTCTGAAGCTTTTTGAATTTTTTCAATTCACTTCTTAGAATTGGTAAAAAATCTTTTCCATTGCTATTTGAGCGTTCTAATCTATAAGAGTTTTTGTAGAGCTTATTCGTTAGTCGCTTAAGAGAATCAATATGTTTATGCTTTTTTTCTGAGTAACGCTCCAGTTCAGCATTCATAATTTCAGGAACTAACGATACAGATTGCTGAATAATATCTCCAGAAAAATAAATATCATTATCCTCAGAACCATCTAATTTTAAATTAGATAAGTCGTTATTTAAGTACGTAGATATGTTTTGAGATAAGGCAAAAATCTCTAATGCCTTTTGATAAACCGGTAATTCCGATAGATTTAGTGGGGTATTGTGTAACATGTTCTATTTATTTCAGCAAGTTTATCAAAATTACTCACAACAAATGAGATTTAACTTTAGATTTTAAAGTAAAAACGTATATTTGCCTTAAAATTTAATTATTTTTAGTTAATTCTCCTTTAAATGAATTTAGATTCGATTAATAGTAAAATTTTAGAGTGTTTACAGAAAAATGCAAGACTATCTAATGCAGAAATTGGTAGGCGAGTAGGGATAAGTTCACCAGCCGTTTCGGAACGTATTAAAAAGATGGAAGATCTTGGCATTATAGAAGGCTACAAAACTATTGTATCGCCTTTTGAAATAGGTTATCAACTAAAAGCAATAATAACTTTAAGAGCCTTCATGGGAAAACTAAAACCCTTTTTAGATAAGGTAAAAACCTATGATGAGGTAATTAATTGTTACAGAATTACTGGTGATGAAAATATCGTTATGGAAGTAGTTTTAAAAAATCAAAATCATCTTGAAGCTTTCATAGATCAATTAATTAGTTATGGAGAATCAAAAACACAAATTGTTTTATCGAGAGTTGTAAAACAGAAAGAGGTTGTTCCAATAAAATAATAGTGTGTTTAATGAATTTGCCAAAACGGATTTTTTCTATTCTTATCTGCATAATACAAAATGATACTATTTCTATGTGGTTCTTTTAAATGTGCCTCTCGCCATAACCATGGTTTATCTTCAGCTAACTGATTAAATTTAATACCTTTTTCCTGAAGTTTAGAAACCCATTCATTCGGTGTTCTTATTCAAAATAAATAGTGACACCAGCACCGTTTGGTAATTCATCTACTTTATGAATTGAAAATGTAGCATCTCCATTAGGCCATTCAAAACCTTGCATAATTTGGGATTACATCTACATTAATATGCAATCCCAAGGATTTATAAAACTCAACAGATTTTTCAAGATTAAAAGATGGAATAGTGATTTGGTTTAAATTCATTACTAGACATTTAATATTCTTTTTCTGTATTTAAAGCTAGTTCAATTATTTTAATCTAATTGCTTTCTTAAACTTAAATGGCTTTTTAAAATAAGTAATAAAAGCACACAGAAACCACCTATAATAGTTATCATGTACCAAGTATTATCAAATCCCCAGCCATCAACCATTTGCATACCAGCCTTGTGTCCAAATATGTGAGCCATAGAAAAAGCGATAGAATACAATGCCATATATTCACCTTGGTTTCCTTTTTTAGCGCGTTCCATAGCAAATGCATTTGAAAACGGAAAGGCTATCATTTCTCCAATAGTCATTAAAAACATACCAATAATCAATATTCCAGACCAAGTTGTAATATTTAAAATGATAAAACTTGATGCGGTTAATACAGCACCAAATATCATGAGGTCTGTTTTAGAAAATCTACTATTTTCCAACCATTTAATTAGAGGCATTTCTAACAAGAAAATGAAAAATCCATTGGCACCTAATAATAATCCTATTTCTATCTCTGTTAACACATGCACTTCTCTGTAATATATTGGCAATGTCGAAAAGTATTGTAAAAAGATAATTCCGAATAAAAACATGGCAATCAAAAAGATTGTAAATGCTTTGTCTTTATAAGCCGAATCAGGATTAGTCAAAATAATATCATCCAATACTATCGATTTTTTTGGGTTTAAAACCATAATCAAAACTATTGTCGCAAGTATACATGTAATACCATCTAACCAAAATAAACCGGTATAACCTAAAGTTGTAATAATTATTCCACCAACAGCTGGACCTGCTGAAAATCCTAAATTTATAGCTAATCTAATAAGTGTTACGCTACGTGTTTTGTTTTCTGGTTTGCTATAAGCACTTAATGCTACAAACATTGCTGGACGAAACATATCGGCAACAAGCATGACCAAAAAAATGCCTAAACACAAAGCATAAAATGTATTTAAAAATTGTAAGCCTATAAATAATATACCGGTACTTAAAAGGCTTCTTACCATTACTTTGTAATAACCTATACTGTCTGTTAATTTTCCACCAAGCCAAGAACCAACTACGGATCCCAACCCGAAACATACCATCAAGGTACCTACATTACTCAACGAAAACTCCAAGTCTTCAGTAAGATATAAAGATAAGAAAGGAATAACCATGGTTCCTGCTCTATTTATAAGTGTAATTAAAGCAAGCCACCATACTTCTTTAGAAAGTCCTTTAAAAGTGTTTAAGTAATTGTTAAATAGTGTTTTCATGTGGTTTCGTTTTATTTTTTTAAATGTCACATGTTGCATTCATATAGTATTATAGTTGGTAATAAATATTTACTTTATGAATGGTTCATTAGTTCTAATTATTCACGTTTTAATTTTTATTGGAAGCCGTTATTTGACTAAAAATAAAAAGTCCGACTGTGAAGTCGGACTTTTTATATACTGTAATATTTTATATAAACATCACCAAAATATATAACGAGCCCAACTTCCTGTCTTATAACAAGAGTTAAATGGCTTTTTATAAATAGTGACACTATTATGCATTTTTACTTCTTTTCAAGTTCAAATCTATGTAAAATAAATTTAACTTGTATTTTTACAATAATAATTTTTAAAATGAAGAAAATAGTTTTAGTAATAAGTTTAGGATTTTTGCTAATTTCCTGCGGTGGTAGCTTTCAGAGTTTTTACAATAACCATAAGGCAGATATGGGTGCGACATCATTTCAAGTGCCCAATTTTATGAAAGCCGTTTTAAGCAATATTTCGCCAGAAGTAAAACATGCTATTGGTAATATTTCAGATTTTAAATATATAAAGTTTGAAAAAATAGATGTCTTAAGACGTCAAAATCTTATTGCTGAAATGAGCGCAGTAACTAAGAGTGGGTTTACAGATATATTTAGAAAAAATGAATCGGACAATACACGTATTATATCAGTACGAGAATTAGGAGCAGTAGTAACCGATGTGATAATTTTTAATAGTACAGAAACTGAAACTACTGCCTATTATTTACAAGGGAATTTTGACCCTGATAAAATTAAATCATTTACAGATGAAGCTACGTTTAATAACTTTTCTAATGATTTAATGCAATCTTATCAAACTAATATAACGCCCTCATTTAATCCTCAAAACTAATGAGAAACCTATTTGTTTTATGTGCTCTTTTAATATTGTTATTGAGTTGTTCTGAAAAAAAACGGGCTATTAAAGGTGATACTGAATTTCAAAGAGAGCTTAATGCAGATTATAGAGATGCCACTAAATCCCCATTAAAAGATAGGGATAGGAAAAACTTTGAAGGCTTAGATTTTTTTAAGTTTGATTCTACTTTTATAGTGAAAGCGAATTTTAAAAGGACTCCGAATGAGAAGACTTTTAAAATGAAAACCACAACAGACCGAGAACCTATTTATGTAAAATACGGTGAATTAACTTTTAATTTAAAGGGTGAATTATTTAAATTGAATATTTACCAAAATCAGGATTTAATAGAAAAAGAAGGTTTTGAAAACTATTTGTTTTTACCTTTTTTAGATGAAACTAATGGACTTGAAAGTTATGGTGGTGGACGCTACATTGATTTAAGAATCCCGGAAAGTGATACTATGGAAATTGATTTTAATACAGCCTATAATCCTTACTGTGCCTATAATGATAAATATTCTTGCCCAATTGTACCTAGAAAAAATTATTTAAAAACTAGAATTGAAGCTGGTGTTAAGGCTTTTGGAGTACATGTTAAACGAAGTTAGTTGAAAATTTCTACAAAGTCAAGTGATTATTTCACCAAGTACATCCCAGCAAAAACAGCTAAAAATCCAATTACAAAACTTGCAATGGTATATACCGCAAAACTTGTAAAATCACCAGATTTTAAAAACATATGGTTTTCGTAAGCAAATGTAGAAAAGGTTGTAAAGCCACCGCAAAAACCAGTAGCTAAAAGCAAGGTTTGATTTTGAGAGAGGGTATCATTTTTAGCAGCTAAACCGAGTATAATACCAATAAGCAAACTGCCTAAAATATTGGCAGCAAATGTACCGTAAGGAATACCTGTTTCTGCACTGTTTAAATATTTTCCAATAGCATAGCGTAAAACACTACCAAAACCACCGCCAACAAAAACCAATAGAAGTTGTTTCATTATTTTACGGCAATATATATTTCGGTAATCCAATTGGCAGGATTTGGTGTATTCATAGGATCTGTTTGATATACTTCAAGAGCTGATGAATTATACAACTCTTCTAAATTTGTGTCTTTTATGTATTTTGATGCTATTTCCCAAGCTTCTTTCAAATTACTATAATCACCTTTTAAAGTAGTTTTAATAGCTTTAAATGGTTTTAATTGCCCTGTTAAAATATCAGGCTCAGAAGAAATTACTTTTTCAGTTGTAGGTAAACAGAATGAAAACATTACTGCGTTATTCTCTTCATCCCATTTATGGTAATTTATAAAAGGAGCTCCCGCCATTTTAATATTATTGTTCTTGGCATACATACCAACTTTAGACATCATTTCTTGCATTTTATTTGTCAAATCAGATATTTTGCAAGACGTTGTATTATAAATATAGTAGCCACCACCGTGCTGTCTAATACCATTTACGGTTATACTATACTTCTTCATGCTTTCAACAACAATACTATCTAATTTTTCTAAACTGCGCTCATAATGCGGTGCAATTTGTTTTTCCATACCTCCCATTACAGTAGTATAAGCTTTAAAACCAAAAGGTAAATCTTTGCCAGAAATAGTCCACGTGGCATCTGTTGAGCCATCTTTATTTTGTTTAAAAATCCATGTAATATCTGAAGTTAACTCTGTGAATTGCATTTGCTGTTGTATAGATTTGTTTGGCACAGCTTCAATAGTTGTCATAGTACCTATACCATCTTTATCTTCCCAAGAATACGTGCCATCAACGCCTTTAGTTTGTTCTGAAAGTGTGATTTTCATGTCTGGGTCTGCTTCTGCCCAAGAGGACCAAGCTTCCCAATTTTTAAAATCTATAACATTATCATAAAGCACTGCAGCAGGTGTATTTATTGTCCTTGTTCTACTAACTTCAAATTCGTTAGGCTGAATAGCAATATAAATAGACATTCCAATAATAACGATAAGTAATAAGAATGAAATGTATTTGAGAGCTTTCATTTTTTTATTTTGAAATTATACATATCAAAGATAATCATTTTTAATTTTCGATTAATAAATTATTACATTTGTTGTGTTCAGATTCAATTATCGATAGATAAAAGTTTGTTTTGTAATAAAATCAATAATCGTAAGGTTCTTTTTACCATTTTTTTGTTCAATAATTTAAATATAATTTAATACAATGAAATTTACATCAATTTTAAATTTAATGTTAATTACCACTATGTTATTATCGTGTGGTAATGAGAAGTCCGAGAATAATAATGATGATATGGCATCAAATGAAACCATTTCATTTAATTATAATTTAGAGCAATTTGCTGATATCAAAGTATTAAGATATCAAATACCTGGTTGGGAAAAACTTACTTTAAAAGAACAAAAGCTGGTTTATTATCTTGTTCAGGCAGGTTTGTCTGGAAGAGATATTATGTGGGATCAAAATTACAGACACAATCTAAAAATTAGAAAAGCATTAGAAAATGTTTACACAAATTATGAAGGTGATAAATCTTCTGATAGTTGGGGGGAATTCGAAACATATTTAAAACGGATTTGGTTTAGTAATGGGATTCATCATCATTATTCAAACGATAAAATAAAACCAGAATTTTCTTCTGATTATTTAAAACAATTACTAGCTGCGACTAATACCACTTTTGATGGGGAAGCATTTCAAGTTATATTTAATAATCAAGATTCGAAAAAGGTTAATCAAGCCAAAGCTGTAGATAATGTGGCACTGTCTGCCATAAATTTTTATGGACCAAATGTTACTAATAAGGATGTTGAGATATTTTATAAAACGAAGAAATCACCAAATCCTAAAAAGCCTTTATCATATGGCTTAAACTCGCAATTAGTAAAAGAAAATGGTGTTTTAAAAGAACGTGTTTATAAATCCGGAGGATTATATGGTGAAGCTATTGACGAAATTATAAAATGGTTAGAATTAGCAAAAGGTGTTGCTGAAAATGACGCCCAAGGTGATGCATTAGGTTTGTTAATTGATTATTATAAAACAGGCGATTTACAAACTTGGGATGATTATAATGTGGCTTGGACAGCTGCTACCGATGGTAATATTGATTATATAAATAGTTTTATTGAAGTTTATAATGATCCTTTAGGGTATAGCGGGTCTTATGAAACTATTGTGCAGATTAATGATTTTGATATGTCTCAAAAAATGAAAGTTGTATCAGATAACGCACAATGGTTTGAAAATAATTCCCCTTTAATGGACGCCCATAAAAAGAAAAATGTTGTTGGCGTAACATACAAAGTTGTAAATGTAGGAGGTGAAGCTGGAGATGCATCACCAAGTACGCCAATTGGTGTGAATTTACCAAATGCTAACTGGATTCGTGCTGAAGTTGGTAGTAAATCTGTATCCTTAGGTAATATCACTCACGCTTATAATAATGCAAGTAGTACTGGTCGTTTAAAGGAGTTTGTACATGATGAGGAAGAATTAAAACTAGAAGAAGAACATGGGCAATTAGCAGACAAATTACATACGGCATTACACGAGGTTATCGGTCATGCCTCGGGGCAATTAAATCCTGGAGTAGGAGAGACCAAAGAAACGCTAAAAAACTATGCATCAACACTTGAAGAAGGTCGTGCAGATTTAGTTGGACTTTATTATTTATACAATCCTAAATTACAAGAACTAGGATTAGTAAATGATTGGAAAGCAATTGGGATGGCTGCTTACGATGGATATATTAGAAATGGTTTGATGACCCAATTAATACGACTAAATTTAGGTGATAATGTTGAAGAAGCACACATGCGCAACAGACAATGGGTTTCGGCTTGGGCGTTTGAAAAAGGAAAAGCAGATCATGTTATAGAAAAAGTAACACGCGATGGAAAAACTTATTTTAACATAATTGATTATGAAAAATTACATGATTTATTTGGTCAATTATTGCGTGAGACTCAACGTATAAAATCTGAAGGTGATTATGCTGCTGTTGAAGCTTTAGTTGAGGGATATGGCGTAAAAGTAGATCAAGAAATTCATGCTGAGGTTTTAGACAGAAATAAGCAATTTAATTCGGCACCTTATAGTGGTTTTGTAAATCCTGTTTTAGTGGCAGAAAAAGATAAAGAGGGTGAAATAACCAGTGTGAAAGTTACACAGCCAGAAACATTCTCTAGTCAAATGTTAAATTATAGTATGCATTATAGTTTCTTGCCAGAAGTAAATTAAAATTTAAAGAAAGTGATAAAAAAAAAGCAGAATCTTAAATTAGGGTTTTGTTTTTTTATTTACACTAAAAAAGAAAAGAAGACTGTTCAGAGTAATTTGAAAAATAATAATTAGAAATATTTACATGATATTTTAAATATTTGGATTTATTAATACATTTAAAAAATACCAAAATATCGTCAAAATAATATATTTAAGGATCCGTTTTTTTATTTACACTAAACACCAATAGTAGTATATTAACAACAATGAGAGTACTTATAATTAATAAAATATTCATTTTTAGAAAGATTACTTATTTACTAGATGCAGTTTTTTAAAAAAGGTTGCGTAAAAAAATGTTTTATTAGTCTATACTTCCGGTTATTACCTCTTAAGTTATCTAGAATATCATATTCCATGAGCTTTCCCGCACCAATTAACCCTGTTTTTTTTGAATATTTTTTCTATGAGTGTCTATGGTAAGTGTGCTTAAGTTTACTTTTTTTATTATATGTTTAGACTTTTCAACGTTACCAATGTATTGTATAAGTAACAATGTTCTTTCTTTTAAAGTATTAATGTTGTTCTGGGTTTTTTTTATATCTACTAGATTGAAAAAGAAAATGGGAGCGTTTACAGCTTCCTTATGTCTTGTAATACCTTTTACTGCTTCAATAATAGTATAAGATTTCTTCTTCTGATATCGCGCGACCTTCAATTTTATAGTATTTTTGGTTTTTAAAATTTCTTTTACAGCTAACATTTATTTGTTTTGAGTAACTTTTACAATTTAGGTCAACTAAACGAATAAAAAAATACCCACTTTTGGGGATATTTATGTTTTTGGTCGAAAATTTTATCGAATAACGGTTGTTTTTTTAGCTTGTTGCGTAGTGATGCGTTTTGTTTAGTTTTGTTTTTAACTTTTATTTTAACTTTTATTTTAAAAAGAGATATACCTAAATATAAGTTTTCAAAATAAAACGTGTTTAATAAATTTAATTTAAAAAGCACCTAGGCAGATTGATGATTAAGCGTTAAAATATGAATATTAAAAAATAAATAGTTAGTTCATTTATAAAAGGAAACGGTAAAATAAAAATATTACTTAAAGAAAAACTTAATAGCAGCAATAAATAGGATAAAAAAAATGAAGGCCATTAATACCCAAATACTACCGCTGTAAAAACGTTTGTGGAGTTTGTAATCTTTACGGTAGGTGTAAGCAATTATAATCGCAAAGACAATAAAGAAGATAATTCCGAAAATGATTTGACCTTTACTAAACATATAGTTACTTTTATGCAAACTTAATGAAAACCCTTAAAAGATTTCTCTCTTTACTGAAACAAGTTCAGTACTTAGCTAGGAAATGAAAAAATAGATATTTATGAAGAATAAAATAGAAGCTGTAAAAGCATTTCATACTGCATTTAAAATAGGACACAGAGAAGCACCTAAAGCGGATTTAGGTTTAGCTAAAAACATGTTGCGTTACAAATTAATGCGTGAAGAAAATGAAGAATACCTTGATGCTGCTAATAACAATGATTTGGTTGAAGTTGCCGATGCACTAGGAGACATGCTTTATATTTTATGCGGAACTATTATTGAACATGGTATGCAACACAAAATTGAAGAAGTGTTTGAAGAAATACAGCGCAGTAATATGAGTAAACTTGGTGCGGATGGACAGCCTATTTACCGTGAAGATGGTAAAGTGCTAAAAGGACCAAATTATTTTAAACCGAATATTCAATCTATTTTAGATAAATAAAAAAAGCAGCCATTTGGCTGTTTTTTTTATTTCATTATTTCACTGCATATCGCCAACCAAATGGGTCTTCAACTTTATTGGTTTGTATATCTGTAATGCGCTTTTTCAAAAAGCTAGCATATGTGTCATCTAATTTTGGTAACTCGTAGTCACTATCTTTAAAACCAAATCCGGCAATAGGAGATATTACAGCTGCTGTTCCGGCGCCAAACATTTCTTTTAAGGAACCATTTTTAGCCGCTTCAACAACTTCAGCAACACTTATCTTTCTAACTTCGACAGGGATGTTTTCCGATTTAGCCAATTCAATAATACTTTTACGAGTAATACCATCTAGAATTCTGTCACTAGTTGGTCCAGTAATCAAAGTATCATTTATACGAATAAAGATATTCATTGCACCTGCTTCCTCAATATATTCATGTGTATTGTCATCTGTCCAAATCACTTGTTGATAGCCTTTTTCTATAGCTAATTGTGTGGGGTAGAATTGTCCTGCATAATTACCACCAGCTTTAGCAAAACCAACACCACCATTTGCAGAACGTGAATATTTTTCTTCTATTAAAACTCGCACTTCTCCAGCGAAATAGGCTCCAGAAGGTGCTGTACATATTATGAATTTATATTCATCAGCAGGAGACGCATGAAAGCCATTTCCAGACGCAAATATAAATGGCCTGATGTATAAAGAACTTCCATCTTTTTTAGGAATCCAATCTTTGTCAATTTCTAACAACGCTTTTAAACCATCCATAAAGTAACTTTCTGGTAATTCAGGAATAGCTAAACGTTTTGAAGAAATATTCAAACGTTTAAAATTATCTAATGGACGAAATAACCAGACATTTTCATCAACATCTTTATAAGCTTTCATGCCTTCAAAAACAGATTGGCCGTAATGAAAAATTTTAGCCGACGGATCTAAAACTACAGGTTGGTAAGGCATCACTTTTGGAGCTTGCCATTTACCATCTTTATAATTGCATTCTAACATGTGATCAGAAAAATCATGTCCGAATTTTAAATTCTCAAAATCTACGTCGTTGATTTTTGAGGTTTTAGCCTTTATAATCTCTATATCGTTGATTATAGTATTCATAAGTCTTGTAATTAAGTGATACAAATTTAAAGAAAAACGTTTTTAAAAAAGCGGTATATTTACATAAATCATTTAAAATTGAAATATTTGTACCATGAAGTCAATTACCTTAGCAATTATCTGTATTTTAATGTTAAATTCTTGCAAAAATAAAAGTCAAGATGCCGTTGTAAATCCAGTAAAAGTTGAAAAAATAGAATATGCCTCATTTGGCAAAGAAATTATTGCTGATGATGCCGTTAGTGCAAGTTCTATGGCAGCACATTATAAAATTATGAAGGCTGGAGACAGTATAAACTCAAAAATAATAGCAGAAGTGCATGAGGTTTGTCAAGCAAAAGGATGTTGGATGCGTTTAAATTTAGATGATGAGAATGAAGTTATGGTGAAATTTAAAGATTATGGTTTTTTTGTTCCAAAAGATATTACAGGAAAAAAGGTGATTATAAATGGACAAGCTTTTGTGGAAGAAGTGTCAATTGATGAACAAAGACATTACGCTGAGGATGCCGGAAAATCCGCTGAAGAAATAGCTAGTATTACAGTACCCAAAAGAACATATTCATTTGAGGCTGATGGTGTTTTAGTTGTCAAATAAGTCAAACATCCTACTTATGATTTTTTACTTAATTACTGTCATTATTGGTATTACATGTGGCGTAATTAAAAAATAGAATGCTCACATGAAACGGGAAATTATTATTACGGCCGATGGTTCCTCAACCATTCATATTCCAGAATGGGATGAGCAATACCATTCTAAACATGGCGCCATTCAAGAAGCGTATCATGTGTTTATAATGCATGGCTTATATCATTTTATTAGTTCTGAAGGTGTTTCAGAATCTTATAAAACGGTTTCTGAAGTATCCATTTTAGAAATAGGTTTCGGCACTGGTTTAAATACGTTTATAACGCTTTTAGAAACCGAAAAACTAAAATCAAACATTGATTATACGGGAGTTGAAGGGTATCCTGTTTTAGCAGATGAAATTAATGCATTGAATTATACTCAAACGCTTAATGCAGGAAACAGAGCGAAGCTCTTTAAAGCCATTCATAATGTATCTTGGGAAGAGAAACATCAAATATGTGATGGTTTCACTTTAATAAAAAGAAAGCAATTTTTTTCTGAAATCGATGATACAGAAGCTTATAATATCATTTATTTTGATGCTTTTGGAGCTCGAGTACAACCGGAACTTTGGACAGAAAGTGTATTTAAAATCATGTATAAGGCTTTAAAAACTAAAGGTATTTTAGTTACCTATTCAGCAAAAGGTAGTGTTCGAAGGGCTATGCAAGCTGCTGGTTTTACTGTTGAAAGGCTTCCTGGTCCTCCAGGCAAACGAGAAATGTTACGCGCTTGCAAAGAAGCGTGACATTCAACGACTCAAATAAAATAATTTTGGAGTTAAATGTTACGAGCGACAAAGTAGATTTTTAATTGTCACTACAGAGTGATTCAGCTTGTAATGGGCGCAGTCGAATTTTGGCAATCTGTTTATCATAATGATTTGCTGCTTTCAATCAATAATTCGGAACAAAGAATTTCTGTTAAACCTAATATAAAAACTTAGTAAACACCTAAGTCATTTTGTAACTTTATAAAAAAAATAAAATGCGAGTTTTAATAACGGGTGCAACAGGACTGATTGGTCAGGAAATGGTGAAGCTTTGTCATGAAAAATACATAAAAGTAAACTACTTAACAACCAGTAAATCCAAGATTGTTCAAGAAGAAAATTATAAAGGTTTTTACTGGAACCCGAAAGCAAAGGAAATTGATGCAGATTGTTTTAAAGAGGTTGTTGCTATTGTTCATTTAGCTGGAGCTACAGTTTCAAAACGCTGGACACCGAGCTACAAAAAAGAAATTTTATCCAGTAGAACCGAAACTACAGCGTTATTAGTAAGTACTTTAAGGGAGTCAACTCACACAGTAAAACAAGTTGTTTCAGCAAGTGCTATTGGAATTTATCCAGATTCATTAATTAATTATTATGACGAATCTCACAACGAAATTAGTTCATCTTTTTTAGGACAAGTCGTTTCAGTTTGGGAACAGGCTTCAGATGAATTTTTAAAATTAAATATTACCGTTTCAAAAATTAGAATTGGTTTGGTGCTCTCAAATAAAGGCGGCGCACTAATGGAAATAGTTAAACCCATAAAATTTGGTTTAGGAGCCGCTTTTGGTAATGGAAAACAATGGCAATCATGGATTCATATTCAAGATTTAGCAAATCTATTTTTGCATGTGTTGCAAAATAATTTAAAGGGAGTTTATGACGGTGTTGCTCCAAATCCCACTTCTAACAGCGAATTAACAAAAACTGCTGCAAGTGTTTTGCATAAGCCACTTTTTATGCCAAATATCCCCAAGTTTTTTATGAAACTGGTTTTAGGCGAGATGCATATTTTATTATTTGAAAGCCAGAGGGTGAGTTCTAAAAAAATAGCTGATGAAGGATTTCTTTTTAAGTTTAATTATTTGGAACCTGCTTTGAATAATTTGTTGGGGTAATTTCTTTGTTTCTTTCAAACTCAAGTTTCTATAGAATCAAAAAGCCACTCTGCTTATACAAAGTGGTTTTGAAAAAAGATTAATTTTTTAATTACGACTTAGCAGCCTTAACCATAATTTTTAATTCAATATCATCATTTATAAATTTATCACCTAAATTATCAAAAATTGATTTTGAACCATATTGTACGTTCCATTTTGTTCTATCAATAGTAAAAGCTTCACTGCTAACAGTAATAACGTCATTTTCATTGCTTACTGTTACAGGAAAGGTAACATTATTTTTCACTTCTTTAAGTGATAGATTACCAGAAAGCGTCATTTTTCCATCATCGTCTTCTAAACCAGTCACAGTAAAACTAGCACTTGGGTATTTCTCAACGTCAAAAAAGTCAGCACTGGTTAAACGACCAGCAAGTTTAGCATTGCATTCATCATCAGCAGGAATATCTGTAACAGCGATAGAAGTCATATCAATTAGGAATGAAACACCAATAATTTTTCCATCGGCAAGATCTAGTACCCCGCGCTCGATAGAAATAGTTCCGTTATGAGACCCTGTAGGCTTAAATCCTTTCCATTCAATGGTTGATCCATCTTTATTCAATGCATAAATATCAGAATTTACTATTTCTTCAACTTCTTCAGCAGCTTTAGTCGCAGCTTCTTTTGCTTTGTCTTTACATGATGTAACAGAACTAATTAAAGCAGTAATAAATAAGATTGTTGCAAAATTCTTTTTCATTTTAAAATATTTTAGTGTTTCTGTTACGAAATTAGACATTCACTATCAAAAAAAATTAAAATTATTTTAATGACATTATGACAATTTCATAATATTGGCAGTACTTTTGCCAACTAAATTTAAGATTGAAAAAATTGAATTTACCATGAGTAAAAAAGATATAGAAAACGAGCAAGTGGAATCAACTCAAGCAGAAGCTAATGAAGCTCAAGAGCAAGTTTTAGAAGAACAGACGAAGGAGGAAAAACTTGAGACTGAAATAAAGCAAGAAAAAGATAAGTTTTTACGATTATTTGCAGAGTTTGAAAATTATAAAAGGCGCACAGCAAAAGAGCGTATAGAATTGTTTTCAACCGCTAGTGAGGATGTTATGAAAACCTTACTGCCTGTTCTTGATGATTTTGAGCGCGCATTAGCCCACATTGATGAAGATAAAGAAGCTGAAGAGTTGCGTAAAGGTGTGTTGTTAATTTATCAGAAATTGATAAAAACATTGGAGCACAAAGGGTTGAAGCTTATGGAAGTTAAAAAAGGTGATACTTTTAATGCTGACAACCACGAGGCTATTACTCAAATACCGGCACCTAGTGATGATTTGAAAGGAAAAATTATCGACATAGTTGAAAAAGGATATCTTTTAGGAGAAAAAGTGATTCGTTTTCCAAAAGTAGTTATTGGGCAATAAAATTAAGACATGGCTAAAAGAGATTATTACGAAATATTAGGTATTAATAAAGGGGCAGGTGCTGCTGAAATTAAAAAGGCTTACAGAAAGAAAGCTATTGAATTCCATCCTGATAAGAATCCAGATGATACAGGAGCAGAGGCTAAATTTAAAGAAGCAGCTGAAGCATACGAAGTATTAAGTGACGACAATAAAAAAGCACGTTATGATCAATATGGTCACCAAGCATTTGAGAATGGTGGTGGCGGTGGCGGCTTTGGCGGCGGCGGTATGAATATGGATGATATATTCAGTCAGTTTGGTGATATCTTTGGCGGCGGTGGCGGTGGCTTCTCTGGTTTTGGCGGTGGCGGTGGTCAACGTCGTGTGAAGGGTAGTAATCTGCGTATTCGTGTCAAACTTACTTTAGAAGAAATTGCTCTGGGCGTTGAGAAAAAAGTAAAAGTAAAACGTAAAGTTCAAGCACCAGGTACTACTTATAAAACGTGTTCTACGTGTAACGGTAGTGGGCAAGTAACACGTATTGCAAATACTATTTTGGGAAGAATGCAAACGTCTGCACCTTGTAATGTATGTGGTGGTGCAGGACAAACTATTGATAAAAAACCTAATGATGCCGATGCACAAGGATTAAAAGTTGCTGAAGAAACGGTATCTATAAAAATACCAGCAGGCGTTGTTGATGGCATGCAGCTTAAGGTGTCTGGAAAAGGTAACGAAGCTCCCGGAAATGGAATTTCTGGAGATTTAATTGTTGTTATTGAAGAAGAAACACACGAAAAACTACAGCGTGAAGGCGATAATTTACATTACGATTTATATGTAAGTTTCCCTGATGCTGTTCTAGGAACATCAAAAGAAATTGATACCGTAACAGGTAAAGTGCGTATAAAAGTAGAAGCTGGTGTACAATCTGGTAAAATTTTGCGCCTACGCGGAAAAGGGATCCCGAGTATTAATGGTTATGGTAAGGGAGATTTGTTAGTCCATGTAAATGTTTGGACCCCAAAAACACTAAATAAGCAACAAAAGGAATTTTTTGAGTCTATGGAAGATGATGAGCATTTCGCACCCAAACCAGAAAGTTCAGATAAATCATTTTTTGAGAAAGTAAAAGATATGTTCTCTTAGTAAAACGACTATATTTAAGCTTGTAAATTTATATTACTAGCATCTTTTTAAATTTTA
The DNA here is from genome assembly GCF_905480415.1 of uncultured Algibacter sp. Taxonomy (GTDB): domain Bacteria; phylum Bacteroidota; class Bacteroidia; order Flavobacteriales; family Flavobacteriaceae; genus Algibacter_B. The sequence goes on along the minus strand of NZ_CAJQQI010000014.1, from coordinate 8,564 downwards.
AAATCCGCTTTTTTAAGTGGATTTTTTTTACGAAAAAAGAGAAGATATTTAATAGTTTTGCTAATAGTATTGAAAAAAAAACTATATTTGAATATCACTAATTTAGTTTAGTGATAATTTTTCTTTTTCATAGCAATTTTTTTCCCATCCTTAATTTTATTAGGGGTGGGTTTTGTTTTTTTAATGAAACTCAATTTTCAGAAGACTTTAAGTCGTACTGAAAATTGTAAGTTGAATTAATATCGAATTTATTCCGAGATCACTTTTTCTCTTTAAAAAAATATCTAATTATTTGAATCAAAATTATTACTATAAACATCAATCATTTTAATGTTTATTTGGTAACACAACATTTAATATATTTACCTTTTTATTAGTCAATTAAAAATTTAATATGAATAACTTACTTGAAGTCAATAATGTTTCCAAGTACTTTGGAGATTTTAAAGCTTTAAATGATGTATCAATTACAATACCTAGAGGCAGTATATTTGGTTTATTAGGGCCTAACGGCGCAGGAAAAACGACACTGATAAGAGTTGTTAATCAAATAACTATGCCAGATTCAGGTTCAGTAATTTTAGACGGAGAAGCACTTAGCCAAAAGCATGTTAAGGATATTGGCTACTTGCCAGAAGAACGCGGTTTGTATAAATCAATGAAAGTTGGTGAACAAGCCATATACCTAGCACAGTTAAAAGGGTTAAGTAAAGCTGAAGCTAAAACGCGATTGAAATACTGGTTTGAGCGTTTAGAGATTGGCGACTGGTGGAACAAAAAAATCCAAGAGCTTTCAAAAGGGATGGCGCAAAAAATACAATTTGTAGTTACGGTACTTCATGAACCTAAATTATTAATTTTTGACGAACCATTTTCTGGCTTCGACCCTATAAATGCGAATTTAATAAAGGACGAAATTTTACGATTACGTGAAAACGGAGCAACAGTTATATTTTCTACTCATAGAATGGAATCGGTTGAAGAATTGTGTGATGATATTGCTTTGATACATAAATCAAATAAAATATTAGAAGGAAAATTGTTAGACATAAAACGTCAATACAAAATTAATACATACGAGGTAGGTATAAGGCCTTACAATCGTGCCTTGTTAGAAAAAGAATTGTCTGAAAAATTTAATGTTTCTAAAGCCAATTTTAGAACGTTGGAAGATGAGTTAAAGCTCAATATTAAACTTCAGCAAGGTGAAAAACCAAATGATTTATTGAGCTATCTAACTGATAAAGGAGAAGTGTCTCATTTTGTAGAACTTATACCTAGTGTTAACGATATTTTTATTCAAGCCGTTAATAACAACTAACTTTATGAACCATTTACCACTTATTATAAAACGTGAATATTTAACTAAGGTTAAAAATAAATCGTTTATTATGATGACGTTCTTGAGTCCTCTCATATTTATAGCACTTATTGCATTTGTTGCCTACTTATCTCAACTAAATAATGACAAAATTAGAGTGGTGTCTATTTTAGATGAATCTGGGCTGGTAAAAGATGTTTTTAAAAACTCAGGAAATACATCTTATAATATCCTTGAAGGAATGTCGGTTGAGGATGCAAAAATGCTAGTTCTAGAAACAAAAGGATATGGATTATTGCATATTGATGATATTACAGAAGGAAAACTAACATCAAAAGATCTGACTTTCTACTCAGAAGAGTCGCCGTCACTAACTTTAATTTCAAATTTAGAAAGTGAAATTCAGTCAGAACTAACACTTCAGAATAGAATTAGAGAAGGTATTGATGTTGAAAAGTTAAAGGCTTCTAGAGTTAATATAGAAATTAATCAAGAAAGTTTTGAAGGCGAAAAGACATCAAAAGTTGATAGTATTGTTAAACTTATTTTTGGAGGTGCAGCAGGGTATCTGTTATTTATGTTCATAATTATATATGGAAACATGATTATGCGAAGTGTAATTGAAGAAAAAACAAGTAGAATTATAGAAGTTATTATTTCTTCAGTAAAACCAATGCAATTAATGCTAGGAAAGATTATTGGAACATCTTTAGCTGGTATTACACAGTTTGTAATTTGGATTATTTTAGGTAGTGTTTTAATGACGGTGGCTTCTTTAATTCTAGGCATTGATATGGCTCAAATGGAAACACCACAACAACAGGTGTTGGAGCAAGCTATGGAGAATCCTGAAGTAAATCTTCAACTTCAAAATATGGTCGCAGCGTTTTATAATTTGCCATTAACCAATTTAATTATAGCATTTATTTTGTTTTTTATTGGTGGTTATTTATTGTATAGTTCGTTATATGCCGCTATTGGTGCAGCAGTTGATAATGAAACGGATACACAACAATTTATGTTGCCCATAATTATGCCTCTTGTTTTAGCGGTTTATATTGGTATATTTACAGTTATTGAAGACCCACACGGAACTGTTTCAACCGTATTTTCGTTTATACCATTAACATCACCAGTAGTTATGCTTATGCGAATTCCTTTTGGTGTTCCAATTTGGCAGCAAGTTTTATCTTTATTAATACTAGTTGCTTCATTTATGTTTACGGTTTGGTTTGCTGCAAAAATATATCGTGTTGGAATTTTGATGTATGGGAAGAAACCAAGTTATAAAGAATTGATTAAATGGATAAAGTATTAATATGGAAAAGTTAAAGAGTATACTTAATTATACTTTCAATCTTACTAATGATATTAGTATTTCAGTAAAAGGAATATTGCTAGTTATTATAGTTATTATGGTTACGTCTTTTGTTCTAAATGTATTTAGAAGAGTACTAACAAGACGATTGCCAAATGAAGATAAAGCCAAGTTTAAAATATTATTTGGTTATGGTAAATGGATAATTTATCTAATTATATTACTAATAACCTTTAATGGTATTGGTGTTAATGTAACTGCCGTGTTTGCGGCATCTGCGGCACTATTAATTGGTGTTGGTTTAGCATTACAAACCTTATTCCAAGATATTATTGCTGGGGTGTTAATTTTATTAGATCAAACGATTCATGTAGGCGATATTGTTGAGATTGATGGTAAAGTTGGTCGCGTAGATGAGATAAAATTAAGAACTACAAGAGCCGTAACTATAGATAACAAGGTGCTCATTATTCCGCACCATTTATATCTTACTAATAGTTTATATAATTGGACTCAGAATGGTTCAACAACTCGCGAATCGGTTGTAGTTGGTGTTGCTTATGGTAGTGATGTGCAATTGGTTAAAAAACTACTTTTAGAAGCTGCAAATAATCATGAATTGATTTTAAAGCAACCAGCCGCATATGTGTTCTTTACAAATTTTGGCGATAGTGCTTTAGAGTTTAAACTAGTTTTCACTTTAAATGATAGTTTTCAGGGAGCCATTCCTAAAAGTGATTTACGTTTTGAAATAGATAGACTATTTAGAGAAAACAACATTAGTATACCATTCCCACAAAGAGATATCCATATTATTCAAAAGCCAAAGTAAATTTAAAATTAATCGGGGAATGAATCAAAGAATAAGAAAGGAAACTAGATATGTAGTGGTATTATGTTTCTTTTTTGTTTTTCAATTTTCAATTGCGCAACTCACAGATATAGCGAGGTTAGAATATTCATTTATTCCTCAAAGTAAATCTGAAGATCAGTATACGAGATTGCGAGCACTTTTAAATTATCCTATAGAAGTTAAGAATGATGCTTATTTTATAATTGGAGCAGAGTATAATAGAATTTTTCTGAATTTAGAAGAGAATTATCCATTTGATACATCGGTTTTAGATAGAATTCATATCATAGATTTAAACATTGGTTATACTTTTAAATGGAATGAAAAGTGGCGATTGGGAGTAAAATTTAATCCTAGAATAGCCTCAACACTTACTAAATCTTTAAGCGCAGATGATTATTTTTTGAATGGAGGGGTCTTTTTAATAAATGACAGAACCAAAGATGAAAGTTTAAAACGATCCTACCGTTTAATTATAGGATTAACATATAATGCAACTGTAGGCTTGCCGTTTCCGCTCCCATTTGTTAGTTATTATAGGAGAATTAATGAAAAATGGAGTTTTAATGCGGGAATACCAAAGTCTAATTTGAAATATACGTTTAATAAGCGAAATAACTTGCAAGCTTTTGTTGGACTAGACGGTTACTTGGCTCACCTGCAAAACGCGGTCGTAATAAATGGACAAAATATAGATCATATTTCATTATCTGTAGCCATTGGAGGATTTGGGTATGAATATTGCTTTACTAAACATTTAGTAGCTTATATGTACACGGGTTATACACTAAGATTAAATAACGTTTTACGTAATAAAAGCAAAGATGAAATTCTTAAATTAAGTGATTTAAATACATTTTATTTAAGAACTGGATTAAAATTTAAAATTTAAGTATGTCAAAAATATTAGTAATAGAGGATGAGGCAGCGATTAGACGTGTGCTTGTAAAAATTCTTTCAGAAGAAAATGAAGCCTATAAAGTAGATGAAGCTGAAGATGGTTTATTAGGTATAGAAAAAATAAAAAACGAAGATTTTGATTTAATACTTTGTGACATAAAAATGCCAAAAATGGATGGCGTTGAAGTCTTAGAAGCTGTCAAAAAAATTAAACCTGAAATACCAATAGTTATGATTTCTGGTCATGGCGATTTAGATACCGCTGTAAATACTATGCGTTTAGGAGCTTTTGATTATATCTCAAAACCACCAGATTTAAATAGATTACTAAATACCGTTAGAAATGCTTTAGATAGAAAAGAATTGGTTGTAGAAAACAAAATTCTTAAGAAAAAGGTTAGTAAAAAATATGAGATGATTGGTGAAAGCGACGCTATTTCACAAATTAAAGATATCATTGATAAAGTAGCTCCAACCGACGCTCGTGTTTTAATTACTGGACCAAATGGAACAGGTAAAGAGTTAGTAGCACATTGGTTACACGAAAAGAGTGCACGTGCAAAAGGTAATTTAATTGAAGTAAATTGTGCGGCAATACCAAGTGAATTAATTGAAAGTGAGTTATTCGGACATGTAAAAGGTGCCTTTACAAGTGCTAATAAAGACAGAGCAGGAAAGTTCGAAGCTGCCAACGGAGGTACTCTTTTTCTGGATGAAATAGGAGACATGAGCTTATCAGCTCAAGCTAAAGTTTTACGTGCATTACAAGAAAGTAGAGTTCAGCGTGTTGGTAGCGATAGAGATATTAAAGTTGATGTTCGTGTTGTAGCAGCAACAAATAAGGATTTAAAAAAGGAAATTGAAGAAGGTAGATTTCGTGAAGATTTATATCACAGGCTGGCTGTAATTTTAATTAAAGTTCCAGCGTTGAATGAGAGACGAGATGACATTCCGTTATTAGTAAGTCATTTCTCGGAAAAAATAGCAAACGAACAAGGAACTGCTAAAAAAGTTTTTTCGGATAAGGCTATAAAATTGCTTCAAGAGTATGATTGGACGGGAAATATTAGAGAACTCCGTAACGTGATAGAACGCTTGATTATCCTTGGAGGCATTGAAGTGAGCGTACAAGATGTAAAACTATTTGCATCTAAATAATACAAAAAGGCTGTTTAAAAAGGCTTTTATATTTAATTTATAATGTTGAGCGTGTCGAAAATGATGTTGATAATCATCAATTTAAAATATTTCGACAAGCTCAGTATGATTTAGAATCATACTTTTTAGACTATATCTTTGATATGTTTAATAAAATCATCTATTCTTAATTTTATTTTCTCATTTAATGTGTCATTTTTAATATAAGTATGAATATCTCCCAAATAATTCATTCCTAAATACTTAGCAGATTCAACAAAAGGCATATTAAATCCATCTATTAAATCATCATGATTACTCGTGCTAATCATGGCCATGTTTTTTCCTCGTAATTGACGCCCAGTATCTTTATGTATTCGGAGTATATCAGAAATTCTATCAAAAAACACTTTTAGTACACCACTCATACTATACCAATAGATAGGAGTAGCGAAGATTATGGTATCATATGTTTTTATAATATTGGTGATTAACTCTATAAAATCATCATCTTTATTTTTATACTCATAATCATAATGTCCAATATTCTTGTTGTGTAAGTCAATAACATCAATGGTGTTTTTTGATGCCATGTAATTAACAATTTTATTAGTATCACCTCCGCTTCTAGAGCTTCCTTGTATAATAACAGTCTTATTCATAATTCAAAATATAATAACAAAGGAACAACTTTAAAAAAATACAAATATCGATTTCAAATAGAAACAATTAATGTTAAGCATGATAAAATCAATAGCATTTTTTATATATTTAATCCAGATAAAATACCGACTATGAATGACTATAAAGTAACTTCAAACATATCTTTAAAAAATTCGAAAACAAAAGTTGTTATAAACGACGCCGAAAAAGAACTTAAAAAGGTTAGGAAGCAATTAGGAAAACTTCAAGACACCTTATATGCTCACGGAAAATATGCCGTTTTAGTATGCCTTCAGGGTATGGATACTTCTGGAAAAGACAGTTTAATTCGCGAAGTGTTTAAAGATTTTAACGCCAGAGGAGTTGAAGTTCATAGTTTTAAAGTGCCTACAGAATTAGAATTGAAGCACGATTATTTATGGCGTCATTACATAGTACTGCCTTCTCGCGGAAAGTTTGGAGTTTTTAATAGAACGCACTACGAAAATGTATTGGTAACTCGTGTGCACCCGGGATATATTATGGGTGAAAATATTCCAGATGTTCATTCCGTAGATGATATTAATGAGGCTTTTTGGAATAAACGTTTCGATCAGATAAACAATTTTGAGAAACACCTAGCTGAAAGCGGAACTATCATTTTTAAATTCTATTTAAATCTGTCAAAACAAGAACAGAAAAACAGATTATTACGTCGTTTGCGAAAACAAGAAAAAAACTGGAAATTCTCACCTGGCGATTTAAAAGAGCGTAAACTGTGGGATAAATACCAAACCTATTATGAAGATGCCATTAACAGAACATCTAAACCACATGCGCCATGGTACACCATTCCTGCCGATGATAAACCTTCAGCAAGATATTTGGTCGCAAAAACCATGTTCGATGCCTTAAGTGCATACACCGATATTAAAGAACCAGAATTGGATGACGACATTAAAGCGAATATTGAATTATATAAACAACAACTTAATAACGAATAGTTTTTGGGCTTTTTAACACGCTTTCACTACTCAATTTTTTTGCGAAAAATCAAAAAGGATTTCAAATATTTAACCCGTGTTGAGCGCAGTCGCTAGGTTCAATCGTTAACGCAAATGCCTCAAGGTATTAACACAAATTTAAGTTTCAGTTTAATACACAACTTTTAAGAAATAGTATCTTTAAGCATAAAAATATTCTATGAAAATTTTAAAATCAATTCTACTTTTTGTTTCAGTAATATCTATTGTAAGCATTAATGCTCAAACTGATGCAGAGGTTATAAAAACGATTTACAAACAATCTTTAACCAATGGTAAAAGTTACGATTGGTTAAACCATTTATCAAACCAAATTGGTAGCAGATTATCAGGCTCTCTAGGAGCAGAACGTGCAGTGGCATACACCAAAGAAGAAATGGAAAAACTTGGTTTAGATAAGGTTTGGTTACAACCGGTTATGGTACCTAAATGGGTTAGAGGGGCACAAGAATTTGCTTTTATAGAAAGTACTCCGGGAAAAACCACTAACGTTAATATTTGTGCTCTAGGAGGTTCAATAGCTACTCCAGCTTTAGGTTTAAAAGCAGAAGTTGTTGAGGTAAAGAACTTCGAGGATTTGGAAGCACTTGGTCCAGAAAACATTGAAGGTAAAATTGTATTTTATAACCGCCCAATGCAAGCCGATTTAATTCTCACCTTTGAAGCCTATGGAGGTTGTGTAAACCAACGTTATAAAGGTGCGGTTGAAGCCATAAAATATGGAGCTGTGGGTGTTATTGTGCGTTCTATGAATTTACGAATGGACGACTTACCGCATACAGGAAGTATGACGTATGATAATTTACCTGTGGATAGACGGATTCCTTCAGCTGCAATTAGCACCAACGATGCAGAGTTATTAAGTACCATGTTAAAATTGGATAAGTCTATTAAATTTTACTTTAAGCAGAATTGTAAGCAACTTAAAGATGTACAATCTTATAATGTTGTTGGGGAAATCACAGGAAGTGAATTCCCGAACGAATATATGATTGTTGGTGGGCATTTAGATTCATGGGATTTGGGGGATGGTTCTCACGATGATGGGGCCGGTGTAGTACAATCTATGGATGTTCTTAGATTATTAAAGGAATCTGGTATTAAACCAAAAAGAAGCATTAGAGTTGTTTTATTTATGAATGAAGAAAACGGTTTACGCGGTGGAAAAAAATACGCTGAGCTTGCTAAACAAAAAGGTGAAAATCATGTATTTGCTTTAGAAAGTGATTCAGGAGGGTTTACACCTCGTGGTTTTAGTTTCGATTGTAACGACGCTAGTTTTAATCAAGTTTTAAGCTGGCAGCCACTTTTCAAACCCTATCTTATTCATTATTTTGAAAAGGGTGGAAG
>NZ_CAJQQI010000013.1 GCF_905480415.1 uncultured Algibacter sp. | reverse complement strand
GGCGATGAAAAGAATAACCCAACATCTAGTTTAATGATTTTGTCGTCAAAAGCAGAAATTGAAGCAGGATTCCATTGCAGAGCTCCAGAAATATCAAGCGGTTGTGCTGTTGCCGCACCACCCATAGACATGTTTACAGCGCCAACACCCTGCATAATATGACCTGCTTGCGACAAAACAGATACAGAGAATAGTAAAAATAACGAACGTAAAATAGTAGTTTTCATAACTAGGTTATTTAGAAGAATTCAGAAATAATTTTAGAGAATTCTTATAGTTAATATTTGATTGGTAAAATTACTTTGAGAAAAGTCTCTTATCTATGACTTTTGTCACTTATTAAAAATTTAAATATAAATCATCACTACAAACCCTTATGTAACCATTGTTACATAGGGGTTTATGATGACTTTTGTCATAATTTGATCATTGCTTTATGATTAATTTTACAGAGTAATTATAAGTAAACATAATTGCAATTACTTACTAAAGCAAAGAACAATGAAAAACTTAGTTATTTTAGGCGCAGGTACTTCAGGTACAATGATGGCAAACCATTTGGTTTCAAAGCTTCCAAAAAAGACTTGGAAAATTACCATAGTAGATCAATATAAAACACATTATTATCAACCAGGGTTTTTGTTTCTTCCATTTGATACCTATACGGAAGATCAGGTAAAAAAAGTAGGTAAAAAATTTATTCCCAAAGGTGTTAATTATATTCAAAAAAAGATAGATAAAATTTTACCGGAAGAAAATAAAGTCGCTCTTGAGGATGAAACTATAGATTATGACCTCTTAATTATTGCTACAGGATCTAAAATTGCCCCAGAGGAAACCGAAGGTTTATTAGGCCCGCTATGGAAAAAAGATATATTTGATTTCTACACGTTCGAAGGGGCTTTAGCATTGCGAAATAAATTGCGTGAATGGGAAGGTGGAAAACTGGTGGTGCATTTAACAGAAATGCCTATTAAATGCCCTGTAGCACCTTTAGAATTTGCTTTTTTGGCTGATTCCTATTTCACTAAAAAGGGCATGAGAGACAAAGTAGAAATTACGTATGTTACGCCGTTATCTGGTGCTTTTACAAAACCTACCTGTTCAAAATCATTAAGTTATCTTCTATCTGAGAAAGGCATCCACATGGAGTCTGATTTTGCAATAGAAAGAGTCGATAATGAAACTAAAGAAATTGTTGATTACGGAGAAAGTAAAATCCCATTTGATTTATTAGTAACGGTTCCTACAAATATGGGTGATGACCTTATTGAAAGATCTGGATTGGGAGATGATTTAAACTTTGTTCCAACACATAAACATACGTTACAATCTATAGCACACGAAAATATATTTGTAATTGGTGATGCTACCAATGTTCCAGCATCTAAAGCGGGTTCTGTAGCTCATTTTCAAGCCGAAACTTTAACCGATAATATTCTTCTATATTTAAAAGGTTATACACTAAAAGAAGAATTTGATGGACATGCAAACTGCTTTATAGAGACCGGACATAACAAGGCGTTACTAATTGATTTCAATTATAATACAGAACCAGTGCATGGAACCTTTCCTTTCGCAAAAATCGGACCTCTAAAATTATTAAAAGAAAGCATTTTTAATCACTGGGGAAAATTAGCCTTTAGATGGATTTACTGGAATATGCTTTTAAAAGGTATTGCCATTCCATTTGTTTCAAGAAACATGAGTTTCAAAGGAAAAGTATTTGATATAAAAAAGAACTAATTACAAACACTAAATAATAAATATTATGGATTTAAATATTGCAGGAATTAGATTAGACGTCACGGAAGACGGATATTTAACAGACGTATCTCAATGGACTAAAGAAATTGGACTAGAGATTGCTAAGAATGAAGGCGTAGAAATGACAGATAGACATTGGGAAGTAGTTTCTTGGCTTCAAGAACAAGTAAAAAATGATGTTGCTTTATCTGTAAGAGGCATTAAAAAAAGTGGTGTTTTAAACATCAAAGAATTCTATGCACTTTTCCCTAAAGGACCATTAAAAGTTTCAACTAAAATAGCTGGTGTGCCAAAACCAAAAAGTTGTATTTAATTTTATAAACACAAAAGACTAATTTAAAATATATAATTATGAGCACAAAAGTAAAAAAAATGCTTTTTATATTATCAAAAGCAACTATTGAAAATGCTTATGCCGCATTTGTAATGGCAAATGGAGCAAGAATGGAAGGTATAGAATCCGAAATATTCTTTACGTTTTTTGGATTAGAAGCCATTCAAAAGAAAAAGTTAGAACATTTACATGTCGCCACAGTTGGTAATCCAGGTATGCACATACCAACCATGTTAGGGGGTTTACCAGGAATGGAAGCTTTTGCAACAAAAATGATGAAAAAAGAAATGGAAAAACTAGATATGCCTCCTATTGGTGAATTTTTAGAAATCCTTTCAGATTCTGGCTGTAGACTTTGGGCGTGTAAACTAGCCGTAGATATGTTTCATTTAAAAGAAGAGGATTTAATAGATGAACTTGATGGAATATTAACTATTGGAGATTTTTATAGTAGAGCAGACCAAGAGGGGTGCCAACTCCTTTTTATTTAATTTTAATAACAGATTAAAAAAAATGCGAACTCAAGAGTTCGCATTTTTTATATAATAATGTTGGATAGAAAATCTATCTATTCATGTTTCTTATTTGGTCTACAAACGTATCTAAGTCAACCCCATTATTTACTAATGTTAAAGCCTTATCTACTATATATTTTACGTTTACCGCATGAAACCCAAGTCCCACACCAATTTTGTGTAAAAGCCTGTGTTCTGGGTCCCCTTTTATTTGGTCTACATGCACCATACGAACTAAATCATATAAACGCTCTAACCTAAGATCATAAGAAACGGGTGGGTTAATAGGATGCGATTTATAATCTTTTAAAATCATTTTATAATCAGCCTCACTAATATCTATATTACTAGCTAATCTATCTAAAAAGGCTTGTTCATCAGAGGTAATTATACCATCATCCATGGCTACACGAACTATAGCTGCAAAATGGTCTTCATTACGCTTTTTAAACCCACTATCAAATAAATCTGAAAACGACATATATACTTCTTTTTTATTACTACAAAATTACATATTTTTTTAAGAATTTTAACTGAAAAATTTAATTTTTTGGGCGTTACCGCAAGGGTCGGGCTTTCCACTATATCTTTCTTGTGCTGAACTTGTTTCAGTATCTCATCAAGTGATTTCTGTGTTTTTTAAATTAAGTTTCAAAACAAACTTATAGTTAAGCACAAAAAAGGATGCCGCTCCAATCCCTAACGCGATGTGCAGATCAAGTTTTTAAAACAGGATATACATTTATGAATTTCTAGAAAAAAATAGGACAAGCTTTAGCAAAACAAGAAAAAAATAATCCTAAACCGTATATTTGCACACGTAAAACAAAATTGGGTGAGTAAAACTCGTATCTCTCAAACCTATTTACAGACTTTGCAAGTGCAAAATCTGCAGAATGCTATGTCCCAAACTGGGACAAAAACACATTTAAAAGGACTTGTAGGATCCTCTTTTTCTTTTGTTATTTCAACAGTTTTTAAAGCAGCCGAAAAGCCGTTTTTGTTGGTTTTTAACGATAAAGAAGAAGCGGCACATTATCTAAACGATTTAGAGCAACTTTGTAATGGCAAAGATGTGCTATTCTATCCCGGAAGTTACAGAAGGCCTTACGAAATCGAAGAAACCGATAACGCCAATGTGTTATTGCGTGCTGAGGTTTTAAACCGTATAAATTCACAAAAGAAACCAGCGATTATTGTTACCTATCCCGATGCGCTTTTTGAGCAGGTCGTTACTAGAAAAGAGCTAGAACGCCACACACTTAAAGTTGGTTTAAAAGATAAGGTGTCCATTGATTTTGTAAACGAAGTGTTGTTTGAATATCAATTTAAGCGTGTCGATTTTGTTACCGAACCGGGAGAGTTTTCTTTACGAGGCGGCATAGTAGATGTGTTTTCATTTTCGCATGACGAACCTTATCGTATCGAGTTTTTTGGTGATGAGGTGGACAGCATCAGAACCTTTGATGTGGAAACACAATTGTCCATCGAACAGATTAAAAGAATCAGTATTATTCCTAATGTAGCCAATAAATTATTAGAAGAAAACCGACAAAGTTTTCTAAAATATATTGCTCAAAAAACCGTAGTGTGTATAAAAAATGCTGATCTACTTTTTTCCAGAATTGATGATTTTTATGATAAAGCAGAAGACGCTTTTAAAAGCCTTTCAACAGATATTAAACATGCCGAACCTAACGAGCTATTTTGTAATGCAACAGTATTAAAAAAGCAGTTACTAGACTTTTCTGTGTTAGAGTTTGGTACAGCGACCGTTTTTAATAGGAACGTCATTGCTAGTGAAACGTCGCAATCTGTTTTATTGGATGAGATTACCACATCGCAAGCTTCTCGTAATGACGAAATCATATTCAATACCACACCTCAGCCTGCTTTTAATAAGCAGTTCAATCTGTTAATTGAAGATTTAAATACCAATTACGAAAACGGCTATACAAACTATATTGCTTGCGTAAGTGAACAACAGGCAAAACGGTTTCATGATATTTTTGATGATTCACATCTCGATGTCAAAGAATATCAAACCATTATTTTATCCTTACATCAAGGTTTTATAGACCACGATAATAAAATAGTCTGCTATACCGATCATCAAATTTTCGAGCGCTATCATAAATTTCATCTTAAAAATGGGTATGCTAAAAAGCAGGCCATCACTCTAAAAGAGCTTACTAACTTAGATATTGGTGATTACGTAACGCACATCGATCATGGTATTGGGCGTTTTGGTGGTCTTCAAAAAATTGATGTTGAAGGTAAAAAGCAAGAAGCTATTAAATTGGTTTATGGTGAGCGCGATGTATTGTATTTAAGTATTCATTCATTACATAAAATCACCAAATTTAATGGTAAGGATGGCAAACCACCAAAAATTTATAAGCTCGGTAGTAATGCTTGGAAAACCTTAAAACAAAAAACAAAGGCACGTGTAAAACATGTGGCGTTCAACTTAATAAAACTTTACGCAAAACGTAAAACCGAAAAAGGCTATCAATATAATCCTGATAGTTATATGCAACACGAATTGGAAGCTTCTTTTATTTACGAAGATACCCCGGACCAAACTACCGCAACAGCCGATATAAAAGCAGACATGGAAAGTGAACGCCCTATGGATCGTTTAATTTGTGGCGATGTAGGTTTTGGTAAAACTGAAGTAGCTATTCGTGCAGCGTTTAAGGCCGTAGATAATGGGAAACAAGTCGCTGTTCTAGTGCCAACTACTATATTGGCTTATCAACATTCTAGAACGTTTAAAGAGCGCTTAAAAGATTTTCCTGTTACCGTAGATTATGTGAACCGTTTTAGAACAGCCAAAGAGAAACGAGAAACTTTAGAAGGTTTAGAACAGGGAAAAGTAGACATCCTTATTGGCACGCATCAACTCGTTAATAAAAATGTGAAATTTAAAGATTTGGGTTTGTTGATTGTTGATGAAGAACAAAAATTCGGTGTTGCAGTAAAAGAAAAACTTAAGACTTTAAAAGATAATGTGGATGTGCTAACCTTAACTGCGACACCAATCCCGAGAACGTTACAATTTAGCTTAATGGCGGCTCGAGATTTATCAGTTATTACCACACCACCTCCAAATCGATACCCTATTGAAAGTCATGTGATTCGTTTTAGCGAAGAAACGATTAGAGATGCAGTGAGTTATGAAATTCAACGCGGTGGTCAAGTATTCTTCATTCATAATCGTATTGAAAACATTAAAGAAGTTGCTGGAATGATTCAACGATTGGTGCCCGATGCAAAAATAGGTATCGGTCATGGGCAAATGGATGGGAAAAAATTAGAGCAACTCATGCTTTCTTTTATGGATGGCGGTTTTGATGTTTTGGTAAGTACTACGATTGTGGAAAGCGGATTGGATGTATCTAATGCTAATACCATTTTTATCAATAATGCTAATAATTTTGGATTGAGCGATTTGCACCAAATGCGCGGTAGAGTAGGTCGAAGTAACAAAAAAGCATTTTGTTATTTTATTACTCCAGAGTATTCGGCTATGACTGATGATGCTAGAAAACGTATTACAGCTTTAGAGCAATTCACGGAATTGGGAAGCGGATTCAATATCGCGATGAAAGATTTAGAAATTCGTGGTGCGGGTGATTTATTAGGCGGTGAACAAAGTGGTTTTATAAATGAAATAGGCTTTGATACCTATCAAAAAATATTAAATGAAGCTATAGAAGAGCTTAAAGAAAATGAGTTTAAAGACTTATATAGTGAGGATGAAGCTAACAAAGTTTACGTTAAAGATGTTACTATAGATACTGACTTTGAACTTTTGTTTCCAGATAGTTATGTGAATAATATTGCAGAACGACTAAACCTATATACGCAGCTTAATAACTTAAAAACAGAAGAAGAATTATATATCTTTGAAAAGGATTTAATTGACCGTTTTGGAGAATTACCCAAAGAAGTGACCGATTTATTAAACAGTGTTCAAATAAAGTGGTTAGCTACTAAAATAGGGTTTGAAAAAATCATTATGAAACAAGGTAAGTTGATTGGTTATTTCTTAAACGATCAGCAAAGTCGTTTTTATCAAAGCGCTAATTTTACCAAAGTGTTGAAATTTGTACAAACAAACCCAAGCGCTTGTAAAATGAAAGAGAAACAAACTCGAAGTGGTTTACGATTAATGCTAACTTTTGAGAATATTAAATCTGTAAAACAAGCATTAGAGGCTTTACAACCTATTGTGGCTTAATTATTGGTTTTAACTTATTAGAATTGTCATTCCCCAATTGGTGAGGGATTTTAAATAAATTATTATTGTGAAACGTATACTTTTTTTAATTGCTTTATTGCCAAGTATCTTACTGGCACAAAATACCATAAAAGGTAAATTCTCTCCGGCAAAAGACTATAATTTTGCATTACTATATAAAGTGAAACCAACCCTATCAGATTATGTTTCAAATGCTGAAATACAAGAAGATGGGAGTTTTGAATTTAAACTAGATTCAACAAACACAAAAGGCATGTATCGTTTGGTTTATGGGGTGCCGCAAGAAGATTATAATTTTGATATTATTTATAACGGAAAAGAAGATATCGAACTCACGTTTAATTCTGAAACAGGTGTAGAATTTAAGAAATCTACTGAAAATAAATTAATAGCTTCTTACACCAACAGTATGTCTATGGTTACCCAAAGTATTGGTAATTATTTTAGTCAAGAAAGTAAAGATACAATAGCCCTAAAAGCCATTTTTAAGACGCAAAAAGAAACTCAAGAAAATTTTGAAAACGCAACGAAGGATACTATTGCACTTGAGTTTATTAAAGCGAATAAACCATACATTCCCCAGCAAGTTCAAGATGTTAAAACATATATTAACAATTTAAAAACACATTATTTTGATCATGTTGATTTTAATAATAAAACACTTCAAAGTTCTAATTTTTTAGAAGAACGCATGCTGAATTATGTTTTTGGAATGTCTTCAGATTCTAAAGATGAATTAGAGAATTATAAAGAAAATATTGATGTGGTTTATAGCTACATGAAAGATGCTCCAAATGAAGTACAGCGGATTTTATTGTTTGATGTGTGGCAGCAAATGTCTGATTTAGGTTTTGAATCTATTGCCAATTATATTGCTGAAAATTATCTAATGGATATAGCTGTGTCTTTAAATGATCAAGAACTTTTGCATGCTTTGATATTATATAAGAATATTTCAAAAGGGAATGTTGCTCCAGATTTTGATATTGAAATTAAAGAAAAGGATAAACTAGTTGAAAAGAAGTTATCTGAATTACAAGGGTCAGAAAACTACATTATAGTATTTTGGAGTAGTACCTGTTCGCATTGTTTAGATGAGGTGCCACAGTTACAAACTTTAGTGAAATCTTTAGAAAAAGATAAAGTAAAAGTGATTGCTATTGGTTTAGAAGATGAGCCTTATCGATGGAAAGATTTAACCTATACTTATTCAGAATTCATTCATGTTTACGGAGAAGGCAAATGGGATAACAAAATAGGGGATGATTACGGTGTAACAGCAACACCAACTTATTTTATCTTAGATAAAGATAAAAAAATCATTTCAAAGCCTATTGATTTTAAAGCGTTAAAAGTGTATTATCAGGAAGAGTAATGCGTCATAACGCGGAGAGAAACGACAATGTTATCTATATAATTTTTAATAAGATTCTGAAAAAAGTGCAGGATGATAAAATATGTCAAAAATGATAAAAAGCATTTTCTAAATGTTCCATCTTAAAGCCTTTACCTTCTTTTACAATTGCGATAATATCAAATCGTACTTCTACATCTAAATCATTCACAGTGACGTATTCATCAACAGCTTTTACTAAGCGCTGAATTTGTTTTGGTTTTACAAAATCTTGTGGATCTCCGAAATCTGCAGTCGAACGTGTTTTTACTTCAATAATGGCTAGAATATTATCTTTTTTGGCAATGATATCGACTTCTGCTTTATCAAAACGGTAATTGCGCTCCACAATATCGTAGTTGTTTTTCAGAAGAAAATCAACTGCAAGTTGCTCACCTTTTTTACCAAGTTCGTTGTGTTTTGCCATAACTTATCCTCTAAATAAAAAGAAGTCATTTTTCATATGTTCAATTTGAGCATCTTCATTAGTTATTATATAGTCAATAGCTTGCGATGTAAAAGCTTCGCCTTTTTCAGTTAATGATACAATGTTTTTATCAATTTGAATCATGTTGTTTTTTAAAGCTAAATCTAAAACCGTTTTAGAACGTACTTTTTGCCAATTAATGTGTTCGTTGAGGTGATTGACGTGACGTTCGCTATCTTCAGTATGGTTTTTTAAATGAAGGAGAAAGGTTAATAAAGAGACTTCTGTACGTTGTTGCTTTTCGCGATACATTACGGCTATAATACCTTTATTAGGAGCAAATAAGTAGACTACTAAGAACAGTAATCCTAACATGGTTGTTATCGATCCAGCTATTGAAGCGTCTAACCAATGTGCTAACCAATAGCCCGAAATAGCACCGAAAACACCAAAACAAATGGCGTAAATGAGCATGCGTTTTAATTCGTTAGTAAGTAAATAGGCTGTAGCTGCTGGAGATATCATTAAAGCAACCACCAAAATTGCGCCTACAGCATCAAAAGCTCCTACGGTAGTAACTGATGATACGGTCATTAGTCCGTAATGAATAACAGCAGGTGAAAACCCTAAAGAGGCTGCTAAACCAGCATCAAATGTACTTACTTTTAATTCTTTAAAAAAAGCGAATAATAAGCCAACAGTAATAATTAAGATACTTCCAATAACCCATAGAGATTTTGGTCCGATATCCACTCCAGAAACGATAAGTCTATCAAAAGGTGCAAAAGCTAATTCGCCTAATAAAACAGCATCCACATCTAAATGGACATCGTTTGCGTTTTTAGCAATCATGATAACGCCTATACTAAACAAAATAGGGAACACTAAACCTATGGCGGTATCTTCTTTTACTAAGCCTGTTTTTTGTATATACTCGACCAAAACAACGGTAATAATTCCAGTTAGTGCCGCAAGAAGAATGAGCAATGGTGAGTTTAAATCTTGTGTTATAAAAAAACCAATTACAATACCTGGTAAAATAGAATGACTAATAGCGTCACTAATCATAGCCATTTTTCGGAGTACTAAAAATGTACCAGGAATAGCGCAAGCGATAGCTACTATAATTGCAATGAGTTGTATTTCTATTTGTGCACTACTCATTGTTTTCGCTTTGTTGGTTATACAAATTAGAGGCGGTTTTAAAGCCTTCTTCAGTTAAACTCCAATTTTTACCATCTAATTTCACATAATTTTTGCGTACTAATTTTTGCAAGGTACCTCTAGTAAATCCTTGAAAGTTATTTAAGATTTTAATGGTATGTGGGTGTGAAATATTTTCATGTGTTTCGGCTATTCGAAACATAAATGACAAAGTTTTGTGTAATTGTAAATCACGACGATTTTTTATAAAACGAATTTGTTTGAACAGTAACCCTCTGCTTGGAGAAAATATAAACGATACCAATACAAAAATACCAGCAACAATAACGATTACAGGTCCTGTAGACAGGTTGTTTTGACTTGCGCTAATGGCAGTGCCAAAAACTCCAGAAAAAGCACCGAAAATGGCAGCTAAAAACACCATAACACCAAGGCTATTGGTCCATTGTCTTGCAGCAGCAGCAGGAGCTAATAAAATGGCACTCATTAAAACGACACCAACCGTTTGTAATCCTAAAACAATGGCAAGAACAATAAAAGTGGTGATTAGAATATCTATAAATTTAGTATTGAAGCCCAAGGTTTTGGTGTAATCTGCATCAAATAGTAAAATTTTAAACTCCTTCCAGAACAGTAATAATACGAATAGACAAATGCCTGTTACAATAGTCATCATCCAAACATCACGCTCTAATAAAGTTGCTGCTTGCCCAAATAAATATTTATCTAAACCTGCTTGATTAGCATTAGGTTGTTTTTGAATGAATGTGAGTAAGAGCATTCCAAATCCGAAAAACAAAGACAATATTAAGCCTAATGCGGTATCTGATTTTAAATGCGTTTTACTGATGATGCCTCTAATCCAAAATGTGCCAATGAGCCCGCTAACTAGTGCGCCTAATAATAAAATGTTACTGTCTTTTGCGCCAGTTATTAAAAATGCAATGGCAATACCAGGTAATGCAGCATGCGAAATAGCATCCCCTAATAAACTTTGTTTACGTAATACAGCAAAACTTCCTAGCATA
Source organism: uncultured Algibacter sp. (assembly GCF_905480415.1). Taxonomy (GTDB): domain Bacteria; phylum Bacteroidota; class Bacteroidia; order Flavobacteriales; family Flavobacteriaceae; genus Algibacter_B. The sequence continues at coordinate 9,282 of NZ_CAJQQI010000013.1, read as the reverse complement.
CCGGTAACTGCACCTAATACTGCAGTACCAAGTGTTATGGTTCTTAAGGTATAGTCTGTAAAGACGAGTTTTATATATTCTGTTATATCCATAATTCCTGCGAAGGCAGGAATCTCTTCCTATTTCGCAAATTTAAATTTTGTTATTCTGAAATTGTTTCAGAATCTCATTCTAATTTGGTCATTTTGCCTTGATGCAAAACGAACCAAAAAATCAAGTTCAAGTCGAGGAAGTTTTTATCCCGAAAAAGCGAGATAAAAACCGATTTGAAGCTCCGCGTCGAATTCTGTTCTACTGTTTTCCATGCTTTTCTTCATCTATTCTGCGTCTTGACTTTCAATTCTCTGAATTGATTTGGGACTTGACTTTCTACTTTATTTCCTTTTTTCTGTTCTATTTTTTTTATTCGAGTAAGCACTTTTTACTGAGCCTGCGACTGTAAACTCAATCTATTCTTGGACACTTACTTTATAGTTAATACCGTAGGTTTTTGTTAAGTTATCATCATTGAAAATGTCTTTAACAGGCCCTGTCGCAATCTTTTTTACGTTTAGAAAGGTCACCCAATCAAAATATTCTGGAACAGTTTGTAAATCGTGATGCACTACGATTACTGTTTTTCCCGCTTTACGAAGTTCTTTTAGAATGTTGATTATTGCTATTTCGGTTGTTGCGTCAACACCTTGAAAGGGCTCATCCATAAAATAAATTGAGGCGTTTTGTACCAATGCCCGTGCTAAGAAAATACGTTGTTGTTGTCCGCCAGATAACTGACTTATTTGTCTGCCTTTAAAAGCAAGCATGCCCACTTTCTCTAAAGCTTCGAGTGATGCTTTCTTTTCTTTTTGTCCAGGACGTTTTATCCAGCCTAAACTGCCATAAGTTCCCATCATAACAACATCTAAAGCCGTGGTTGGAAAATCCCAGTCAACACTTCCTTTTTGTGGAACATATGCGACTAACGCCCGTTGTTTTTCATAAGGTTTGTCATAGATAGTAACGCTACCTGCAATGGGTTTTAAAATACCTAAAATGGATTTTATAAGCGTTGATTTTCCAGCACCATTTGGACCTACAATGGCCATAAGAACACCTTCTGGAATTTCTAAATCGATATCCCAAAGTACAGGTTTGTAGTTATAAGCTACTGTTAAATCGTCTACTTTTACGGCTATTTTTTTACTCATAATCTTTGTTTTTTAGCCCTGATAGAGGCGGCATACTTTTTTGATTTTTCTTCAAAAAAGATACAGCCGATAGCAGGAAATAGCTTCAAATCATTCTACTTTAAAGCATTTACAATGGTATTCACATTATGCTCGAACATGCCAATATATGTGCCCTCTTTACTATCTGCGTTACCAAGTGCGTCAGAATATAACGTTCCGCCTATGGTGACTTCGTGGTTCTTCGACTTTACAGCGGCTTGCAACGCCTCTATAGTACGCTTTGGCACTGAACTTTCTACAAAAATAGATTTCACATTATTTTCTATTATAAAAGCAGCCAACTTTTGAACATCTTGAACACCAGCTTCGGTTGCTGTAGATAGCCCTTGCAAACCAACAACTTCAAAGTCGAAAGCTTTCCCAAAATAATTAAAAGCATCGTGTGCTGTTACCAAAATGCGCTGTTCTTTTGGAAGGATGCTAATCGTAGTTTTCAATTTGGTTTGCAGTGTATTTAGTTTTTCGATATATGTTTTACCGTTAGCTTCAAATGTTGTTTTTTGATTTGGTATAGCTTCTGAAAGTGTTTTAACTACAAACTGCGTCGCTAGTTTCCAATAGTCAAGATTAAACCAAATATGCGGATCGTAATTGGATGCAAAATATTCTGAACCTATTAATGTATTTTCATCCAAAGCATCAGCTACAGCAATAGTTTTTATGTTTTTCATTTTTTCGAAAACTTCAACCAATTTACCCTCTAAGTGTAACCCGTTGTAAAAAATAATATCGGCGTCTGATAATTTTGTAACATCACCTTCACTGGCTTTGTATAAATGTGGATCAACGCCACTACCCATTAAGCCTTGTAAGTTGATATGCTCACCACCTACGTTTTTTACCAAATCGGTTATCATCGTTGTTGTGGTGACTATGTTTAATTTACCATTGGCTTGCTTCTCCTTTTTACAACTAAGAATAGTAATGGCTAGAAAAAGTATAAGTAATTTTTTCATATTCAATTTATTTTTTTCTTATTCTATAACTAAGTCCGAGTCCTAATAAAAGGTCCTGACCTTCGGTAATACTTGTGCCAACGTAGGCGTCAAATTGTAAATCGTTTGTTGCTAAATAGGTTAAGCCTGCATCCCAATAATGATTTGCAGAGCTGTCTTCTGGTAGATCGCCATATAATTCGACATACGCTCCAAACTTATCAGTTAAGCTATATCCATAAGCTACTGTGTAGATTGCTGCAGCTTCGAGAGAATCATCGCCCCATTGTGCACCAATGTTATATCCTAAACTTGATTTTTTGCTTAATGTATGAGAAAGTGACAATCTAAAATCTATGCCTGTATATTCTGGCTTATAATCTGTTGATGCGCTGAATACAGGAAATACATGTCCTATAATTGCAATTTCTGGCATGGCACCGTTTTCTTCGGCAATATCAATTTTCAGACCTAGTAGCAGCGGCGTTAAGCCGCTAGCAACATTATCTAGTTTATTACCGCTTACTTTAGTTACACCTTCAATAAAGTTCCAGCCTAAGCGTAGTTCTACATTATCTAGAATTCCATAACGAATTAGCATGGTATTGTATACGTAGTTTTCTGATTTTATAGAGCTTTCTTCAAAAGACTCATATAAGCCTCCTGTTTCAAACTGTAAATTGCCTTTTCCTACTGTTGATGATGCCTCAGTAGCGTCTGGTCTATCGGTTACTATTGCCCCTACTTTAGTGTCTTCTTGCGAAAAACTTGAGAGTGATGCTATGAAAAGCAATACTGTGGTTGTGAGTTTAATCTTGTTCATTAACATAAATAATTGATGTAAAATCTTCGTTTAAAAGAATGGTATTATTTTTTATTAAAATTTGAGTCATTTTATTTTTACTGAACTGTTTTGATACCAACACAGTATTTCCATATTTTAAGCCATGTTGTCCACAGAAATCGAAAAACTCTTTATCATCACTCATTAAGCGCGAAATGATATAGGTTTTACCTTCTTCTGTGTTTGATAAAGTTATAGAGGTGTCGATTGTTGTGATTTCTCCATCGGAATTTGGAATGGGGTCACCATGAGGGTCGAATTTAGGATTGCCTAAGTATTCACTTATTTTATTTGCTAATAAATCGGAAGTTTGATGTTCTAGTAATTCGGCTTCGCGATGAATATCATGTAGTGATAAATCAAAAAGTTTGAATAATAACGCTTCCCAAAGGCGATGTTTACGAACAACGTTAAGCGCCATTTTAGTGCCCTTATCTGTAAGTTTTAATTCTTGATATTTTTGATAATGTAATAAATCTTTAAGAGCAAGCTTTTTAGCCATATCAGTAGCAGCAGCATTAGAGATGCCCAATTCTTTGGCTATGTTACCTGGTTTGGTATCATTATTATCGCGTTTACCATTTTTATAAATGGCTTTGACAAAATTCTCTACAGCTACCGACATACGTTATGCTTTAAAATATTTTTAAGTAAGCTTAAATATTTATCAAATGTAACTAAAAAAAATAAAACATGAGTTTTAAATTAAAAAAACTAGTGGAGTAGAATAAAAATAAATTAAGAAACGAGATGCTTTCTTAGTATATTCATATCAAAAATTAAAAGATTTACAGTTTTGGCATGATTTAAGCATAGTATGAATAAACAAAGCATATGAAAAGCAGTCTTTTATTACTAGTTATTTTTATAACCAGTTTTTCTTTTTCGCAAGATTCCACAAAAATCAGAAAAGTTGGAACACCAATCATAACAAGTAAAGTCTATTTAGGAAAATCTATTGTTGTAGAGAATTTTAAAATTGAATTTATTGAAGTTATACAAGATTCACGTTGCCCTAAAGGGGTGAATTGTGTTTGGGCAGGCGAGGTTCTTATTTTCGTAGATTTATATAAGGACGGTAAAAAAGTGGAACGAAAAAAAATTACTTTAAGTCCTAAAATTGAGTTACAAAAAAGAATTGGAAACTTATTTTTTTCAGAGAAACTGTCTTTGACTGTTTTAAATGTTTTGCCGCATCCTAATGCAAAAGCTAAAATACAGTCAAACGACTATTATCTGTTGTTGGATAAAAAGCATTAATGACACCCACATCCATCGTCTCCACCGCAAGCTTTTTTAGGTTTTGATTTTTTCCAGAAGAATTTTTTAATCAAAAAAGACAAAGCAAAAGCCATAGCAGAAAAAACTAATATGTTTTGGATGATGTCATTCATAATTAAGTAGTCGGAATTAATTCAATATCATTTCAAAAACTGAAATGCAATTAAAGCAACAATATACGCAAAAGCGGTCATTATAACGAGCTGTAATATAGGCCATTTCCACGAATTGGTTTCTTTTTTTACTATAGCTAAGGTACTCATGCACTGCATGGCGAAGGCGTAAAATAACAGTAATGATATCCCAGATGCAAAGGTAAATAGCGGGCCGCCTAATACAGGATTAATTTCGCCTGCCATTCTGTTTTTTATGGTTTCTTCTTGATCGCTACCAACACTGTAAATAGTTGCGAGAGTTCCTACAAAAACTTCACGGGCAGCAAAGGAGCATACAATGGCAATACCTATTTTCCAGTCATAACCCAATGGTCTTATAGCAGGCTCTATAGCATGACCTGCAATACCAATAAACGAATGTTCTAGTTTGTAGGATGCTATTTTTTGTTGTAAATCTTCTGAAGATATGTTTTCAGAAACGTATTCTGTTTTTATAATATTTTCAGCATCATTAAATTCCTCGCCTGGACCATAAGACGCTAAAAACCAAAGCACAATAGATATAGCTAGAATTATTTTCCCAGCACCAAACACAAAAGACTTTGTTTTTTCTATGACTGTTAAAGCTACATTTTTGAAAAGCGGTAATTTGTAATTTGGCATTTCAACTACAAAAAACGTTTTACTTTTTATTTTTAAAATCTTGTTGAGAATATAAGCCGATATAATGGCGGTTCCAAATCCAATGAGATAGAGCATCATTAAAGTTAACGCTTGGTAACTTAATCCCAAAATACGTCCTTCAGGGATGACTAAAGCAATGATAATAAGGTAAACGGGTAATCTGGCAGAACAGGTTGTAAACGGCGTTACTAAAATGGTGATTAGACGTTCTTTCCAGCTTTCAATATTCCGAGTTGCCATAATTGCAGGAATAGCACAAGCGGTACCAGAAATAAGCGGTACAATACTTTTTCCACTAAGTCCAAAACGTCGCATAATTCTGTCCATTAAAAACACAACACGACTCATATAGCCGCTTTCCTCAAGCACAGCTATAAATAGAAACAGAAAGGCAATTTGCGGTATAAAAATCACGATGCCGCCTAATCCCGGAATAATGCCTTCAGCAAGTAGATTAGTAAATGCACCTTGCGGTAACTGGGTTTTTGTCCATTCGCTTAATGATGCAAATAAACCATCAATTAGATCCATGGGCACGCTAGACCAATCGTAAATAGCCTGGAATATGGTAAGTAAAATAACTCCAAAAATAACATAGCCCCATACCTTATGCGTTAAAATTCTATCAAGCTTTATGCGTAAATCTTTGGCTTGACTTAGGTCTATAGTTTGGCCTTCATCTAGCGCATTATTAATAAATTGATAACGCTTTATAGTTTCCTTCTGCTGTAAACGTTTTAAATCCCCTTTACTTTTTGTTTTAAAATCGGCAACAGGATCAATCTCGTTTCTATCGGTTTTCCCAAAGTTGACATCTTGAGTGATAACGAGCCAAAGTTTGTATAATAACTGGTTTGGAAATGCCTTTTTTAAATTCCCGAAGTAATCAACATCTATTTGTGCCGTATCGATGCAAGGGGTAATAGAGACTTCTTTATAATTTGAAATAAGCTGTTTTAATTTATCAATACCTTCATTTTTTCGAGTACTAACAAGCGCTATTTTAGTGTTTAATTTCTCTTCTAAATAACCAATGTCTAAAGAGATACCTTTATAACGCATACGGTCAGCCATATTGATAACCAAAACAGTTGGTATTTCTAAGTCTTTAATTTGAGTAAAGAGTAAAAGATTTCGTTTTAAATTTTCAACATCTGTAACAACAACCGCAATGTCTGGAAAGTCTTTATCCTTTTTATTGAGTAATAGTTCAATAACCACATTTTCATCTAATGATGATGCGTTTAAACTATACGTCCCAGGCAAATCAATAATATGTGCTTTTACACCACGAGGAAGTTTGCAGATTCCTTGCTTTTTTTCAACCGTAATACCAGGGTAGTTTCCAACTTTTTGGTTTAAACCTGTAAGCGCATTAAAAACAGAGGTTTTTCCGGTATTTGGGTTGCCAATCAGGGCTACATTTATCTGTTTACTCATGGGCTACTTTTTCTATTAAAATATGAGAAGCTGTTTCTTTTCTAATAGCTAAGTGCGATCCGTTTATGTTTAAATACATAGGGTCTTGAAAAGGAGCTACCTGAACAAGCTCTACCGAATTACCAGGCAAACAACCCATTTCAAGTAGTTTTAATGGGATGTGAATAGACGAAACATCAGTAATAATGGCGCGTTCCCCGCGTTTTAAATGTGCTAAAGTATTTTGCAAGCTTATTTAGATTGATTTTAAAGAAGTAAAAGTAGTGTAAAGTTTATAAGTTTAAAAGTCTAGGCGTTTAAAGTTTTGGAATGGATAAAATTATTTTGGCGCCTGCCTGCCGGGAGGCAGGTTACTAATAGGTTCCGGCTTGCAGTATATCCTAAGCGAAGTCGAAGGGTTACAATTTTTCTTGTGTTGAACTTGTTTCAGTGTCTCATCAATTTTGTTTTGCATATCCTACAATGCGTTTCAAATCAAACTTATAGCAAGGCACAAAAAGGATTTCCTCTGCAATCCCGGCCTGCCGGCAGGCAGGCCTAACACAGCTATTCGTAAATAAAATTTAAGTCAAAAAAAATCGCTGTTATTTTTCTTCTTTTAAAATTTGAATGTCTTCAAGAAGTCTATCAATATCTTCTGCATTGGTACCATCGTAAAACCCTCTTATTTGGCGTTTTTTATCAATCAACATAAAGTTTTCGGTATGCACCATATCAAAAGGACCGCCATCGCCATTATCTTTAACAGCCAAATAGCTTTTACGAGCCAGCTTATAAATTTCTTTTTTATCTCCCGTAACTAAATTCCATTTTTTAGCATTTACGCCTTTCTTTTCGGCGTAGCGTTTTAATTGAGCAACGTTATCAATTTCTGGAGTTACGGAGTGCGATAGCAACATAACATCGGGGTCATCTATAATTTCTTTTTGAATTTCAATCATGTGATCAGTCATGATCGGGCAAATAGTTTGGCAGGTTGTAAAAAAGAAATCGGCAACGTATATTTTATCTTTATAGGTGTTTTGAGTAATGGTTTTACCATTTTGGTTAGTAAGGCTAAAATCAGCTATTTTATGATATTTTTTTTGATGCTGTATCGTACTGTCAACAAGTTCTGTACTTACCATAGTTGGTTGATAAATAGGAAGCGGTTGATAAACATTAAGTGTGTTATAAATAATGGCAATTATTATTATGGAGATAACACCAAAAACGATAGCAAATACTTTGTAATCCTTAAAAAATGATAGCATTTTAGAACTTTAACATTAAAACGTATACAAAAATACAATGATTTTAAGTTTGAATGAATTTAAACCAAACATAAATTATTGTTAAAACAGATACCATTGGGAGAATGGTTTTTTAAACTTGGTTTAAAAGCTTACTTTTGTGCGATTATAAAAAAATGTTAAGCCATATATGGAATTTGTTATAAAAATATCTCAGTTTTTACTAAGTCTTTCGTTGCTAATTGTTTTGCACGAATTGGGGCATTTTATCCCTGCAAAACTTTTTAAAACAAGAGTAGAAAAGTTTTACTTATTTTTTGATATCAAGTTTTCATTATTTAAAAAGAAGATTGGTGATACTGTTTATGGTATTGGTTGGTTACCATTAGGCGGTTATGTGAAGATTGCTGGTATGATTGATGAAAGTATGGATACCGAGCAAATGGCGCAAGAGCCACAACCTTGGGAGTTTCGTTCTAAACCGGCATGGCAACGTTTAATTATCATGTTAGGCGGTGTAACGGTTAATTTTTTATTAGCTATTTTGATTTACATAGGAATGAGCTATTTTTATGGCGATACGTTTTTGCCAAATGAAAATATTAAAGATGGTTTAGCTATTGAAAATACGGTAGCAAATAAAGCAGGTCTTCTTACCGGTGATAAAATATTAGCGGTAGATGGTGATAAGATTGAAACATTTTCTGAAATTTCTGAGAAAGTTTTATTCGGAAAAGAAATTCTTATAGAACGAAATGGGAGTCAGTCTACAGTGACTATGCCAGAAGATTTCTTGTCTCAATTATTGGATTCAAAGGAAAAAGGACTTATTAGTCTAAGGCAGCCATTTGTTGTGGTTCAAGTTCCTGATACGTCATATAATAAATCTAGTGGTTTAAAAAAAGGAGACATTATTTTAGGCTTAAATGACTATCCTACCAAATACACAGATGAGGTTAAAATAGCTTTAGAAAAGCTTAAAGGACAAAATGTTATTGCAACGGTTAAAAGAGATAAAGAGCAAATAAGTGTACCACTCGTGGTAAGTGATGATGCTTTGTTAGGATTAGTTGTAGCTGGAGCATCAACACCAGCAACATTAGAGGCCTTAGGGTATTACAATTTTGATGTAAAAGACTATGGGTTTTTAGAGTCTTTTCCTGTTGGATTAAATAAGGCTAAAGATAAATTAGTTTCATATTGGGATCAATTAGGAGCTATTTTTACACCAAGCACAGGAGCCTATAAAGGTGTAGGAGGCTTTAAAGCTATTTATGATATCTTTCCTAGCTTTTGGAGCTGGCAAGTATTTTGGAGTATCACAGCCTTTTTATCCATTATGTTAGGGGTTCTAAATTTGTTACCTATCCCAGCATTAGATGGTGGTCATGTGATGTTTTTACTTTATGAAATGATCTCTGGAAGGAAGCCAGGAGATAAGTTTATGGAATACGCGCAAATGGTAGGATTCTTTTTATTAATTGCTTTAGTTTTATTTGCAAATGGAAATGATATTTATAA
>NZ_CAJQQI010000012.1 GCF_905480415.1 uncultured Algibacter sp. | reverse complement strand
TGGCGTAACTAAAATTAGACTTACGGGTGGTGAACCACTAATTAGAAAAGATATACCTGTTATTTTAGAAAAACTAGCCACACTTCCTGTTGAATTATCCATCACTTCCAACGCTGTTATTATTGATAAATTTATTGATGTATTAAAAGCTAACGGTGTTAATAAAATCAACGTAAGTTTAGATTCTTTAGATGAAGGAAAGTTTAAACATATCACAAGAAAAAATGAGTTTAAAAAGGTATACAACAACATTTTATTACTTGTTGAAGAAGGCTTCAAAGTAAAAGTAAATGCGGTATTGATGAAAGGTTTTAATGATAATGAAATTATAGATTTCATCAATTTCACCAAAGATTTACCAATCTCTGTTCGTTTTATTGAGTTTATGCCCTTTGACGGCAATAAATGGGATATGGGTAAAATGGTGTCTTATGCTGAAGTCATGAAATATGTAAATGAAGCTTTTGAAAATGAAAACTTTGAACGCCTACAAGACGCTCCTAACGACACAGCTAAAAACTATAAAATAAAAGATTATAAAGGAACTTTTGCTATTATTAGCTCGGTTACTAATCCGTTTTGTGATTCCTGCAATAGACTCCGATTAACAGCTAATGGACAACTTAAAAACTGTTTGTTCTCATCTGGAGAATCAGATATATTAACAACTTTAAGAGCAGGGAAATCCATTGAACCAATCATTCGAAAAGCAGTGCAAGCCAAGTTTAAAGTACGCGGAGGTATGGACACTTTAAAAAAATTAAAAGAACCAAAATTACATAACAATAACAGAAGTATGATTACTATTGGAGGATAAAGTCTCCAATCAGCTTTATTACCAAATAGGGTAACTATTTACATTTTGATAATTAGTAGTAAAATTAAAAAAAATATCAATATTTTAATGTAAAAAAATATGAAGGATAATATTTTGGTGTATCTCTATTATAATCGTTTCATGATTATTAATAAAAACCATCATGTAATGTCTATTCCAAAAAAAAACTATTTAAAGCTCTCCTTTTCTAAACATAAAAATTAATCAGAAAGGATTAATATTTTTGCTAAGTGTTAGAGAAGATTTAAACGTTTCATTAGCTCGGCTCTATTAGATCGGCTAACCGGAATGATATCTTTTTTAATAAGCACACTATTATCTTCTATATCGATTATTTCTTGAACATTAATAATAAATGACCGGTGTACTTTTAAAAATAAATCATCCGGCAACTTCTCTTCTATCTTTTTTAAAGTGGAATGAACAGTATAATTTTTACTTTCAGTCTTTAAGTGGATGTAATCGCCTTTGGCTTCAACAAGGTAAATACTAGGAATATCGATTTTAATAAGACGCCTATCTATATTTATATACAAGTAATCCCCCGAACTTACAGCAATATTACTAGAATTTAACAAACCTTCAGAAGGTTTTACAGCAATGGCTAATGATTTTTTAATTGCCCTTTTAAAGCGCGGTAAAACGATTGGTTTTACCAAATAATCTACAATACAATCATACTCAAATGCCTCAATAGCAAATTGAGAATCAGACGTTGTTAAAATAATTTTGGGAGGATTTTTTAAGGCCTGAATAAAATCAAACCCATTAAAATCTGGCATGTGAATATCAAGAAAAATGATATCTACTTCGTTTTGATTTAAGTATTTTATGGCTTGCATAGCATCAGGAAATGCATCCAAAACATTTAAATCAGGAATTTTCGAACAAAGTTGCTCAATAATTACTCTAGCAGTAACTTCATCATCAATAATAATACAATTCATAAAATAACATCATAGCTTGCTAAAAAGTCTGTTATAGCAGATAAAATACTTTCGAAATCTACCTTACCTAACTCGCTGTTTTGAATTAAATTATTTTCAAAATTAGCGGCAACTTCATAACCTTTTTCCAGGCCTAAAATACTAATTTTATGTTTAAGTTTATGCACAACCTCTGCAGCTTCTTTAAATTTTTTAGATTCTATGTTTTTGAAGTAAATTTCCCTTTCGTTTGGGAACTCCATTCTAATAATATTTATTAACTTTTCCTTAAAAGATTCATCTCCGCCAGAAAGGTCATTTATATATGACAAATTAGGTTGTTCCATAGTTATTTTTTAATAGTAAAAAAAAACGTTGTTCCCATATTAGGTTTACTTTCTAACCATATTTTACCATCATGTAAATCCACAATTTTTTTAACAATAGAAAGCCCAATGCCAGTAGAGTCTTTACTCTTATTTACAGCGTGAAATATTTTAAAAATTTTATCATGATACTTCTCCTCAATACCCATTCCATTGTCCTGAACCGAAAATTGATAATGTGCTGGCAATTCTTCAACCTTAATTTTAACAAACCCTTGGTCCTTATCTATAAAGTTAATAGCATTACTAATTAGGTTTTGAAATACTTGTTGCAATTTCGTTTTATCACCTGTTAATATCGGTAGTTTATTTAAAACTTCGACTTTAACGTGGTCTGGCTTATACATCATATCTATTAAGCCATGTACAACATCATCTAAATTAACAAGATTTTTTTCTTGGTCCGAGAAACCAACACTAGAATACTCTAAAACATCAGAAATCAGTAACTCCATTTTCTCTAAAGTAGTCTCGATATGCTTAAAATTTTCAATCGAAACTTCATCAAGTTTATCCTTATTGTCTTCTTTAATCCAAGAAATTAGAGCATCAATACTTCGCAATGGTGACTTCAGATCATGAGATACAATGTGCGCATATTCCTGAAGCTCATCGTTACTTTTTTCTAGTTCAATTACTAGATTTTCCTTTTGAAGTTGTAACATCTTTAATTCAGTAATATCTAAATGAATACCAATAGAACCCACTATTTCTCCATTTATACTATAATGTGGGGCTCCACTGATAAGCCAAAGTCTTTCTTCACCAGATTTGATTTTCACTTTTAACTCATAAGAATTCGATTCTCCTTTATTTCTTTTTTTATTTTCTTCAACTAAAATATCAGCCTCGCTGAGATCAGTAAATATTGATATCGCATCTTTTCCTATTAATTCAGCATCCGTAAACCCCGACATTTCTAAAAAACTTTGATTCGTCATAATTATAATACCATCTGTATTTACCTCACATAAACCAAGATTCATATTAGCTATTATATTTCTATATTTCTGTCTTTGAGCTTCCAGACTTTTTCTAAAACCTCTCTTTATTGATACATCAGTAAAAGTCCATAGATACCCTTTAGATTCATTCTTTGTTATTATTGGAACAAAATCTCGTTCTAATATTTTCCCATCTATCATTGTTAACTCATCACCTAAAATAGTTGTTTTATTTTTAAATATGTCATTCGATTTTTCTACATAAGCATCAGGATCTGCAAATAATTTTTTAGTGTACTGAGATGCAATAGCACAATCCATACCTATTAAAGACTCAGGGGTATCTTGAATATCAAAAAGATCACAGAATTTTTTATTCGTTAAAACTATTTTTCGATTTTCATCTTCTACTACAATACCACTATCTAAATTAAGTATAAGTGAAGCTAAACGATTTTCAGATTCTATAAGATTATCTTCAGCTTTTCTACTTGCTGTTATATCTCTAACAATTCCTTGAGCGGCAATTGGATTATTATTGTCGTCTAGAATAATACTTGCATTGACATGTACAAGCTTTTTTATATTCGATTTTGTTTTAATTTTAACCTCAAAGTTGGTGAGGTAACCATCATATAATAATCTTTTAAAAGCATTTTCTACATTATCAGCCTCAGAACTCTCGACTATGGAAAACACATTAGATGCTTTATTTGAATTATCAAAACCCAATAATCCTATTGCAGGATCATTCATTTTAATAACGTCTCCATTAAGATCTATGACAACGTAGGCATCAATAATATTTTCAAAAACACCTTTTAGCTCTAATGTTTTTTCTTTTACAAGCTTTTCAAGTGTTGAGTTAGATTCCTTGAGTTGTTCCGATATAACATATAATTCATATGCTTTACTTTCTAATATTTTTTCAGCCGCTTTTCTCGCTGCTTTTTCACGAGCTAAAGCACGTTTAAGGATATCTATTTCACTATTTGACATTAATTTTTGTTTACAATGAACCTCACTTCTGTTCCATTTTCTTTTATTTTCTCTAATACAATGGAAGCCGTAGAATTAAAATGTTCAAATGTTTTATTCATTAATCCCAATCCAAAATGATGCATGGCTCTACTAGATTTATAAATCATAACTAAAGAATTCTCAGTTTTCTCTTCTATTTCAAATGTTGGTAGTTCGGCCTCTGGATATATTTTTTTAACTTCTACATGGATATGGTCTTCTATAGAGGCCAACATTTCTACTGGGTCCTTGTAAGTTGCTAATAAACTAGAATAACTTTCTTTAATAACACTAAAAAAGTGTTCTCCATAAACCAATAACAAATCATTAATTGATATATCCGTATGGCCACTTAAGCTTTGCAGTAATTGAAGCATTTCAGAAAAGTTATAAGTTCCAACAGATGTATAAATACCATTCGACTCTAAGTTAGATTCATTTAAAATGGTATCTAACATTTGCAATCCAAATTTATTTTCAACTAAATCTAAAAATTCTGTAAAAACTATACCTTTCATTATTTTATTCTTAGTTCATTAATACTCCAATAGGCCAGTAATTTTTCTATTTTAGACACATACTCTTTATATTTTAAGGGTTTTAAAACATACCCCGCAATACCTAATTTATAACATTCCAATCTGTCTTTGTGATTATTTGAGGTGGTTAAAATAACGATAGGCAAATATTGTAACATAGGATCTTTTTTAATCATACTTAAAAATTCAATACCATTAATTTTTGGCATGTTTAAATCTAATAAAATTATATCAGGTAATTCCTCTTTATTTTCTAATAGTTTTAAAGCATCCTCACCATTATTTGCCTCAATAATTTTGTGATTTAATTTAAGTGATGAAATGGTTCTATTCAATTTCATCACTTCGATGATGTCATCTTCCAAAATCAATATTTTCAACTTTCGCATTTTTTACAATAAATAGTTTACTAACAAAAATAAAAAAAGTAAGTATTTTATTAAAAATTCTTCGTTTATTAAAAATTTAGTATCGATGAATAACTTTTTAGTTTAGACGAATGGTATTTTATTTTATAAAGGTTTCACAACTTGAACATTCATAGGTTTCGGGTAATTTATCAAACATTGTTTGACTTAATGAATTACTTAGTTTAGTCATTTGTTTACATTTAAGAAATAGCCTGTTTTACTAAAATCAAACTTTTTTCAGAAAAGGGAATTTTCAAAGCAGCCTCATGACCCTTATCAGACATTTTAATCCAAGTTTTTTTTAGTATATCAATAACTTTTTCATCATTGTGTTTTGCAGCAAACTCTTCAAAATAATAATCTAAAAACACCAAACATATAATATCTTCTATAGTTTGAGACTCTTCGTTTTTCTTAATTAGTTTTTTAAGAATAATAGCTTTAACTCTATCCGTAAATTGGTCATCAAAACCTACTTGTTCTAATATGTCGGCAGTTAAATCTGCGTGCATTTTCTTTAAGGTTTCACGCCATTTTAAATACCCAACGCGGTCCATTGGGTAGGCGTCACGTGCTATTTTCCAACGACAAATATGTTGTGCACGTGCCGCTATCTGAAGTGCTTTTGATGCATTAGGTTCGAACCTCAACAACTTCCTCGTCATACGTTGCGAGTACAGTAATTCTTTTGGGTAGTTTAAACCTGCTACCTCATAAGAATTTATATCTTCAGAGTTCGCTTTATCAATTAATGCAATCGCAGTTTCAAATCGTGTGGGCTTCATATTTTAACTTATATAAATATTAAAATTACTATATTTTTAGATAGAAAAATATTTAAACTATAAAAATTTACTGATTAGCTTCAACCGTAATAATAACACTTTTTGAAGCCGGTGTTTTAGCTGTGTGTGCAAAACTATCTAAAGGTACTAACACGTTCGTTTCCGGAAAATACGTGGCACAACAGTTTCTAGGGATATCATAACCCACAATTTTAAAATTGTAAGCTTCTCGAATGACCCCCTTATACTCTGACTTCAAATTAACTACTTGCTGTTCTTGTAAATTACGTGCTTTCATATCTTCACGATTCATGAAAACAATTCGGCGTTCATTAAAAACACCTCTGTAGCGATCGTCTAATCCGTAAATAGTCGTATTAAATTGGTCATGACTACGAATGGTCATCATAATTAATTCTTCTTCCTTTAATTCCCAGTCTGGAAGTTTATTGCTAGAAAAATTAGCTTTACCTGTTTTGGTTTTAAACTGTCTCACTCTAGCCCCGTTGGGCAAATAAAATCCAGAAGGTTGTTTTAATCGCTTATTAAAATCATCAAATCCATCAACAACTTCAGCAATATCATCACGTACTAATTTATAGTCATCTTTATACTCCAACCAATTGATTTTTGAACGCTCTTTTAAAGTGGCATTTGCAATGCCACAAACCACAGCAACTTCACTTAGCAAATCTTTAGAACAAGGCTCTAAAACCCCCTTAGTTGAAGATACTATACCCATTGAATTTTCTACACTTTGTACTTGAACTCCAGTTTTCTGGTAATCTTTCTCCGACCGCCCTAAACATGGTAAAATTAATGCTTCTTTTCCAGTAACTAAATGCGAACGATTGAGTTTTGTACTGACATGCACCGTAAGATTACAATTTGCTAATCCTTGATCCGAATACCGTGTATCTGGAACTGCTGAAATAAAATTACCTCCCAAACCGAAGAATACTTTAGCTTTTTTCTCGTACATCGCTTTTATGGCATCTATAACTGAATAACCATGCTTTGTTGTAGGTTTAAAACCGTATTTATTTTCTATTTTATCTAGAAACGCTTGTGGAGCAGATTCCCAAATTCCAACCGTTCTATCGCCCTGTACATTAGAATGTCCACGAACAGGGCATGTGCCCGCCCCTTCTTTACCAATACTTCCTTTTAATAATAATAAGTTGACTATTTCTCTGATATTATCAACGGCATTCTCATGTTGTGTTAAGCCCATAGCCCAACAAATAATGATTTTATTGTTGTTTAGAATTAAATCGAAAACGTCGTTAAATATTTCTAAAGATACTCCTGATGCTTTCAAACATTCATCAAAATTATACTGTTTTAAATCTGTAATAAAACTATCATAGCCTTGCGTAAATTCAGTGATAAATGCTTTATCAAAAACATTGCCCAGAGTGTCTTCTTTCTCCAATAACTTTAGAAGTATCGCTTTAAAAAATGCAACATCTCCATTAATTGTAATTGGAACAAACACATCTGCTATTTGGGTTCCTCCTAATAATAGTTTTACAGGGTTTTGCGGATTGGTAAACTTTATTAATCCAGCTTCTGGAAGTGGATTAACAGCAATTATTTTACCACCATTTTTTTTACACTTTTCTAAAGCGGTCAACATTCTAGGATGATTTGTCCCTGGATTTTGGCCAATTACCATAACCACCTCAGCTTTATATAAATCGTCTAAAGTAACCGAGCCTTTTCCAATACCTAATGTTTCAGACAAAGCACTTCCGCTTGCTTCATGACACATGTTTGAGCAATCTGGTAAATTGGCGGTTCCAAATTCTCGTACGAATAATTGATATAAAAATGCAGCTTCGTTTGTTGTTCTACCAGAGGTATAAAATACCGCTTCATCAGGATGGTTTAAATCATTTAAATGCTGTCCTACTTTTTTAAAAGCATCGTCCCAAGATATGGGCTGATAGTGTGTTGCTCCTTCAGCAAGAAACATAGGTTCTGCTAAACGTCCAGATTTTCCAATTTCAAAATCAGACCAATTTGCTAATTCATCAACAGAATACTTAGTGAAAAAATCAGGCCCAATGGTTTTATTTTGAGCTTCCTCAGCAATGGCTTTGATTCCATTTTCACAAAATTCTCCTAAAGAAGAACGTTCATCATCTGGATCTGGCCATGCGCAACCTGGACAATCAAAACCCCCTTTTTGATTCATTTTAAGCGCTAACTTAAAAGTATCAACAGGATTCATATACTTAGAAACCTGACTAATGGCGGTCACAACACTTTTAAAACCTACACTATTTGTCTGTGGTTTCGTTATTTTTAGATTTTTAAATGTCTCTGGAGTTAGTGCTTTATCTTTTGATGATTTATTCATTTAATTTTAAAATTCGCATTGTGAAGTTTTTCATAATCTTCTTTCGAATCTAAATCTACATTTTTTAATGGAGGTTTTAAAGTTTTTACTAAAGATTCATAAGCTTCAAGAAGCTGCTTTGCTCCATAATCATTACTTAATTTTGATAATGCTTCAAAATAAGTTTTATCAAAAAGTACTGGAACTCCATTTTTACCAAGGTCATAAGCTGTTGCTATTATTTGATTTTCTTTTGGTGTAAAATTTTGAATTATGTCATTCAAATAATCTGAATCTATTAAAGGCTGATCTGCTAGTGTTATAAGTACAGCCTCAGTTATAGGTTTTGCATCTAGGATGTATTTTACCGCACAAGCTATTGATTTTCCTAAACCGTGCTTCCAATCAGTATTCTTTAAAATAGTTACAGCATGATTATGAATTTCTTTCTGAATCAATTTATGATTAGCTCCTAAAACAACTATGACTTCTGAACCCTTTGAATCTATGGCAGTCTTAATAGCATGATTTAATAAACTATCGTCACCCCACTTCAATAGCTGCTTAGGGCTTCCCATTCTACTAGAGGCTCCAGCAGCCAAAATAACAATTGCTGTCTGCGGTGTTCTATTAGCCTCCATTATTTGGAATGAATTTTTCCAACTTTTTTACTAAGAGATATCGGCTCTTGATTTCTTGTATATGCTAATATTTCAGACACAATAGAAATAGCAATCTCTTGAGGGGTTTCAGAGCCAATATTAAGACCCGCGGGACCATGAATGGAGTCTAAAAATTCATCTGGAATTTCAAGACAGTATTCTATAAATTGAGACATTAAATCATCGCGTCTTCGAATAGGGCCTAACAATCCTATATAGTTTGGTGTTACTTTTTGCAGAGCCACTAAATAACGTAAATCATAAGCGAAATTATGAGTCATTAGTGTTATAGCTGTTTGATTATCAATATTGGAAACATCAAAATCTTCTGGCGTAGTTGCATAAATTGCATGTGCTCCAGGAAAATATTTAATAGATTTTGATTCTGTAGCTCTTGCTAATATTGTCACTTCCCACCCCGTTAGTGCTGCATATTTACATAATTGAACGGCATCATGTTCTGACCCCACAATCAATAATTTGAAACATGGTGGCATAACTTGTTTAAATACAGACCACTTAGAAATTCTGCTTTTAGTATGCGACCTATCTAATGGAAAGGATTCTTTATCGATCTTCACAAAAGACCCAAATTCGGAATTTACGCCTTCTCGTTTTTCAAAATAAGACAACACTTCAAACGGTTTTCGATTTTTTAAACATTCAGAAAAAGTATTAATAAATTCCCGATCTGGATTAAATGGTTCGATCAAAATGTATAAAACGCCTTCACAACCTAAACGGTAGCGTCCATCATAAGTCATTATTTTTGGGACACCGTTTTTAAAAACAGTTTGAGCTTGTAATAAAATTTCTTTTTCTACACAACCACCACTAACAGCTCCAATCAAGGTTTCATTTTCCAAAATAAGCATTCTTACTCCCGGTCTACGATATGAAGATCCGTCTAAAGCAACCACTGAAGCCAAAACAGATTTGAGCCCATTTGTATTTGCTTTAATTCCTTCCTCTACAATTTTATTAAACTCGTGTGTCATACGTTAAAACTAGCAAAAGCCTTTATAAAAAGGCTTTTATTTGCCATAGTCTGTTTAAGTTTAGCCCAAAACCTTTTCACTAACATTCATGTTACTTATATAGGGCTGCTTGGTTAAGCGCTTACCTGTTGCCTTATAAATGGCATTAGCTACCGCTGCCCCAACAGGCGGTAATGTAGGTTCTCCTAGACCAGTTGGATCGATATTACTTTCGATAAAATGTACATCTACTTTGGGTGTTTGCCCCATACGAATCAATTGATATGTATTGAAATTATTAGATTGTGGAATTCCATTGCTGAAACCAAAATCAGAATACAATGCGTGTCCTATGCCATCAATAACACCTCCTTTAGCTTGATTCATGGCACCCAATGGATTGATAACAATACCACAATCTATAGCGCAAGTAACCTTCTTAACATTAGGGACACCATTTTCCATGGTAATATCAGCAACCTCAGCAACGTGTGTGTTATGACAATAATAAACAGAAAGCCCTTGATAAACACCTGCTTCAGTTTTACCCCAATTTGATTTTTCAACAGCTAATTTTAATACACCTTGTAAACGTTCTGGACTGTAATCAATTTTAGGATCAGGATTCTTTTTGACCTTATCAAGTAAATCCATGTGCAATTGAACTCTATCTAATCCTAATTCTTCAGCTAACTCATCAAAAAAGCTTTGCTCTGCACTTGCCAAGAAATTTGTAAAAGGTGCTCTCCACGCGCCTGTAGTAATATTACTTTTATAATTTGCCGTATCCACTTGATAATTTTCAATAGCACCTGCTGGGAAAAAATTAGGAATTGAGCCATACATATTTCCATTAACACAAGCTTCTTTTAAGTGATAACCTGTTAACTTACCATCTTTTATTGAAGCTGCTATTTTATATTTTGTTGAAGGTCGATAAACCCCTGTAGTCATATCATCTTCTCTTGATGACACTATTTTTATAGGTTTTTGAATAGCATTAGAAATCTCAGCCGCTTCATAAACAAAATCACCATATAATCGACGTCCAAAACCTCCTCCCATTCTAGTCATCTCTACATGAATATCTTCAATATCTCGACCTAATAAATCTGAAACTACTTCAGCTGCAGCTTGCGGTGTTTGAACTGGGCCAACCAAATGCACTTTATCAGGTGTTACATTTGCAAAGAAATTCATTGGTTCTAGCGTATTGTGAGGTAAGAAAGGTGATTCGTAAACACGCTCCATTACCTTGTCTGCAGAGGTAAAAGCCTCTTTTACATTACCATCTTTTCGCATTGTATTAAATTCATTTCCATTCAATAAATCTAATAATATACTGTCGTGATTTCCCGAACTTTCAAGAGGTGTTTCGGTTTTCCAAGTTGCTCTAATAGCACTCTTCCCTTTCATAGCATCCCAAGTGGTTTTAGCGATTACAACCACTTTATCTGAATTACTCATTTTCATGGACCAATTCCACTTTCCACTTTCTTGATAGTCTCTAACTTTTTTACCAATGGTTATCACATCAATAACTCCAGGTAAAGACCTTGCTCCAGAATCATCATAAGATACTAAGATCTGCCCAAAAGCTGGTGGTCGCAAAACTGTAGCATAAAGCATACCTTCTTCTTTATAATCTATCCCAAAAAGTGGCTTTCCAGTTATAATTTTATCAATATCTACATTCCCTTTTCCTTTACCAATAATAGTAAAATCTTTTGGGTCCTTTAAAGTAACATCTTCTGGAACTTCAAGCACAGAAGCTTCTAAAACAACATCTCCATACCCTAATGTTTCTCCTTTCGAATTAGTAATAACGCCAACTTTGGCAGTACATTCTGAAGCATCAACGCCCCATCTAGCCGCTGCAGCATTAATCAACATTTGTCTTGCCGT
Source organism: uncultured Algibacter sp. (assembly GCF_905480415.1). Lineage (GTDB taxonomy): Bacteria > Bacteroidota > Bacteroidia > Flavobacteriales > Flavobacteriaceae > Algibacter_B. The sequence goes on along the minus strand of NZ_CAJQQI010000012.1, from coordinate 5,491 downwards.
CGCTCCTGTTTGTCTTAAAGGCTCCCAACCTTGTCTTATTGACTGACTTCCACCAGCTACCTGACGCGTATAATTTTTAGTATCAAGCTTGCCTTGCTCAACATAAACATCATCCCAAGCCACTTCCAATTCTTCGGCAATTAACATGGGCATAGACGTTTTAACACCTTGACCAATTTCTGGGTTTGGTGAAAAAATAGTGACTTTCCCTTCGGGAGAAATCTTTATAAAAGCATTAAAATCATTGTAATTTAACTGACTTAAATCAACTGGCATTTTTGCATCCGGCTTACATGCATTAAATAAATTAAAACCTATTAGCATACCACCACTGGCTAATGCCGATGTTTTTAAGAATGATCTTCTATTAAATGTTATTCGTTTTGAAGGTTTCATTATAAAGATATTTACAGGTTAATTAACTTATTTTTTTAGAGGCCACTTTTACAGCCTCCTCGATACTATTATACGCAGCACACCTGCAAATATTACCATTCATAGCATTTCTAATTTCTAATTCAGAAGGACTAGGATTATTATTCAAAAAAGCTGAAGCCGTCATGATTTGACCTGCTTGACAATAGCCACATTGTGGCACATCAACTTCTTTCCACGCTTTTTGTACTGGATGATCACCATTTTCAGACAACCCCTCAATAGTTGTGATATCCATACCTTCTGCTTGGGACACTTGCAACAAACAACTTCTCATTACATTACCATTTACATGGATATTACAAGCTCCACATTGCCCAATACCACACCCATATTTGGTACCTACTAAATCTATTTGATCTCTAAGAACCCATAACAAGGGTGTATCCATATCCGCCTCAACAGTATGGCTTTTGTTATTAATTTTTAATGTGAATGTTGGCATAATTTTATTTTCGTATTAAGATACAAAAAAAATAAAATGACTAAGATGCCAATACCATATTTTAACAATGGATTAACTGCGCTTTTAAAAAGTATGATGTTATTTTAGATTTTGTACTTCCCGAATTATGGGAAATAGTTATGGAAGAATTTACTGTGAGTCTTAAAAATTAACTGTTATCCTTAATAAACTCCAAAGCGCGTCTCTCATTATAATACACATTTTTCTTGCCAACAAACCCTGAATGCCCTCCATGATTGGGCATCTCTAAATGTAAATTACGATTATTTTTTGCTTCTTTAACAGGATAACATTCTGCTGATAAAAATGAATCATTTAATGCATTAATAATTAATGTGGGTGTTTTTATATTTGGAAGAAATTGTAAACTGCTACACCTAAGATAATAATCTAGAGCATTTTCAAAACCATGTGCTTTTGCAGTATAAACGTTATCAAAACTTGTTAATGTTTTAATAGCATCTAGTTCTTCTATTTTTAATAAGTCTGGGAAGCGTTGTTGCTTAGTCCTTAATCTATTTACTAAATGCTTTAAAAACCTATCGTGATATAGTTTATTTTTAAAAGTATGTAATTCTCTAGCAGACCCGGATAGATAGCATGGTACAGAAACAGCAATTGCTGTTTTAACTTGCGTAGGAACTTTATCTCGTTCTCCTAAATATTTTAAAATAATATTTGCTCCAAGACTGATGCCTTTTAGATGTATTTCTGAATACTTTTTAACTGAAACAGCATGTTCAATTACAGCCTCTAAATCTTCCGTAGCACCTGAATGATAACTATAATATTTTAAATTATCTTCTCCACTACATCCTCTAAAATTTACACAAATTGCGTCTACACCATTTTTATTAAAAAGTTTAGCAGTTCCAGTCATATACGGACGTTGGCCATTTCCTTCAAGACCATGTAATAAAATAATAAGCTTACTTGATTTAGATTCAGAAAAACTCCAATCCAAATCTAGAAAATCGCCATCTTTTAATTTAATACGTTCTCGTTCTTGCTTTAAAGACACACGTCTTACTAACCCGGAATACACTGTTGAAATAAATCCGTTTTTAAAGTAAAATGGTGGTTTATAAGTTGACTCTATTATTGGCATATTCTAATTAACTTCTATGGTAGTAAATTTAAATTCAGAGCCATTAAACAAACCTTTATCACTTAATTTTAATGATGGAATAACCAATAGTGCCATAAACGACAACGTCATGTAAGGCGCATTCAATTTACTCCCCAAACGTTTAGCCATTTTATCCAACTCAGCATATTGTTTCCCGATGGTTGCGCCATCCTTATCGCTCATAATTCCTGCAACTGGCAGTGACACTATTTTTTCTTCTAAGTTTGAAAAAGCACAAATACCTCCTTTATTTTCAATAATTAAATTCACTGCTCTACAAATGTCCTCATCTGAAACACCAACAGCGATAATATTATGAGAATCATGACCAACCGAACTCGCAATAGCGCCTTCCTTTAAACCAAAGTTTTTAATGAACCCTATAGCCGGATTTTGATTTTGGTAACGATTCACTACTACCATTTTTAATATATCTTTTTCTGTATTTGAAACTAAGTTTCCGTTTTCGATTAAAGCATCTTCTATGAGTTCATTAGTTACTAATTGCCCTTCCAAAGCTTCAATAACACGAATTTGTTTTGCTGTAGATTCTATTTTAAAATCTGATACTTCTTTTATGTTACAGTTGAAATTATTTAAATTTTCAAAAGACACTGGTTTTATATTTGAGACGCCATTATTAAAAACTAACTCACCATTAATATAAGTTTGAAGCGTATTAAAACGCTTTATATCTTCAACAACAATAAAATCTGCATCGTCACCAACTTTTAATAAACCAACATCCAAATTATAATGTTTAATTGGATTAATACAAGCCACTTTCAATACCTTAAAAACATCAATTCCTTTTGCTACTGCTCTAGCACAAAGCTGATTAATATGCCCGACTATTAAATCATCTGGATGTTTATCATCACTACAAAACATCATGTTTTCAAAATGATCTTCCAAAAGATCGATTAAAGCTTCAAAGTTTTTGGCTGCACTTCCTTCTCTAATTAAGATTTTCATGCCTTTTTGAAGTTTCTCTAATGCTTCATCATAAGTAAAGCATTCATGATCTGTAGACATTCCTGCACTTATATATTTCGAAACATCTTCTCCTCTTAGTCCAGGTGCATGACCATCAACTGGTTTTTTATAATGTTTTGCCCATGCTATTTTTTTCATGACTTCTTCATCATCAAAAAGAACGCCTGGGTAATTCATCATTTCTGCTAAATACTTAATATCTGGATTTTTAAGTAATGTTTTAATATCCTCTGAATCTATAACAGCTCCTGCTGATTCAAATTTGGTTGCTGGCACACACGAGGGTGCACCAAAATTAAATTTAAAAGAGACTTCCTTACCATTTTCAATCATAAACTCCACACCTTCCACTCCAAGTACATTGGCTATTTCATGCGGGTCTGAAACAGTAGAAACCGTTCCATGTTTTACTGCCAATTTAGCAAACTCACTTGGCACCAACATAGAACTTTCAATATGAATATGGGCATCTACAAAACCAGGCATGATATAATCATTTACATCATGGTCTTTTTCTTTAATACTTATAATTTTACCATTTTCTACGGATATTTCACCTTTAAAAATTCGCCTATTTTGTATGTCAACTATTTGTCCTTGTAACTTCAAATGGTGATTATGGTTTTAATTCTATTTTTAAAATATGCTTTGTGTTTTCGGTTACTCTAAAACGATTATCTACCCTTCTATTAACAACCCAAATTATATGGCCACCGGAACACAATAACCACGTATTTTCTTTATCTAAAAGCGATAATCTTTCATCTTTAAAATACTTACTTAATTTTTTCTTTCCAGACATTCCCAGCGGATAAAACACATCTCCTTCTTTTTTATTTCTTAAAGTTAATGGAAATTTTAATAATGCTTTATCTACATAAATACAGTTTAAAGAAGGTTCTAAAACAGCATCAGTTTCATCAAAAAACAAAATTCCTAGCGTTGTTTGTTTCTTTTTATCGGCTTCTGAAATCAAAATTTCTTGATAATCATTAAGCTGAATTTTGCTTAGCAATAACTGGTTTCTGTTTTTGATAAGTCTATGTGTATTGGAAAACACTTGCTTTCCCGTTTCAGCATCTAATAAATCAACAACATCGTTCCATTCTGTAAATCCGTAATCTTTAAAAATCTCAAATAAATATGCTTTTGGATTATTTACATTTTTAAATTCTGAAATTTTAAACGCTACATGATTCTCATCAATGGTTTCAATGGCTCGCTTTAATACTGCATTTGTACTTTCTTCAATAATATCGGCCGTGTCATTTAAGTTACTTAGCGTACTCTGAAAACTTTGTAATAAACTAGGATTAATCTCCTTTAAAATAGGGATAACTTCATGTCGTAATTTATTCCTTAAATATTTAACCGATTTATTGCTGCTATCCTCTCGCCACTTCATATTATTCTCTTGAGCGCAAGTTTCTATATCCTTACTTGAGAAAGATAACAAAGGTCTAACAAACTTATCATTAACTTCTGGAATCCCTTTTAAACCTTCTAATCCTGTACCTCTAGTAAAGTTTATTATAAAAGTTTCTAAGTTATCATCAGCATGGTGTGCTGTTAAAATATAATCGAATTTTAATTGCTCAGCGAGTTCTGCGAACCAAGTATAACGTAATTCACGCGCTGCCATTTGGATGGAGCGTTTGTTATCTTTTGCATACAACTCCGTGTCAAAACGTTCTACAAATACTTCTAATTCTAAATTTTCTGCTAATTGCAAAACAAAATCTTCATCAGCATCACTCTCATTTCCTCTTAAATTAAAGTTACAATGTGCTAATGCGATATTGAGCCCTAATTTGTGACATAAATGTGTTAAAACAACACTGTCTAAACCTCCAGAAATAGCAATAAGGATTTTACTTTGATTTAAAAAACCTAGCCTATTTTCAATATGTGTTTTAAGATGATTAAGCATGGTCTCAAAGATACAACTTTGCTAATGATATAATCATCTTTCATTAGTTTTCAAATGACAAATATCATGTGATTGAACTAAAAATTTTGTAATTTTAAAGAACTAATTTAATACCATAAGCTATGTGCTCTACAGATAAATTAAACGATAAAACCACCCAAACTGAATTTAATAAAAAAGTAGTTTCAGCAACGCAACATTTACAAGCATATGTTAAACATCGTTTATATATTGCAGAATCTACGCGGATTATACCAAAAAATATGTATAAATCTAATGATATTATTGATGAAGGTATAGCAAAATTTTACGAAGCTGGCTATAACATTGATGATGATGAAGCGACCATAAAAATTAAGCTTTTTAAAATAGTTGATTCTGACTTGGATGAATTGTTTAAAAAAGAAAAATTCCATCAAAATACGATGAGTACAAATTCCATTTTAGAAGACGAACTTGATGGGCTAGATGAAACATTTACTGTTGATGGTGGTTATGATTTTATAATGAAAGATGATTTAAACGATATTTCTTA
>NZ_CAJQQI010000011.1 GCF_905480415.1 uncultured Algibacter sp. | reverse complement strand
TGGAAAATTAAAATGAAGAATATTAAACCTAAACCAGTAAAAAAGGCACCCATCAAAAAGGCCATTTGTTTATTTTGTTCTTCAATCTGTCCGGTGTAATCAATCTTTACACCATCTGGTTTTTCAGTAAAACCTTGCATCTCATTTCGAATCTTAGATACAATAGCGCCAGCATCCGTAAAACCTGGAGCTAAAGCGGAGTAAAGTGTAACAACACGCTTAACATCTTTATGTTTTATGGCACTAAAACCAGAGTTATTAGATTGTTTAGCAACAGTAGAAACAGGTATTTCCTTTATCTGTCCAGAAGCCATATCTCTAAAGGTTATTTTCTGATTGAAAATAGCACTAGTATTATATCTGTTTTCTGCATTAAAGCGCACATAAATATCATAATCTTCGCCGTCTTCTTTGTAAATACCTGCTTTTGCACCAAAAATAGAATTACGTAATTGTTGTCCAACCTGACCCGAGGTTACTCCTAACTCTCCAGCTTTTTTTCTATCAACAATAACCTGCATCGAAGGCTTTGATTTATTCACGTCGATTTTTAATTCATCAATACCTTGGATATTCTTAGAGTTTATAAAATCACGCATTTTTTCAGCAGTCGTTATGATCTCTCCATAATCTTCACCTTCTAATTCAACATTTATGGGATATCCGGTAGGCGGACCAGCGGCATCCTTTTCAACGGAAATCGATACCCCTGGATAAATATCCTTAAGGCCTTCTTGAATCTTTTTAAGCAATTCCTGACTATCTGCTCCTTTTCTAAATTTAAATTCACGCATGCTAGCGGTAATTTTTCCTCTATGCGGCATTTCTGCAGCGGAGCCACCATCTGTTTGTGGATTCCCTGCACCTTCTCCAACTTGAGAAACAGCACTTTCGGTTAAGAAATTAAAATCTCCATTTTTATAAACGTCTTCATTAATGATATTATAAAAACGTTCTTCAATCTCTTTAGTAATGGCATTAGTTTTCTTAATATCTGTTCCCTCTGGGTATTCTATATAGGCAATAATCTGATTAGGTTTATTTTCTGGAAAGAATTCAACTTTTGTACGCTGACTTCCAACGGAAGCTCCAAAACCAACAAATGCTATAATTAATAAAACAGAGGTTCCTATAGTAATGAATGCCGGTTTTTTTCCACTTAAAGCAGCACGAAGGGTTTTTTCATAGAAACGCTCCCATTTAGGTAAAATATTGTTTTGAAAACTGTTGGCCCATTTTCTTAGGAATAATCTATATATCCATAATAAACCAACATTGACTATCATTAAGGTTCCTAAACCTCTATATGCACCACCAAAAATTAGAATTAACAAACCGAGACCTCCAATAATTGCTGAAATTTTAATTATGTTTTTTAAAGGCATGTCTTTATCTTCAGTGGTCATAAACTGAGATACCAAAACGGAGTTAAAGAATATGGCAACAAATAAAGAAGACCCTAAAACAACAGATAGAGTAATTGGAAAATATTTCATGAACTGTCCCATAACGCCTGGCCATAGGCCTAACGGAATAAATGCAGCTACTGTTGTTGCTGTTGAAATGATGATAGGAAATGCTATTTCGCCAATACCTTTTTTGGCAGCTTCAATACGGCTCATGCCTTCTTCACTCATTAATCTATAGGCATTTTCTACCACAACAATACCGTTATCTACTAACATACCTAGGCCCATAATTAACCCAAATAGAATCATGGTGTTCATGGTATAACCCAGTAAGTTCAATATCATTAGAGACATAAACATGGACATAGGTATTGCAAAACCTACAAACAGGGCGTTTTTAAATCCTAAGAAGAACATTAAAACGGTTACAACTAGAATAATTCCGAAGATAATGTTATTAACTAAATCATCTACTTGACCAATAGTTTTTGAAGACTGATCGTTAGCAATGGTAACTTTTAAATCTGGCGGAAATTTATTTTCAATAGCATTTTCAACAATTACCTGAATTTGTTCTGCAGCAGCTACCATGTTTTTTCCCGCTCGTTTTTTTACATCCAGCATGACAACAGGCGCGCCAAACTCTCGGGCATAAGTTGTTTTATCTTCGTCTTTAAATGTTACTTTGGCAACGTCTTTAAGATAAATAGGGTTATTCTTTTCAGACTTTACCACAAAACTTTCTAATTCTTTAGGGTCCTCTATTTCTCCTATAATTCTGATAGTTCTGCGTTGGCCGCTAGTAATTAAATTACCTGCAGACATCGTCATGTTTTCTCTACTTATGGTATTGATAATATCATCAAAACTGACTTGAGCAGCCATCATTTTATAAATATCTACAGCTACTTCTACTTCTTTTTCTTGAGCCCCACGAATATCTACTTGTTTAATTTCTTGAAGCCCTTCAATTTCATCTTCAAGATATTCGCCGAATTCTTTAAGTTTATCTACGGGATAGTCTCCAGAGATATTAATATTAAGAATTGGGATTTCTTCAGACATACTTAAGTCGAAAACATTTGGTTCCACTTTAGCACCATTAAATATTGGCCAATCTTCACCTGAGGTTTCCGAATCTACTTCGTCTTTAATTTTTTGTTTTGCAGCTTCAACAGGAATATTTTCATCAAACTCAACTATTACAATGGAGTAATCTTCTTGCGAGGTTGAGGTGATTTCAACCACATTACTAACCGTTTTAAGTTTGTCTTCAATAGGGTCTGTAATGAGTTTTTCAATATCTTCCGCTGTGTTTCCAGGGTAAACCGAACTAATGTAGATTTTAGTTTCTTTAATCTCTGGAAAGCTTTCTCTTGGCATACTAAAATAGGCACTTGCACCAAGAAATAATATTAGCGCAATCAACACATACATGGTTGTTTTGTTGTTGATGGCCCAAGAGGATAAACCAAACTCCTTATTTACTTTTTTATTCTTTTTATTTTTGGTCATTGGTTTTAGTCTTTTTTCATCCTCTTAAAAAAGATGATTTTTAATGTTATTAAACGGAATTAGTATAATCTGGATTTATGTCTGCTCAGCAATTCCAAGTTTATTCAACTACAAGAATTTTAACTTCTTGACCATCTTTTACACTACGAGCACCTTCATCAATAATTTCTTCGTCATTTACAATGCCGGATAGTACTTCAATATAGTCGCCTTGAGTTCTACCTGTTTCAATAAACTCACGTTTTACCCTAGCTTTATTTTCAACCTTATTAGTAATGGTGTAAACATATTGTTGTCCTTCTGCATTTTCTGATATAATACTTTGCGGAATTAAAATGGCTTTTTTATTAGTATAATCATTGATTTTAAGTTTTGCTGTAAGATTAGGTTTTATAGCAGTATCCTTATTAGGAATAGCAACTTCTACCCTAAATGTTCTGTTTGCAGGATTGATAAAATTACCCGCTTGACGTACTTTAGCATTTATTTCTTTACCTAAAAAAGGAAAAACTACGTTTACTTCTTTTCCTTTAATAATATCTGAAACATAGCGTTCAGGAACATCAGTTTCAATGTACATATCATCTAAATTTACAATTCTAAATAATTGGGACTGACCCGGTGCAACAACACTACCTTGGTCTGTTATAACATCGTCAATAGTGCCTGAAAATGGTGCACGAACAACTGTTTTTCCTATTTGTTGTTGTAATTGTTTTGTAGCTTCAAGCTGTGACTCATAGGCTGCTTTTGCTTGTAAATATTGAATTTCACTACCTATTTTTTGATTCCATAAACGTTCTTGACGTTCAAACGTTGTTTTTGCTAAATTTGATTGAATTTTTAATTGTGATAATTGTTGACTTAAACCGCCATCGTCAATTTTAGCTAATACTTGTCCTTTACTTACTTTTTGTCCTTCTTTAACATAAACACCAGATAGTACACCAGAGAATTCAGGGTAGATTACTAGATTCTGATTTGTATTTACATTCCCTTGAAGTTCCACAAAGTGATTAAAAATGGATTCTTTAGCATGAAAAGTAGTTATTAATGGGATTTTTTCTTGAGGATCTAAAATCTTAATTGTTTTTTCTAACTGTTTTAATTGTACTAAAATTTCTTGAGCTGAAGCATCTAATTCTGTTTTCTTTTTCCTGATAAGCTCTAAATTATTAGTAGCAATAATCTCTTCAACAGATTTTTTCTTAACGTTTTTGCAAGATGATAAAAGAAAGCTTACTAATATGAGTGAATATATATATTTCATGTTTGATTGATTTTAGTTGTTAATAGTGTTTAATACGGTTTCTAATTCAGCTTTTTTATTAATAACATCAAGCATCGCTTGAAGGAATTCTTGTTGAGAACTGTATAATTGTATTTGTGCTTGCCTTAAATCAAAACTTGATACTATGCCTTCAAAAAACTTGATTTGATTTTTTTGTTCTATACGTTCAGCGAGGTTTAAATTTTGTTTTTTGTTGTCATAATCTTCTATGGCGAACTGATAATCACTTTTAGAGGAAGCTATTTGAAGTTTCAGTCGTTGTTCAGTTTCAATAAAATCGTCTTCAGATTTAGCAAGATTAATTTTAGCACGTTGCGTTGCTGCACTTCTTCCTAAAGAACTAAAAACGGGAATGTCCATACTAACTCCAAATAGTGAGGATCCAAACCATTTTTGGTTTTTACTGGTAAAATTAAAACTGTCATCATAACCTTGGTAGCCTCCATTAACAAAAGTATTTAATGTTGGAAGTGCCTTGCTTTTTTCGAGTTTAAGCAATAGTTCTTTTGATTTTTTATTGTTTTCAGCAATAAGATAGTCAACCGTATTCTCCACATTAGCATCCGATTCAATTAAATCCAATGACATGTTTTTCAAAGACAAATTTTCCAGACTATCGGTAACTACTGTATTATTATAAACATCAAGCCCTAAAGTAATGTTAAGCATTTGGTAGGCCAAGGTTTTTAAACGTAAGGTGTTTTTTAAAGCGCTTTCAACACCAGATAGTGTGATTTGTAATTGCTCGACGCTTTCTTCTTCTTCTAATCCATTTTCATAAATTTTGGTCAAGTCATTAAGATTGTTTTTAAGTACTGCTTTGTTTCTCTCAAGAATAAGAATGCTTTGTTCGGCTAGTAATACGTTACCGTAGGCATTAATCACTGATTTTCTAACTCCTAAGTCTGTTTTTACTTTAGCATTTTTAGAGATTTCTAAAAATACTTTAGCCGCTTGTAAACCAACTAAATATGAGCCATCAAAAATCTTTTGATTTAACGTAGCAACAGCATTTACACTTTGTTTTGTACCGAAGGTTACTTCTGAGAATTCACCTGGATTACCGCCAAAAAATTCCGCAGGAATCAATGATACCTGTTGTTTTAAAAAGTTTTGATAACCTATTGAAGCATCAATTTGGGGTAAACCAGTTGCCGTAGTTTCCCATTTTTGTTGTTTAGCTGCCTCGATATCACGTTGAGCATTTTTTGATGTCCTATTGTTTTCTAAAGCAAAGATTATTGCTTCTTTTAAAGAAAACCTTTGTTTGTTTTCTTGAGAAACGACCGTTATAGAAACTAATAAACTAAAAATTAAAATTAGTTTGTTCTTCATTTTTATGATTGATTTGATGTTATAAATTTGTTTAATATTTGTAGTCCTTTTTCAGTAACTATAGCTCTTAAATGATATTCTAGGTAGCTTTCCATTAAGTAATCCATAGTATATGTCTCTTGCGGAAAAATAGAGTGGTCTTTTATCCCTGTCATCCCATTAAAATACATTCTAGAAATAAAATCAACGTTAATTTTGGGTCTAAATAGTGTGGTGTTAACGCCTTTTTGAAGGCTCTCTTTTACCGATTCATGCATCTTTCCAAACTGTTTCTGTTTTAAGACATCATATATTTGTGGGTAATATTTTTTAAGCTGAAATTGAGGTGATGATTTCTCATTCTTTAGATGATGCATTACAAACATTTTAATATCATATAATTCTTCAATAGGATTGTTTGACTCATCACAAATACCATCAATACCATCACAAATAGTTTCAAAGAGCCCAAAAGTAACTGCTTCTACAAGCTTTGTTTTGTTTGAAAAATGAACATAAATGGTTTTTTTAGATATGCCCATTTCTTTTGCGATATCATCCATAGTAACACTTTTAAAACCAAGTGTTATAAACAGATCTGCTGCTTTATGTATAATATTTTCTCTCATATTTCGGGCAAATATACTCATGGAAACTTTAAAAACAAAAAAAGTTTCCAAAGTTTTATGTTTTTTTTAACACTTAAATTAGTTTGATACTTTTTAATATGATGAATTACTTTATTTTTGTTTTATGCTTTCAATAGAAAAATACCAAGAAGAGTTTGTAAAATATTTAGAGGAATATTCTAATTTTAAAGAACCAAAAGGTCTTTACGAACCCATTGATTATATATTAGGTTTAGGAGGAAAAAGACTAAGGCCAGTTTTAACCTTAATGACTGCTGATATTTTTAACGGCGACTATAAGAAAGCATTAAATGCAGCTCTAAGTGTTGAAGTGTTTCATAACTTTTCTTTAGTTCATGATGATATTATGGATGATGCGCCATTGCGTCGAGGAGAAAAAACGGTGCATGAAAAATGGGATATAAATACGGGGATTCTCTCTGGTGATGCCATGTTAATTATGGCGTACCAGCTTTTTGAAAATTATGAATCCACGACCTTTCAATCGCTAGCAAAATTATTCGGTAAAACGGCTTTAGAGGTTTGTGAGGGCCAGCAGTACGATGTGGATTTTGAAACAAGAAACGATGTTACTATACCCGAATATTTAAAAATGATTGAGTACAAGACAGCAGTTTTGGTTGGTGCTGCCATGAAAATGGGAGCTATTGTGGCTCATGCATCAGAGGATGACCAAAATAACATCTATGAATTTGGTAGAAATTTAGGTATTGCATTCCAGTTGCAAGATGATTATTTAGATGCTTTTGGAGATCCTAAAACGTTTGGAAAACAAGTTGGTGGTGATATTATTGAGAACAAAAAGACTTATTTATATCTTAAAGCTTTAGAATTTTCAAATGAAAGTGACCGCTTAGAATTAAGTCAATTATTTGAATCTAACCCTGAAAATGTTAATACCAAGATTGAGTTGGCGAAACAGTTTTTTGTTTCTACAGGATCAGCTCAAGCCACAAAAGAAGCTATTGAAGAGTTTACAAAACAAGCCTTTTCAGGATTAGAAGCATTAAATATTTCAGAAGATAAAAAACACTTGTTAAAAACTTTTGGTAATAATTTAATGAATAGAACAGTCTGATGCAGTTACCAAATACGTTTGAAAGTTTAATTGAAGAAGCCAATCAATTAGATCTGTATAGAAAATTAATTCTTCAGCTTAATAAAGATTTTCTTTTAGCTAATATTGATTTAGATTTTCACGAAGAAGTCTTGCCATCAAGTTTAAAACTGATACTTCATGATACGGTTTATAAACTCATACAAGAAAAATTTACCGAATATTTAAATTTACTTTATATTATTGATGTTCCAGAAAAACAAGTAAAAGCTTTAGACGGTGATGATGTCTTTAAATTATCTGAAGAGGTCTCCTTTTTAATATTAAAACGCGAATGGCAAAAAGTGTGGTTTAAAAAGCACTATTAATTTTTAAGTAGGATAAATTTGTCCTATTTAAAAATTCTTTATATATTTGTCTCAAATAAATTAGCCGAATGTTTTCAAAAGCTTGCGAATATGGTATTAAAGCTGCAATTTTTATTGCAACAAAATCTTATGAAGGTAAGCGTGTAAGCCCTAAAGAAATTTCTGCTGAAATTGATTCGCCTCAAGCGTTCACTGCTAAAATTTTACAAGCCTTAGTAAAACACAACATTATAAACTCTGTAAAAGGGGCTTATGGTGGTTTTGAAATTGATAAAACAAATATTGGTAACGTTAAGTTATCCCAAATTGTAAATGCTATAGATGGAGATAGTATTTACAGTGGATGTGGTTTAGGCTTGGAGAAATGTGATGAGAATCATCCGTGTCCTGTGCATGATAAATTTAAAGGAGTTAGAGATGAACTTAAACATATGTTGGAAGAAACTAATTTAGAAGAATTAGCACTGAATATAAAATCAGGAGCTTCATTTTTAAAGCTTTAAAAAAAATTTGAATATAAATAGGATAAATTTATCCGAAATAAATAAAATAGTCATGGTAACATTACAAAAAAATTTAGAAAAACAAATAGGGCAATTCGTAGCCGAAGATTATAGAACAGCGGCTGTTTTTTCAAAATATAAAATTGATTTTTGCTGCAACGGTAATAGAACAATTAATGAAGCTTGCGAAAAAAAAGGACTAGATAGCAACGTTTTATTAGATGAGTTGGATAGCGTTTTAAATGCTAAAGGAGAACAGTCCATAGATTACAAATCGTGGCCGCTAGATTTATTAATTGATTATATTGAAAAAAAACACCACCGTTACGTAGAAGCAAAAATTCCAGTTTTACGTCAGTTTTTAGATAAATTATGTAGTGTTCATGGAGAGAATCATCCAGAATTATTTCAAATAAATGAACTGTTCACAGCATCGGCCAGCGAGTTGGCAGCGCACATGAAGAAAGAGGAGTTAATACTATTTCCTTTTGTTAAAAAAATGGTGAATGCTAAATTAGAGCAAGGGGCAGTACAATCGCCACAGTTTGGAACCGTTGAAAGCCCAATTGCGATAATGATGCAAGAACATGATAATGAAGGCGAACGTTTTAGACAAATTGCAGATCTCTCCAACAACTATAATCCACCAGCTGATGCTTGTAATACCTATAAAGTAACATTCGCTATGTTGGATGAATTTGAAAAAGATTTGCACTTACACATTCACTTAGAAAATAATATTTTATTCCCTAAGGCCATAAAACTAGAGCAACAATTTGTTTAAATAATAGCTAGAATGGGTTAAACCGTTTTGCTAGTTTGTGATTTATAAATTCCAGAAAGGGCAACTTTTCTGGAATTTTTAATTATCAATATATTGTATCGGGTGACTGTATTTATTATTTAGAAAAAGATTAAAAGTCTTTCTTTTTTGATTTGAATACAATTCTTAAAACAGGTAATATCACCCAAGCTGTTAGCATTATAAAGGACACAATTAAACCAAAACTAGTGCCGAAGAATTGTTTAAAAATTGCTCCGGTATAACCAAGTAATGCAGAAATATCGAGTTTTAAAAGAATAAGTGTTCGTGATAAATCTATGGGATTAAGCATGGTGCCAACTAATGAAAGTTTATCTAACGGATAGTCTTCAAATAATATAAGAGACATTAAAAAAATGCCATCGTAGATAATAGCTAGAAATAGCCAAAGCAAGATAGCATACCCAAAACCTTTAATTTTATTTTCATTAGATAAGGCTATGTTAAAAGCGAGTGCTGTAAATATTAATGTTAGGAATGTTCCTGTAATAAGTAATAAAGAGAAATCCCAAATAGCAGATGATTTAAATAGACCATAAAAAATAAACGGAATGCCTAACCCTAAAATTAAACTCATGGACAGAGAAATGGCGACACCAAGATATTGTCCTAAAAATATGGATGATCGTTTTAAAGGTTGTGCCAGTAATAACTCCGTAAATTCTTTAGAATTATAGTAGTACATGACGCCAAAAATGGTTCCTATTAATGGGACTAAAACAATAATAACATTCATTAAAGTGATAACTGCTTTGGAAAGGTCATTGTTTAAAAATAACAGTACACTACCAAGCAATAAATAGAATGAAAAATACACGTAACTCCAACGGCTACGAATTAAATCGTAAAAACTATATTTTAATATTTTAAGCATGGTTTTCTGTGAGTATTGATGCTATTGCATGTTCGAAATCTTGTTGATTGGTCTTGGTTTTTAATTCTGAAATTGAGCCTTTAAAGTAGATTTTGCCTTCTAGAATAAATACAATTTCATCTGAGACTTCTTCAACAAAACTCATAATATGAGAGGTAATGAGTATGGTTTTGCCTTTGGCTTTTTCAGCTTGAATTAAACCCTTTAACCTTATCAAAGAAATGGGGTCTAATCCTGTTGTAGGTTCATCTAAAATAATTAATGGACTATCAAACATAAAGGTTAGGACTAGGTTTACTTTTTGTTTAGTTCCTCCGGAAAGATTACCTAGTTTTTTATCTAAAAAGGGTTCAAGCTTAAAAAGTTGTATTAAGCGTTCATCTTCATGAGTAGGTTTGCGTAAATCTTTAATCATTTTAATTAATTCCTTAACCCGAAGATTACTAGGGAAGTTGGCAATTTGGGGTAAATAATCAATTTTATGTCTATAATCTGAATGCTGCTTAATGTTTTCTCCTAATACAGTAATATTGCCTTTGTTAGGAATTACCATGCCTAAAATTGATTTTATCAGTGTGGTTTTACCGGAGCCATTTGGTCCTAGAACTGCAAAAATTCCGCCATCAGAAATGGTTAAATCAACACCACTTAAAACTTGATTCTTTCCAAATTTTTTATGTACATTTTCAATTATTACCATGTTAATTTTTTTATTTGTGGGTTGTTGTCCAATAAATCATCTGGTGTAAATACAGGTGATACTTTTTCTGAAAAATCAATAATATCTATAAACATACTGCGCAATAAAATGATAGTTTCTGGTGTACGATTTACAATGTATGAAAATAGTTTTACTGGTCGGTAAGGCACATCCCCAATGCCGTTTTTGTCTAGGTCGTAACCCGTGTAATTACTCCAATAATTTTTATCAAATTCATTGTCGTTCACATTGCTATTGTAAGCAATATCAAAAGAGTTGTACAAAAAGTTGTTTTCTGTAAATTTATTAGTGTAACATGCACCTTTTACCTTAACTGCCCAACCATTATTAATAAAAGTATTTTGCTTATAATTGATACGGTTTGAGCCTTCTATATTAATGCCAATGGTATTGTCTTCAAAAGTGTTGCCTTCAATTTCGCCGTCATTTATTTCTTTAAGTAACATACCGTAAGAGGCCGTCCCCCAATTTTCTTTAAAAATATTGTTGTACATTTTAATACGTTTTGAAAACATTACAGCTACACCAGCTCCATTATTTTCGAACGTGTTATCTTGATAAGTATCGTCGTTAGAAAACATAAAGTGTAATCCGTAACGCACATTTAGTGTACTTACATTATTTTTAATTAAACAATCATCAGAAAATTCTAAATAAATACCATCTCGAACATGCTGTACAAAATTATGTTCTATTTGCACATTTTTACTATACCACAACTGTATGCCATTGCCTGAATTGTATTCTTCCACAGCATCACCAATTATTTTATTATGAAACACTTTTCCGTTTCTTGATTTTTCAATATAAATTCCGAAGAACAATTTCTCTAAAACTAAATTCTGAATGAGAAAGTTTTTGCTTTTTCGAACTCTAATGGCTGCATAGTCTTCGGTATAACTTGTGCCTACGTTAATTATGAATAAGCCATCAACCGTAACATTATCGGAAATAATGGTGATAATTTCACCTTTTAGTTCACCGTCAATTACTGGGTATTTCTCACCAATAATAGTTAATGGTTTATTGACAAGAATATCATGTTCTTTATAAGTCCCTTTTTTAACTATAATGGTATCAAAATCTTTAGCTTGTATTATCGCATCTTTTATAGACGAAATAGGGCAGGTTTTGCAAACCTCAATAGTTTGGGCAATAGTGGAGCTAGCCATTAAAATGGCAGTTAGAAAACTGAATAAATTTCTCATGATTACTAGTCTTTAAATTTTACTAGTAAAGTTTCCCATGTATACAAATCACCTCCTTTTTCAGCTTGAAATGTCTCAGCATCTGTCTTGTTTTTAAATGCACTAAGAAACGCTCCCATTGGACTTGGGATATTGTCGCTTATTAAAAACGTAGCTTTTGTAGCATCAATTAAAGCTTCAGGTTCTGTGTAATTGTTAGACAAGTACAATTCAATTTCAGAAGTGTCAAAATCTTCCATGAAGTTAATCAGGCATTCGGTGGCATCGAATTTATAGACTTTCCCTTTTTTGGTAACTACTTCTGCAGCATGAACCTTATCGACTATGGTCATTTTACAAAAGTGACAGCCATCGCCACCATAATCTATGGCCTTTGGAGACACATTACAATTTAAAAATAACAAGAGTAATGCAAGAGTTGAATAGTGTTTTGGTGTTTGCATTGTTTTAGTGTTTTATTGTTTTTTTTGACATCTATGCCGTGGATTTATTTTTCTTACCTACAAAATAAGCTAAAAATCCTGAAGCAATACCTAATCCTAAAAATAATGCACCAAATTGTGGATAAGAATGTGCTTTAAAGTTTAAGATGTCTTTAGTTCCAAAAAGCGGAGGTTGAAAGCCCATAACAGTGCCATCTTTGTTGGTAAACTTCATAATGGCTTTGGGGTCTAAATTATGTCCATAGTCATGTTCCCATAAATAGAAATCGTACATGCCTGCAGCACTTAAAACAAGCATTAGTATAAACCATCCTAAAAACCATTTATAGTTGCCTTTCCAACCAATAAGCAAGCCTATAAAACTTGTTATTAGTATTCCTGTTGGAAAAATTTTGAATTCGGGAATAGCCTCGGGAATATACTGCATACCCACATAATGATTCATTAAATTAATGTTTTTAATGTCGTGTGGATGAACATCAGAAAAATCATTTACATGGATATTCATTGCTAATGGTGTAGGATACTGAGGTGCTTCTAGAGTAATTCTCCAAAGCGGAAAAAGAAACAATCCTAGAGGTAGCAATGCGGCTACAATCATAATTATATTTTGCTTTTTCATAATTCTAAGTCTATGGTATTTTATATTTTTAGCATTAAATGATAAAGGCGAGAGCGAAAAGTCCACTCTCGCCTTAGTTAGAGAAATAAACACTAAAACAAAATCCCTCTAAGCTTTAAAAACTGTTTACTCTATGTCTTCTCCCATTGACCAAATTAATGGTGTGTTAGCATTTGCAGCCGATACTCTTATGTAACCTTGCATTTCTTGGTGTAATGCAGAACAGAAATCAGTACAATAGAATGGCCATACACCAACTTTTGTTGGTTCCCAAACTGAGGTTTTAGTTTGTCCTGGCATAATTAATAATTCAGATGTATTTTGTCCAAGTACAGCAAAGCCGTGAGGTACATCAAAATCTTGTTCTAAATTGGTGACGTGGAAATAAACTTTATCTCCTAATTTAATACCTTCAATATTATCTGGTGAGAAGTGACTTCTAATAGTCGTCATATAAATATGAACTTCATTACCTTTTCTCACTACTTTAGTGTCGTCATCAGATTTAGCAGCATAAGGGTGCTTGTTGTCTTCTAAGTCGTAGATTTTCTGAGAACGTTCCTTTATAAGATCTGCTCGCATGGCTGCAGCATAGTGAGGCTCTCCGTGTGTTGGGAAATCTAAAAGTAATTCCATTTTATCACCGGAAATATCATATAATTGTGCAGAGTGCTCCATTTCTGGACCAGTTGGTAAGTATCTATCTTTTGTGATTTTATTCATGGCAAACATGTATTTACCTTGAGGTTTTCCAGAGTTTCCTCCAGGAATGGTTAAGTGACCAACAGAGTAATAGGTAGGTTTTCTATCTATAACTTCCCAAGTACCTAATTTCCATTTTACAACTTCAGAAGAAATAAAGAATGTTGTGTAAGCGTTTCCTTTTCCATCAAACTCGGTATGTAAAGGTCCTAATCCTGGTTGCTCTACTGAACCTGCTAAAACATCTTCAAATTTTAAAATTGGAATTCCATAAGCTTCACCATCAAACTTTTCACCTTCAATAGCAGCTAGCATTTTTGTAAATGAATGAACCGTTAAGTTGGCAGATAATTTACCATTACCTACAATGTACTCTCCAGAAGGATCAACATCACAGCCGTGAGGTGATTTTGGTGTTGGTAAGAAATATACAGCTCCAGGAACTTCTGAAGGATTAACTACACGTACTTCTTTTTTCATAGTAGAGGTTGCTGTGTGTGTATGCTCATCATATACATTATGTGCATAATCAGCTGGCATCATAGTTCCACCGCCATTATTTACGTATTCTTCAATTTTTTTCCAGTTTACAGCAGCAATAAAATCTTTATCGTTTTGAGATGCGTTAACCTCCAATAAGGTACTTGCTTCTTCCGTGTTATAAGTCGTGAAGAAGAACCATCCGTGAGATTTTCCACGTCCAGGGTGTGATAAATCATAGTTGAAACCAGGCATTAGTACTTGGAATTTTATATCCATATTACCCGTTTCTGGTGCTACACTAATAAATGATAAGGCCCCTTGAAAATTACCCTTATATTCTTTTATTGGCATATCGCGTTGTGGAATTGGTACAGAAAAACGTGTACCTGCAACTACATACTCTGTATTTTCAGTAACAAATGAAGAACTGTGGTTACCTGCACTATTTGGCACTTCGATAATTTCAGTGGTTTCAAATGTTTTTAGATCAATTTTTGCAATTCTAGGTGTGTTGTTTTCATTTATAAAAATGAAACGACCATCTATTTCTCCCGCAGTTTGCGAAATGTCTGGATGGTGAGAATCTCCCCAAGGTATAAACCCATGAGAAGTATTCAACATTGGTTTTGTTTCTTCTGAATAACCATACCCAGAGGTTGGAAATTGAGAAAACACAGGGATTTCCTTAAACATTCTTCCAGATGGTAAACCGTAAACTGTTAAGTTACCGCTATAACCACCAGAGATAAAGGCATAGAATTCGTCGTATTCACCCGGTGCTACATATACTTTTTCTGCTACGTTACTAGATAAGGCACCAGATTGACCGTTAGTTTTGCCTGAGTTATTACAACTTGTAAATGCAGCAAAAATCATTGCAATTGCAATAGTTGATGTTAGTCTTTTTTTCATTTTAGTATAGTTTTAATTAGTGTTTATATTATTCAGTTGGTGGTAATAGAACTTTATCGATGACATGAACTATTCCATTTCCAGCTTTTACACTTCCAAGTATTTTTGCGCCTCCAATCATAGGTTCACCATCTACAACATCAATTTTTACATATTGGTTGTTGGCCTGACCTAGTTTTTTAAATTTCTTTAAAAAGTCTTTAGAATAGTTTCCAGGAGTAACATGATACTTTAAAATATTAGCTAGAGCATCTTTGTTTTCTGGTTTCAATAAATTTTCGACGGTACCTTCTGGTAAAGCTGCAAAGGCATCATTAGTAGGTGCAAATACCATTAAAGGTCCAGCATTTACTAAAGCGTTTTCTAGAGATGCTGCTTGCACAGCTGCAACCAAAGTAGTATGGTCTGGAGAGCCAATGGCTATGCTTAATACTGTTGGTGTACTTTCATCGTCTGTAATAAATGCCTGCCCCGTTTTTTTATTTGCCGTGGTTTCAGCCTCTGTAAACAATGAGTTCGTTGAAGCATCTTGGGTTTCGTTTTTGCACGCAGCAAATGCTAATAAGCAGAATACGCATATAAAAATTTGTTTAAGTGTTTTCATCTATCTTGGTTTTTAGTTGGTTTTAGTTGTTCCCGTTATTATAATGTTCTAAAATATTCTAATACAGCTCTGGCATCTTCTTCTGATAAGTTTTGATTTGCCATTGGTGATCCATTAAACTCCATAAGTAATTCTTTTGCTAATGGGTCTTTTTTAACCATCTCGTCGGGGTTTAAAATCATATTCATAACCCATTCTGGAGATCTACGTTCAAAGATCCCTGCTGGTGGAGGGCCAATGAATTTTTTATTAGTTCTGTGGCAAGCTGTACACATTTTTTTAAATACATCAGCACCGTGAGTTACCATGGTCTGATCTATCTCTGCGTTTAAAGCCATAGATGTAATAGGGCCAATACCTTTATTGGATAAGTCTACTCTTTTTGAAGCTGGAATAGTTTCAGCTTTTTTTACAACTTTTTCTGTGGCTTCCTTTTTTTCATAAGAGAACCCTTCCTTCTTTTTTTCTTCTTTACCACCGCAACTAATTAGCAGTAATACAAATAATCCCGTTACAATGTTTAGTGCTTTTGTCATAAGTATTAATTTTATGAAGCAAAATTATGGTGTATTCACAGAAAATAGTATGATAAAAATCATATTTAAGATGAAAATATCTTTTTTAATTTGTACTTAATTTAAAATATTAATTGATGCTCTCGAAATCATCAAAATATGCTATTAAGGCTGTATTGTTTTTAGCGATACACAGTAGTGAAGAAAATAAAGTTATAGTTAAGGATATTGCTAAACCTACTAATGTTCCGCAAGCTTATATTGCCAAATTATTGCAAGAATTGGTTAAAGCGGAAATAGTGACTTCTGTTAGAGGCCCAAAAGGAGGCTTTTATTTAAATGAAACCAATTTGGGGCATTCAATCATGAGTATTGTAAATGTAATAGATGGTGAGGATAAGCTAAATTCTTGTATGATGAGTTTAGAAAAATGTAATGAAGAGAAACCCTGTCCTTTACATTTTGCCTTAAGCGATTCAAAAAGTCAAATATTAAAAAGTTTAAGATCTAAGACTATTAAAGATGTTGTAAAAGAAGTTAAATTAGGAGCATCTTTTCTTCCGCTCTAAAAATAGAATCTAACAAAAGGCGCCCAAGCGTCAGCATAGATGCTTTTTTCATCGTCATATAAAACGTCATATCTAATTCCAAAAGTGACATTGCCATTTCGGTAACCTGCACCCAGATATAAAGCCGGTATCCAGTAATTATCATCAGTAATATTCAAATTACCATTGTAGCGTCTATTAACATTAAGTTGTTCAAATTCTGCTGAAAGTTGTAGGCCTTGAATTGGATTATAAAGCCCAATTAAACTTCCTCCCAAAATAGTTGATTTGTAAAAACTTTTTTGATTGTTAAAAGTGGCATTTAGCCCCAAACCAAGTGAAACGTTTTTGTCAAATTCATAAATGCCACTAGGTGCAACAGTTGCACTGAAAAAGTTGTCTCCAAAGTTTAACCCTAGTCCGCCACCAAAGCGCACATGATTCCAGAAATTGCTTTTGATTTCTTGAGCTTTGATATTTTGAAAGCAACAAGAGATTATAATTAAAATAAGCGCTGTTTTTTTATTAATTGATAGAATTAAATTCATGAGAATGAGTGATAGTTAAAAACTTAACAAGTAAAAGTGAATTCGTTAAATATGTGATATAGGCCATAAATATAGTTAAAGAAACATGTAATTTTGGTAAAAGTTGTATTTTTGAAAAACATTTTGACTAACCTACACGGGATTAAAAATAGCAATGGATAAATTTTCATTTTTAAATGCAGCACATACAGCATATTTTGCTGATTTATACGAGCAATATCTACAGAACCCAGATGCGGTAGAACCAAGTTGGAGAGCCTTTTTTCAAGGGTATGATTTTGGTAGTGAGAATTCCGGTTTAGATGGCGAGTTTATTGAAAGTGTTTCAACCGAAATACCAGAACAAGTTCAAAAAGAATTCAATATTGTAAGGCTTATTGATGGATACAGAATGCGGGGGCATTTGTTTACAAAAACGAATCCTGTTAGAGAGCGAAGAAGCTATTCCCCAACTTTAGAGATTAGTAATTTTGATCTTTCTGAAAGTGATTTAGATACCGTTTTTAATGCGGGAGAAATATTAGGAATCGGCGCTAAAACCTTACGTCAAATCATTACGCATTTAGAAAATATTTATTGCAGTTCTATTGGAATGGAATATATGTATTTGCGTAATCCTGAGGTTATAAAGTGGTGGCAAGAGCAATTAAACAAAAATGATAATCAGCCTAATTTTTCAGTTGAAACTAAAAAATATATTCTTTCAAAACTAAATCACGCGGTTACGTTCGAAAACTTTTTGCAAACTAAATATGTGGGTCAAAAGCGATTTTCGTTAGAAGGGGGAGAATCTTTAATTCCAGCTATTAGCAACGTACTTTTTTATGCCGTTGAAAAATTTGGTGTTAAAGAATGTGTTTTAGGAATGGCACATAGAGGGCGTTTAAGTACACTTGTAAATATTTTTAGAAAACCAGTAAATGAACTTTTTAGCGAATTTGATGGTAAAGATTTTGAAGACGAAAGCATTGATGGTGATGTAAAGTATCATTTAGGATTGACTTTGGATAAAACCTATCAAAACGGAAAAAGCATTAAAATGAATTTGGTTCCAAATCCATCTCATTTAGAAACTGTTGCTCCTGTAGCCGAGGGTATTACTCGAGCAAAAATTGATGCTGATTATGGTGGTGATGATTCTAAAATTTTACCAATAATTGTGCATGGGGATGCTGCTATTGCTGGACAAGGAATTGCTTATGAAGTGGCACAAATGAGCCAATTGAATGGTTATAAAACGGGAGGAACTATTCATATCGTTGTAAATAATCAAATAGGCTTTACAACTAATTATTTAGATGCCCGTTCAAGTACCTATTGTACCGATGTTGCTAAAGTAACCTTATCGCCAGTATTGCATGTTAACGCCGATGACGCTGAAGCAGTTGTTCACGCGGTGGAAATGGCCTTAGAGTATAGAATGCGATACAAAAAAGATGTTTATATTGATTTATTGGGTTATAGAAAGTATGGACATAACGAAGGTGATGAGCCTCGTTTTACACAACCAAAATTATATAAGGAAATAGCTAAACACGCTAATCCATTTAAAATATATTCAGATAAATTAATTGCTGAGAATACAATTGATAAGGCATATTTAGATAAAATTGTTTTAGATTTCAAAGCCACTTTAGAACGTGAATATGAGAAATCTAAACAAGTAAAGTCTTCTAAAGTTAGAGAGTTTATGCAAGAGCGTTGGACAGATTTTGAGCGCGGAAGTTTAGAAGACATGCTTGAAGTAGAAAATACGTCTTACACAAAAGGTAAATTGGAAAATATATCTAAAATAGTTTCAACCGTACCAAAAGGTGTTAAGTTTTTGCGTAAAGCCGTAAGGATTTTGGATGGTCGTGCAAAAATGGTTTTTGAATCCGATACACTAGATTGGGGAATGGCTGAAACATTAGCTTACGGAAGTTTACTTGAAGAAGGATTTAATGTGCGCATTTCAGGTCAAGACGTAGAACGCGGAACGTTTAGCCACAGACATGCTATTTTACGTGATGAAATATCTGAAGAACGAATCAATCTCTTAAACACCAATCCAGAAAATAAAGGTAAAATGGATATTTATAATTCCTTTTTATCAGAATATGGTGTTCTTGGATTCGACTATGGATATGCTATGGCCAATCCTAATACCTTAACTATTTGGGAAGCTCAATTTGGAGACTTTAGTAATGGTGCTCAAATTATTTTTGATCAATACTTATCAGCAGCAGAAGATAAATGGAAATCACAAAACGGTATTGTTGTATTATTACCACATGGATATGAAGGACAAGGGTCTGAGCATTCATCTGCAAGAATAGAACGCTATTTGCAGTTATGTGGGAATGATAATATGATTGTTGCAGATTGTACTACACCTGCTAGCATCTTTCATATATTACGACGTCAAATGAAACGCGATTTTAGAAAACCTTTAATAGTTTTTACACCTAAGAGTTTATTGCGTCACCCTAAAGCCACTTCATCAATAAATGAATTAGCTAATGGTAATTTTGAAGAGGTTATCGATGATATAATCGATTCAAAACATGTAAAGAAGTTAGTTTTTTGTACAGGTAAGTTTTATTACGATTTACTAGCCGAAAGAGAATTGTTGGAAAGGAACGATGTGGCTTTAGTAAGAATAGAACAACTATTTCCTTTGCATTTGGAAAGAATTCAAGAAGTCATTAACCGGTACCCAAATGTTGAGAATTATATATGGGCACAAGAAGAACCAAAGAACATGGGAGCTTGGAGCCATATGGTACAACGTATGGATTTGGTTAAATTAGAAGTTGCATCTCGACCATATAGTTCAGTACCTGCGCCAGGATCAAGCACTAGGGACAAAAGAAGACAACGTCGCGTTATTGATGAAGTGTTTAAAAATTAAAAGAAAAAGAGAATCTAATTGATATACAATTAAAATTATAAAGAATGATTTTAGAAATGAAAGTGCCTTCGCCAGGGGAATCTATTACAGAGGTAGAAATAGCAGCATGGTTAGTTGAAGATGGAGATTATGTTGAAAAAGACCAAGCAATTGCTGAGGTAGATAGTGATAAAGCAACTCTAGAATTGCCAGCTGAAGTCAGTGGAATTATAACCCTTAAAGCGGAAGAAGGTGATGCTGTAGAGGTTGGTGCAGTAGTATGTTTAATTGATACTAGTGCTGAAAAGCCTGCAGGTGATGAAGCTCCAAAAGAAGGATTGAAAGAAGAAGCACCTAAGGCTGAAGCACCTAAAGTAGTAGCTGTTGAAACTAAAACCTATGCAACTGGTTCTGCGAGTCCGGCTGCTAAAAAGATTTTAGCTGAAAAAGGCATGGATTCTAGCTCTATTTCTGGAACAGGTAAAGATGGAAGGGTGACTAAAGATGATGCTGTAAATGCAGTACCATCTATGGGAACACCTGCAGGAGGAAGCAGAGGTGCTTCAAGAAGTAAAATGTCTATGCTGCGTCGTAAAGTAGCAGAGCGTTTAGTAGAGGTGAAAAACACAACAGCCATGTTAACTACGTTTAACGAGGTTGATATGTCGCCTATTTTTGCATTACGTTCAGAATACAAAGAAACTTTTAAAGCAAAACATGGTGTTAGTCTAGGGTTTATGAGTTTCTTCACTTTGGCCGTAGTTAGAGCTTTAGAGATGTATCCAGCAGTAAACTCCATGCTGGATGGAAAAGAAATGTTGTCATATGACTTTTGTGATATAAGTATTGCCGTTTCTGGGCCAAAAGGATTAATGGTTCCAGTAATTAGAAATGCTGAAAACTTAAGTTTTAGAGGTGTTGAATCTGAAGTTAAACGTTTAGCAATTCGTGCAAGAGATGGTCAAATTACGGTTGACGAAATGACTGGAGGAACATTTACTATCACAAACGGAGGGGTTTTTGGAAGTATGTTATCTACACCAATAATCAATCCACCACAAAGTGGAATTTTAGGAATGCATAACATAGTTGAACGCCCGGTTGCTATTGACGGTAAGGTTGAGATAAGACCAATTATGTTCGTAGCATTATCATATGATCATAGAATTATTGATGGAAAAGAAAGTGTCGGTTTTTTAGTAGCTGTTAAGGAAGCTTTAGAAAATCCAGTTGAATTATTAATGAATAATGGTGTTAAAAAAGCTCTAGAGCTTTAGTTTTAATAAAACTTTATAAAAAAGGGTGTTGCATTATTTGTGCAACACCCTTTTTTAGTCAAGGCCTAACGCACCAAGTCGAGCTATATAAAATATACAGTAACATTAATAGTGATAACTATTACAACTAGAATGGTTAATCCTATAAATAAATATTTATTAAAAGTATTATCCTCTTTTCTCATTTTGAGTTTTTAAGTATTGGATTAAATTTAAAAAACTCATCACCATTATAGTGCAGAGTAACTAAAAAATTCTCTCTCAAAAGAATTAATTAATAGCAACTGTAAATCTAGTATGTATTAAGGAGAAAAAAAATACGCACTTCTGCATATTTTTGAGGCTTCTTTGTTGTGAAAGAAAGTTATATACAAAACGAAAGCTCTAAATCATTACAATTTAGAGCTTTCCTAATTCTCCCTAAGAACTAATTAATAGCATTGTAAAGATAAACTGTTTAAGTGATATAGGAAATACGTACTTCTACGTATTTTATAATTTCAATGGTCAGTATTACAAAAAATCCTTATTTTAAGTAGCCCAAATAGAAAGGGAGGTAGCTTTATTCTCTAATTTAAGTTTATGTATAATATTACTGCGATGTTTATCTACAGTTCTAACAGAAATTGATAATTCATCAGCAATATCTTGACTTGTTTTATTTTGTGAAATCAGCTTAACAATTTTTAATTCAGCTCTGTATGGCATTCTTAAGTCAAGAATGGCGATTTCTGGTTTAAATTTAACAATAGATGTTTCATTTAGATTTAGAGAGCCGTTTAAATTACTATTAATTTATAATTTTAAATATAGATACTTCTTTTCATAATCTATAACCCCTTTTGCTTTTTTTAAAATATCTGCACCAATAATGCCGTCAACAGGTTTTGAGTTATGATTAACAAGCGCAGTATTTACATGAGTTAGATTAAATAAAACTAAAACAACTTTATTGTTGGTCCACTTTCCAATTTTAACTTTATTTTTATTTGATGTTTTAGTCTCCATATCAATAGCTCCGGCCCCTGCAGCTTTAATTAAGGAGTCTTCTGCTTTAAGTTTAAATGTTTCAATAGCTTCAAACCCGACACAAGAACTTGATGCTCCTGTATCTAAAATAAACAATCCCTTTTTTCCATTTATGGTGGCTTTTATTTCAAAATGATTTGTTTTGGTGAGGTGTAATTTTACCTTGGTATAGCCTTTTTGCTCAAGAAATTGTTGCAGCGTTTCCATGTAATTAGTTTTAAACAAATATAATCATGTAAAAACGATTATTTTTACAGAATGGTATAACATAAAATTTTGACTTTGATTATTACAGATACCCACACACATTTATATAGCGAAGCTTTTGATGAGGATAGAAATGAAATGATTAATCGTGCTATTGAACAAGGTGTTTCTAGGTTTTTTATTCCAGCTATAGATTCTACATATACAGATTCAATGTTTCAGCTTGAAAAAGATTATCCTGAACATGTTTTCTTAATGATGGGTTTGCATCCAACACATGTTAAAGATGGTTATAGAAAAGAGCTTAAACATGTGGAGGACATGCTCGCAAAACGAAAATTTTATGCAGTAGGTGAAATTGGAATTGATTTGTATTGGGATAAATCAACCTTAGATATTCAGAAAAAAGCATTTAAACATCAAATTCAATTAGCGAAGCAATATAAACTCCCAATTGTTATTCATTGTAGGGAGGCTTTTGATGTCATTTTTGAAGTTTTAGAAGCCGAAAAAAGTGATGATTTATTTGGGATTTTTCATTGTTTTACAGGAACTCTTGAACAAGCACGTCAAGCCATTTCTTATAACATGAAATTAGGAATAGGTGGTGTGTCAACTTTCAAAAATGGAAAAATAGACCAGTTTCTAAATCAAATAAATGTAAATCATATCGTTTTAGAGACGGATGCACCTTATTTGGCTCCTGTGCCCTACAGAGGTAAACGTAATGAAAGCAGTTATATATTGAAGGTTTTAGAAAAGCTATCAGATATATATAATATTTCTCAAGAGGACATTGCAGAAATAACGACTCAAAACTCAATAGATGTTTTTAAAATTTAAATCATGATTAAATCTAAAACAAGTATACTCCTTATATATACAGGTGGAACCATTGGGATGGTAAAAGATTTTAAAACGGGCTCTTTAAAAGCCTTTAATTTTAAAAACCTTTTAGACAGAATTCCAGAATTGCAACTTTTAGATTGTAATATAGATACAGTAACTTTTAAAAAACCAATAGATTCGAGCAATATGAAACCAGAGTATTGGGTGCGAATTGCCGAAATAATTGAAACTAATTATAACAAGTTTGACGGTTTTGTAGTATTACATGGAAGTGATACCATGAGTTATACTGCATCGGCTTTAAGTTTTATGCTGGAAAATTTAGCAAAACCTGTGATATTTACCGGGTCTCAATTACCTATTGGTGATTTACGCACAGATGCTAAAGAAAATTTAATCACATCTATTCAAGTGGCTTCAATGCAATATAAAGGTAAGCCCGCAATTAAGGAAGTATGTTTGTATTTTGAATATAAATTATACAGAGGTAACCGGACAATCAAACTTAATGCAGAACATTTTCAGGCGTTCGCTTCCTTGAATTATCCCGATTTAGCTGAATCTGGAGTGCATCTAAAGATTAATTATGAATATTTATTTAAACCAAATCTTAGAAAGAAACTTAAGGTTAATAAAAATTTAGATGAGAATATTGCAATTTTAAAATTATTTCCAGGTATTTCTAAGGCAGTTATAGAAAGTGTGCTTAATAGTGCAAATTTAAAAGCAGTTATTCTTGAAACGTATGGTGCAGGAAATTGTACTACCGAAAAATGGTTTATTGATATTTTAAAAATAACCATATCACAAGGCATACATATTATAAATATTACGCAATGTTCTGGTGGAAGTGTTATGATGGGGCATTATGAAACGAGCAGTACCTTGCTAAAAATTGGTGTAATCTCCGGAAAAGACATCACTACAGAAGCTGCTGTCGCTAAATTGATGTATATGTTGGGACAAAATATTTCTGGTAACACCTTCAAAACCATATATGAAGCTCCTTTGCGTGGAGAAATGACTTAAAATTAACTCTTAAAATTTTAGTCTTCAAAGTTTTTTTTGTTATTTGAACCCCGGTAATTAAATTTAGAGAGGTGGCCGAGTGGCTTAAGGCGCACGCTTGGAAAGCGTGTATGCGTTAATAGCGTATCGAGGGTTCGAATCCCTTCCTCTCTGCTGTTTTTTTTATTTTTAATTACTTTTTTTTTATATCTTTAACCCTTTAACTAATAAAATTAAGATCGAAACATGAAAAGATTATTTTCTATCCTTGCCATAACAGTAATGGTGGCATTCGGAACTGCTAATGCAACTACAATTGCTAACGCTAGTACATCTGTAACAACAGTTACAACAATGACACAAGATGACGCACCCGCTGAAGAACTTGGATTTCATCAAGAATTAAAAAAGAGATTTATTGAGGGGGGACCAGGCTTTATGGGTATTGTATTATTATGTTTAATTCTAGGATTGGCAATTGCTATAGAGAGAATTATCTTTTTAAACTTATCAACTACAAACACTAAGAAATTAACTCAAGATGTTGAGGATGCTTTATCTTCAGGTGGTGTTGAAGCTGCTAAAGAAGTTTGTAGAAATACAAAAGGACCTATCGCATCCATTTACTATCAGGGTTTAGATAGAACAGATGAAGGTTTAGATGCTGCTGAGAAAGCTGTCGTAGCTTACGGTGGTGTTCAAATGGGTCAACTAGAGAAAAATGTATCTTGGATTTCGTTATTTATCGCACTTGCACCAATGCTTGGTTTCATGGGAACGGTAATTGGTATGATTCAAGCATTTGATAAAATTGAGGCTGCCGGAGATATGCAACCATCACTTGTTGCTGGTGGTATTAAAGTAGCACTTTTAACAACGGTATTTGGTTTAGTAGTAGCCATCATACTTCAAATTTTTTACAATTATATTATTGCTAAAATTGATAGCATTGTTAACGATATGGAAGATGCTTCTATCACGTTAATGGATCTATTAATTAGAAACAAGAAATAATAATATAATTAAATAAAAGAATTATGGGTTTACATAAAATTTTAAAAATAGTAGCTTTTGCCCTAGCTATTATTGGTGCCATTGTTGCACTAATAATTATCGCGGGAGATGAAGATACAGCTCTAAGTATGAGCGGTAATATGCTATTGATAGCTTATGCAGTATTAAGCATAGTGCTTCTGTTAGTTTTATTATTTGTAATCAAAGGATTGTTTGCTGGAGATATTAAAAAGACTTTAATGACAGTTGGTGCATTTGCAGCGGTAATCATCATATCTTATTTTATATCATCAGGTTCAGATTTAGATTTACAACCTTTTAATGATAAAGGATTGGGAATTACGGAATCGATATCAAAAAATGTAGGAGCAGGATTAAATGCTTTTTACATTCTTGCTGTAGTTGCAATCGGCTCTATGCTTTTTGGTGGAGTTAAAAAAATGTTTAATAAATAAATTATGGCAAAAAGAGCAGCACCAGAAGTAAATGCAGGCTCCATGGCCGACATTGCTTTCTTATTATTAATATTCTTTTTAGTAACAACAACTATCGAAACAGATTCTGGTATTAACAGAAAACTTCCTCCTATGGAAGACTCTGACGAAGATGTTATTATCAAGCAAAAGAACATCTTTACGGTTTTATTAAATGGTAAAGATCAATTACTTGTAGAAGATAATATAATGGAACTGAAAGATTTAAGAGAAGCAGCCAGAGAGTTTTTGGATAATGGTGGAGACGGATCATGTAATTACTGTCAAGGTAAAAAAGACCCTTCATCTTCAGATAATCCTGATAAAGCTATTATTTCTTTAAAGAACGAACGAGAAACATCTTATAAAACATACATTGCAGTTCAAAATGAATTGGTTGCTGCATATAATGAGTTAAGAGATGTTAGAGCCGAAGCCGAATATGGTATGCCATTTACAGAAATGGAAGCTAATTATAAGGATGTAAATTGGCCAGGGAATAAAGTCAAGCTTAAAGAGAAAATTGATCAAATAAAGGTTGATTATCCTCAAAAGCTTTCAGAAGTACAATAGATTAAAATTGAACATTTATAGATATGTCTAAATTTAATAAGAAAAAAAGTGGCGATCTGCCAGCGGTTAATACAGCATCATTGCCTGATATCGTATTTATGTTATTGTTCTTTTTTATGGTTGCCACAGTGATGAGGCAAAACACCTTAAAAATTGCAAATAATTTACCTTTCGCCGATCAAGTTGAGAAACTTGACAAAAAAGATTTGGTAATGTATATATACGCAGGTCAACCGAGTCAAAATTACAAACAGTATGGTACAGAAGCTAGAATACAGCTTAATGATGACTTTGCTAGTGTAAAAGATATTGCTGCTTTTATTGCCCAGGAGCGCGCTTCCAAGCGTGAAGAGTTAATTCCATTTTTAACTACAGCCTTAAAGGTTGATGGTGATGCCAATATGGGATTAATTGGTGATATAAAGCAAGAACTACGTAAAGTTAATGCGCTTAAATTAAACTACACAACCAAAAAGGGTAGTGTGTTTGGAAGAGATTAATTTTATATTCTTAATTTTATATAAAGGCGCTTTGAAATCTCAAAGCGCCTTTAATTTTTTTGGATACTTCACAATTTTAATTAGTATTGTGAGGTGATATAATAACTCTCGTAATAGTAGTCTTAGATGAGATATCTTTTTTTTGTCTTGTTTTGTTTATCAAGTATTTCTTTTTGTTATACTCAAGAGAATACGGTTAAAGAAGTTGATTCACTTTATAAAGAAGATCAATTTTATGCAGGTGTCACCTATAACTTATTAGGGAGAAAACCTGAAAAACTTAATCAGAGTGGTTTTTCATTAGGTTTCCATTTAGGGTTCATTAAAGATATGCCTATTAATAAAGATAGAAATATTGCCATAGGCATCGGTTTGGGTTATTCAACAAATTCATTTAATCAAGACCTTTTTATTAATAAAAATAACGCAAATGTATTTGAGTACAGCATTATAGAGGATAGGCAAACGTACTCAAAAAATAAATTTTCAATTCATTTAATAGAAATACCCATAGAGTTTAGGTGGCGGTCATCAACACCCACTGATTACAATTTTTGGCGTATATATACAGGATTTAAGTTTGGTTATACCATAGCAGCTAATTCAAAATATGAAGGTGATTTGGGACGCATTAAATATACCGATAACACCGATTTTAACAAGTTTCAATATGGACTTACGCTAAGTGCCGGATATAACACTTGGAACATTCACGTATATTATGCTTTAAATTCAATATTCTCCGAGAATGCGAAAATAAATGGCGAGAACTTAGATGCCCATGCTATTAAAATAGGACTAATGTTCTACATATTATAACCAATAGCTAACTAGTATGAGTTGGGGCATTAACCCTATAAAAACTCCTAAAATTAACTCTTTATAAGTATGTGCTTTTAAATGTAATCTGGATGTGGCAATAGCTCCCATTATTATACACATTAAAGCGAGTGTTCCATTTATATTAATGCTAAAGTGAATACTAAGGGCTATGAAAAACATAAATACTCCAGAAACAGCTATCATGTGAATACTTGCTTTAAACTTCATGATAACAAGTAATAAACAGGCCATGTTAGATATAAGAATCCCCACAAAGAAAAAGTAAAGCTCAATGGCCTGAGTTGGTGTTAAAATACGTTGCAAAACTATTAATATAACAATGCCATTAAGTAATAAAGGATAAATACGCTCTTTAGTTGTTTCAAGGTTAATGGTATTAACTACTCCAACTGTTTTTAATAACAAATACAGCAAAATAGGAAGTATAACAGTTAATATAAAAAGAGACACCATTTTTGCTTGAATAATATCAAATGGAATGTAACGAGGTGATTTTGAAAAGTAGAAAATGACGCCCAATAAAGGCATTATTAAAGGATGGAAAACATATGAAATACTCTTTAATAGTTTATCCATTATATTTTTTTACGTAAACGTGCTACAGGAATGTCTAATTGTTCTCTATATTTTGCAACAGTACGTCTGGCTATAGGATACCCTTTTTCTTTTAAGATAGAAGCTAAATTCTCGTCGGTTAAAGGCTTTTTCTTATTTTCTTCTTCGATAACAGTCTCTAGAATCTTCTTTATTTCTCTTGTAGAAACGTCTTCTCCCTTATCATTTTTCATCGATTCAGAAAAGAATTCTTTGATCAACTTCGTACCATATGGTGTGTCAACATATTTACTGTTTGCAACTCTTGAAACCGTGGAGACGTCCATATTTATTTCATCTGCAATATCTTTAAGAATCATAGGCCTTAAATTGCGTTCATCACCAGAAAGAAAATATTCTTTTTGGTAATGCATTATGGCGCTCATGGTTACAAATAAAGTTTGCTGACGTTGTTTTATAGCTTCAATAAACCATTTGGCAGCATCCAGTTTTTGTTTAATAAAGATTACCGCATCTTTTTGTGATTTCGACTTGTCTTTGGCATCTTTATAGCCCTTGAGCATATTATTGTATTCTCTGGAAACATGTAGCTCTGGTGCGTTTCTTCCGTTTAGTGTTAACTCTAATTCACCATCAACAATCTTAATTGCAAAATCTGGTACAACATGTTCTACAATTCTGTTATTTCCAGCATAAGAGCCTCCTGGTTTGGGGTTTAAATGCTCAATTTCAGATATGGCATCTTTTAACTGAATTTCAGTAATATTAAATTTATGAAGTAACTTTTTGTAATGCTTTTTTGTAAATTGATCAAAGGCATTATCAATAATATTAACAGCTAATTCTGTGTCTGCTGTTTTTTCTTTTCTATGTAATTGAATACTTAAACACTCTTGTAGATTTCTTGCACCAACTCCTCCGGGGTCTAGTTGATGTACTATTTTTAAAACGTTTTCAATTTGTTCTTCAGTAGTATAAACGTTTTGTGTAAAGGCCAAATCGTCCATAATATCGCTTAGTTCTCGTCTTATATAACCGCTTTCATCAACACTCCCAACTAAAAACTCAGCAATATCGCGTTCTTCATCAGAAAGTCGATACGTGTTTAATTGATTTTTTAAATGTTGCGTAAATGAGGTTCCCGCTGCATAAGGCATTGTTTTTTCTTCATCATCACTACTGTAATTATTGACTTGCGTTCTGTAATCTGGGATTTCATCATCACTTAAATACTCATCAACGTTAATGTCTTCTGTGTTTATTGATTCGTTGTCATCATAGTCGTCAGTAGAATTATCAAAATCCGAATCTAAGTCGTCTCCTTGACTCTCTTCTTTACCACCTTCTAATGCAGGGTTTTCCTCTAGTTCTTGCTTTAAACGTTGCTCAAAAGCTTGTGTAGGCAACTGTATCAATTTCATTAATTGAATTTGCTGCGGCGACAGTTTTTGTGATAATTTAAATTGTAAATATTGTTTAAGCATGCGGTTTATTCAGATTGTTTCTCAAAGATATAAAAAGGGATTAGTGTACCAAAGTCGTACCAAGATTCACTTTTCTTTATATTTTTTAAAATTCTGCGTTTTGTGGCGTTCTAGGGAACGGAATAACATCTCTAATATTACTCATGCCTGTAGCAAACATAACTAAACGTTCAAAGCCTAAACCAAAACCTGAATGAACTGCAGTTCCAAATTTGCGTAAATCTAAGTACCACCAAAGTTCTTCTTCAGGAATATTTAAAGCAGCCATCTTTTCTTTTAAAACATCCAGTCGTTCTTCGCGTTGTGCTCCACCAACTATTTCTCCAATACCTGGAAAAAGAATGTCCATAGCCCGAACGGTTTTACCATCTTCATTTAAACGCATATAAAAGGCTTTAATATTTGCTGGATAATCAAACAAAATAACCGGACATTTAAAATGTTTTTCTACTAGAAAACGTTCGTGTTCACTTTGTAAATCTGTTCCCCATTCATTTATTAAATATTTGAATTTCTTTTTCTTGTTAGGTTTAGAATTTCTTAAAATATCAATGGCTTCAGTATAACTAACACGTTTAAAATTGTTGTCTGTAACAAAGTTTAATTTTTCAATTAAAGTCATATCGCTACGCTCTACCTGAGGTTTTGTTTTTTCTTCATCTTGAAGACGTTTGTCTAAAAACTCTAAATCTTCACGATTGTTATCTAAAACATATTTAATAACAGATTTCATAAAGTCTTCTGCTAAGTCCATATTTCCAGCTAAATCCATAAAAGCGACTTCGGGTTCAATCATCCAGAATTCAGCTAAATGGCGTGATGTATTTGAATTTTCAGCTCTAAATGTTGGTCCAAAAGTATAGACTTTACCTAAAGACATGGCATAAGTTTCGGCTTCTAACTGTCCTGAAACGGTTAAATTGGTTTCTTTTCCGAAGAAGTCTTTTGAATAATCAATGTTTCCGTGATCATCTAGCGGCGGGTTTTTAGCATCAAGACTTGATACTTTAAACATTTCGCCAGCCCCTTCAGCATCACTACCAGTAATAATTGGTGCATGCATATAATAAAATCCATTATCATTAAAGTATTTATGAATACCGAATGAAAGTGCTGAACGTAATCGCATTACTGCACTAAACGTATTTGTTCTGGTACGCAGATGTGCATTTTCTCTAAGAAATTCAAAAGAATGTTTTTTTGGTTGAATGGGATAAGTGTCAGGGTCAGAGTCTCCTAAAATTTCTAATTCACTAACTTGAATTTCAACTTTTTGTCCCTTACCTTGACTCTCAACTAGTTCGCCTTTAATATGAATTGCGGCTCCAGTTGTAACTCTTTTTAATAAGGATTCGTCAAAGTTTTCAAAATTAACAACACACTGAATATTATTAATTGTTGAACCATCATTTAGAGCGATAAAACGATTGGCTCTAAAGGTTCTTACCCAGCCTTTAATTTCTACCTCTGGTATAATAATATCTTCTGATAATAATTCTGAAACAGTTTTCAAAGTCACACATTTTTAAAATTAATAGTGTAAATATAAAGGTTTCATTTATCAAAATTCAATTTCTAAATTCCAAAATTTAAAGGAGTTGAAATTTGAAATAATTTTCAAAATATTAGAATTTAATCCTCTACCTCATCTTCTTCTGGGATAATATTTATTGAAGGTTTTCTAAGCACTTGTTTGTTTGCGATGTTACGTTCTAGAGAAAGTAATAAAGAAGGTAAAAGCAGTAAATTAGATAACATAGCGAATAATAATGTGGCTGAAACTAAAGCTCCTAAAGCTACGGTGCCACCAAAACTTGAAATCGTAAATACGGAGAAACCAAAAAATAAAACAATAGAAGTGTAAAACATGCTTACACCAGTTTCGCGCAAAGCACCATAAACAGATACTTTAATTTTCCAATTATTAGCTTGAAGTTCTTGCCTGTATTTTGCTAAAAAGTGAATGGTATCATCAACAGATATACCAAAAGCAATACTAAATACTAAAATAGTGGAAGGTTTTATAGGAACTCCTAAATAACCCATTAAACCAGCCGTTACAAGAAGAGGTAATAAGTTTGGAATGAGGGATATGATTA
Organism: uncultured Algibacter sp.; assembly: GCF_905480415.1. GTDB lineage: Bacteria > Bacteroidota > Bacteroidia > Flavobacteriales > Flavobacteriaceae > Algibacter_B. Next base: position 17,611 of record NZ_CAJQQI010000011.1, on the reverse strand, counting down.
TCATTCTTCCAGACCTAAACAAATAAGCCATAAATAAAGCGATTAAAAATATGGCTAATGAGAGTGATATGACTAAGTTTTTAACAAGATATTTTGTTCCTTTTTGAAACACTAAAGCTTTACCCGTCATGGTTATGTCATAACTTTCCTTTGGAAAAACCTTGTCTATTTTTGTTTGAAGATTTTCTTCAATACGTTCCATCTTATCGGTACCTATATCTTTCATAAAGGTAGTAATACGAGCATATCGTCCAGTATTATCTACAAAGTTTTTTAGTAAGTCTACATCTGAAGATGAGTTTTTTGCATAGGATAAAATAAAACTATTTTCTTGTGAGGTTGGCAACTGATAAAATTTAGTGTTGCCGTTGTAATAGGCTTGTTTAGAATATTTAACCAAACTGACGACCGAAATGGGCTTTGAAAGCTCGGGAATTTCGATAATTAAATCTTCAAGAGCATCCATTCGCTTAAGCGTGGAAAGTTTCATTACACCCTTTTTACGCTTGGTATCGACCAGGATTTCTAATGGCATAATACCATTAAACTCCTCTTCAAAAAACCGAATATCGTTTACGAAGTCAGATTCTTGAGGCATATCTTCAATTAAGCTGCCAGATATTTTTATTTGATAAATCCCAATGATACTTACTACCAGTAAAACTAAAGAAGTTATATAGATAGCAATTCTTTTTTGCCTCACCATACGTTCCATCCAATTTACAAAACCACCAATCCAACGCTTATTTAAGTGTTCTAAGTGGCGGTCTTTCGGATATGGCATAAAGCTATATATGATGGGAATAATCAATAAACAGAGAATAAAAATGGCCAAAATGCTTAATGATGCCACAATACCAAACTCTTTTAAAAGTTTACTCTCGGTTAAAATAAATGTTGCAAAACCAGAAGCTGTAGTAACATTAGTCATCAGAGTCGCATTACCGATTTTTGTGATAACACGTTGTAATGATTTTACTTTATTGCCATGTAGTTTTACTTCATGTTGATATTTATTAATTAGAAAAATACAGTTTGGAATACCTATTACAATAATTAAAGGAGGAATTAGTGCGGTTAAAACACTTACTTCGTATTCTAACAGACCTATAATTCCCAAGGTCCACGCTACACCAATACAAACTACAATAAGCGAAATGAAAGTGGCTCTAAACGATCTAAAAAAGAAAAAGAAAATGATAGATGTTACGAGCAGCGCAGCAATAACAAATAAATTAATTTCGTCAACAATGTTTTGAGAGTTTAAAGTTCTGATATAAGGCATACCTGATACTCGGACGTCTAAATTATATTTATTTTCAAAAGTTTTAATCTTTGGTATTAAAACATCAACAACAAAATCTTTTCTTGCGGATGTATTTACAATGGCTTTATCCATGTAAATTGCTGTCCGTATTGTTTTTGTTTCTTTATTGAATAAGAAATTATCGTAAAAAGGGTATTTTTTGAAAAGCTCGTCTTGAAGTGTTTCGATTTGAGCTAAAGATGTAATGGAGTCTTTTATAAAAGGTTCTAAGTTGAACTTTTCATTTTTAGTGTCTTTTATTAATTTTTGAAGGTCTTTTATTGAAATTACTGTTTCAACTGCTTCATTGCTTTTGAAGTCTTCTGAAAGTTTATTCCAAGCATTTAATTTTTCTACCGTAAAAAGCGAGCTGTCTTTTACACCTAAAACAATAAGGTTTCCCTCTTCGCCAAAGGTTTTCAAAAAATTATTATAAGTAATATTTACTTCATGATCGTCTGGCAACATATTTGCCTCGCTATAGGCTAAACGCATGTTCTCCCATTGACGGCTAAAGAATATGGTAACCAAAAGAATACCAACAAGAATCAAAATTTTATTACGTAAAATTAATCTTGCGGTAACATCCCAAAAGTCTTTTGTAAAAAGTTTAAACATGTTTAGTTAAAAGATGGGCAAAGGTAGAAAAAACAAGTATAATACCTCATAATGAGACGTTAAATGTAAACTTTATTGCAACGTTATCACCAAATTCTGGTAAATGATAACCACCATATCGATAAGTAAAGCTTAAACCAAAACCAAATAGTAATTTATTAAGTTCAAAACCAGATTCTGTATAGCCTTTTTTTAATGAACCAAACGAAATGTTTTGATGCCTCTCAGGGTTATCCATATCTCCAAGAGCAAATCGGGTAATTAAAACCAATTGGGGTTTATATCGTACTGAAATATTAAAAGGTTTTATAAAGTGTTTTAGTTGAAACGTGGCAAATTTATCTGAAAAGAATTCATTAAAATACATGGTTTCAAAACTATTTAACCCAGCCACAGAAAAACGTTGCAATATCGTTTCTTTGTTAATATTGTTGGGATAGGCATGATATAAATGAGTAATAGGCGTATTTCCGTTAGCGATTCCAGAAACGATTGTGATTTTTGAAAACGAATCATCATCTTTTCCAATTTTATGAATGGTTCTAAAATCGAATTTTGAAAAACCAAAATTACTACCAAAAACATCATTAAAACTTTTGGTGTACTGAACTGTAAACTTAGGGTAACCATCTTTGGTTTCTTTAATTCCTTTTTCTGAAGATTCAAAGGTGCTAAATGGACTCCATTGAAAGGCCACTTTAGCCGTGCTTAAATGAAAAGAATTAGTAGTTGCATTGTCTAATACGTAGCTGTAACCATATGTAGGATCTATGTTACTTATTGCTAATTCTGTTTCAGATAACAAACTGGGTAAAAGTTGATGTTCTAATGTTATGGCTTTTGTAATGTGTTTGTGAAATAAATTAATATTCAATAAACGGGGTTCAAAAAACTGAAAAAACCGTTTGTCTGTTAGAAATTTTGTGCTCCCGGTTTCTTGTAAGTCATCTGTATAAGATAGGTTTATCCAAGTATTAGTTGTTTCGGCTAATCTAAAACCTCCTCCAATACTATATTTAAAACGATGGTCTCTAAAACCATATACTAGGTAGCTATTAATTCTATATTTTTCTGAAAAAGCAGAATTAGTAACGCCACCAAGACCGGTTCTTACGCCTTCATATTGGTTAAACTTTATTAAATATCGTAAATCTAGATTAAAATATTTTGAAGGAAGGAATCCATTTCCAATACTTTTTAATAGTTCCTTCTTTTTAATGGTATCTTGTCTAGGTTCTATGTCTTTTTCATGGAATGATTGTCCTTGCACTAAAGTTGTACAAATAATTAAAATAAAGAGACAACAACTTTTCAGCATTTTTAAAATTCTATAAACTAAATATTTATAAAAAAAAGCGACGAAAGTGTCGCTTTAAAACCAATTTATTTGGTAAGGTATTATACGGTCATGATTTCTTTTTCTTTACTATCGAAAAGATCATCGACTTTTTTAACGTACGAATCTGTCATTTGTTGCACATCTATTTCAGCATTTTTCTTTAAGTCTTCTGACACATCATCATTTTTTTTGATGTCGTTATTCGCATCTTTACGAGCGGTTCTAATACTTACTTTAGCATCTTCAGCTTCACTTTTAGCCTGTTTAGCAAGATCTTTACGGCGTTCTTCAGTTAATGGCGGAACATTAATAATAATTGTTTCACCATTGTTCATAGGATTAAATCCAAGATTTGCATAGGCAATACCACGTTCTATTTCTTGAAGCATGCTTTTTTCCCAAGGTTGTACTGTAATGGTTCTACCATCAGGGGTATTCACATTTGCAACTTGACTTAAAGGTGTTTGCGAGCCGTAGTAGTTTACCATAACGCTACCAAGCATTGCAGGACTAGCTTTACCTGCTCTTATGTTTACAAATTCTTTTTCAAGATGCTTTATGGCATTAACCATAGCTTCTTTTGTTGCATCTAATATAAATTGTATGTCTTCGTCCATTGTTTTAAACTTTTATTTCAAATTATATATATTGATTCAAAAATTACGCCAAGAATTATACGTTAACTACGGTTCCAATATTTTCTCCAGAAACCACTTTAAGTAGATTCCCTTTTTTATTCATATCAAAAACAATAATTGGCAATTTATTTTCTTGACTCAAAGTAAACGCTGTGGTATCCATTACTTTTAATCCTTTTCTTAATACATCATCAAATGATATTGAATTAAATTTAATAGCCTTATCGTCTTTTTCAGGGTCAGCATTATAAATCCCATCAACTCTAGTACCTTTTAAAATCACATCAGCTTCAATTTCTATAGCACGCAAAACAGCTGCAGAATCAGTAGTGAAATAAGGGTTTCCTGTTCCTCCACCAAAAATAACAACACGACCTTTTTCTAGATGACGCATCGCTCTTCTTCTTATAAAGGGTTCAGCTACCTCATTAATTTTTATCGCTGTTTGCAACCTTGTTGGAATATTAGCGTCTTCTAAGGCGCCTTGCAGTGCTAAACCGTTAATAACCGTAGCAAGCATACCCATATAATCTCCTTGAACACGATCCATACCTTTACTTGCTCCGGCAACACCTCTAAAAATATTTCCACCACCAATGACTATGGCAACTTCAATACCTTTATCTGTAATTGTTTTAATGTCTTGAGCATATTCTGCTAGTCGATCTGGGTCTATACCATATTGATGGTTTCCCATTAATGCTTCACCAGATAGTTTAAGGAGTATTCTTTTGTATTTCATGTGTTATTTACTGAGGTTGGACAAAGCTACACAATTTTTTTATTTTTTTATTTTATATGAAAGTCGAATTTTTGAATAAAAAAAACCACTACTCTTTTAAAGAATAGTGGTTTGAATTATATGTTATTTTTGCTTTCGCAATAATTTGTTATCCTACTGTAGCACGTTTGAAACCTGAGATTTCAACTTCACCGTAAGTAGAAACGTATGCTGCAACAGTTTGCTTATCATCTTTAATAAACTTTTGATCTAATAAACATTGTTCTTGATCTAAAGTTGTATTATCAGAAATAAAACGCTCCATTTTACCTGGTAAAATTCTATCCCAGATTTGTTCTGGTTTACCTTCAGCTTTTAATTCAGCTTTTGCAGCTTCTTCAGCTTCAGCTATAACTTCAGGAGTTAATTGAGCCATAGAAATATAACTAGGCACATTTTTAAGTGTTTTACCTAAACGCCCTAATTCAATATTATCTTTTTCAATCACTGCGATTCTTGCTTCAGTTTCTGATGCTACAAAAGCAGGATCAAAATCTTTGTAAGATAATGAAGTCGCTCCCATAGAAGCTACTTGCATTGCCACATCTTTAACTAAAACATCAGCGTTATCAACTTTTGCAGTTATTCCTACTAAGGCAGCAATTTTGTTGATATGAACATAAGAACCAACATAAGGAGCTTCTAATTTCTCAAAAGCAGTGATGTCTAATTTCTCACCAATAACCCCAGTCTGTTCAATTAATTTTTCAGCAACACTCATGCCACCACAATCAGCAGCTAAAAAGGCTTCTTTTGAGTTGGTGTTTAATGCAATGTCAGCCAACTCATTAGCTAATGCTATGAAGTTTTCGTTTTTACCAACAAAGTCTGTTTCACATCCTAAAACAATTGCAACACCTTCAGTTTGGTTTGCGTTAATTTTTGAGACAGCAGCACCTTCAGATGAATCTCTATCTGCTCTTTTTTCTGCTACTTTTTGTCCTTTTTTACGAAGAACTGCGATAGCTTTATCAAAATCGCCTTCAGCTTCAACTAAGGCTTTTTTGCAGTCCATCATACCTGCACCTGTAGCTTGTCTTAATTTATTTACTTCAGCGGCTGTTACTTTTACTGTAGTACTCATAGTTGTTGTAATTTAAAAAAGTCGTTCAATATGTTTTCAATGAAGAAAAGAACTAAACGACTTATTTGTGTTGTATTAATGTTTTTTATTCTTCTTCTTCAGCAGCAGCTTTTTTAGCTGGTGCAGCTTTAGCTTTAGGAGCAGCTTTTTCAACTACAACTTTAGCTTTTGGAGCCTCTTCTTTAGCTTCAGTTTTTACTTCAACTTTAGCTTTTGGAGCTTCTTCTTTAGGTGCGGCAGCCGCATCTTTTTCAGCTTTACGTTCTGCTAATCCGTCAGATATTGCAGATGTTACATGCGTTAAAATTTTATCTATCGATTTAGAAGCGTCATCATTTGCAGGGATAACATAATCTACTTGACGTGGATCTGAATTGGTATCAACCATTGCAAAAATTGGAATGTTTAATTTTTGAGCTTCTTTAATCGCGATATGCTCACGCTTAATATCTACAACAAATAAAGCACCTGGTAAACGAGTCATATCGTTAATAGAACCTAAGTTTTTTTCTAACTTCGCTCTTAAACGATCAACTTGTAAACGTTCTTTTTTAGATAATGTCATGAACGTACCGTCTTTCTTCATTCTATCAATAGTAGCCATTTTTTTAACAGCTTTTCTAATAGTAACAAAGTTAGTTAACATTCCACCTGGCCATCTTTCAGTGATGTAAGGCATATTAATGTTTCCAGCTTTTTCAGCAACAATATCTTTTGCTTGCTTTTTTGTTGCAACGAATAAAATTTTACGACCAGAAGCTGCAATCTTTGCTAATGCTGCTCCGGCTTCATCAATTTTAGCCGCTGTTTTGTAAAGGTTTATAATATGGATGCCATTACGCTCCATATATACGTAAGGAGCCATGTTTGGATCCCACTTACGTGTAAGGTGTCCGAAGTGTACACCTGCTTCAAGTAATTCTTTTACTTCTACTGCCATTTTGTAATAGTTTACGTTCTGTTGAATTAGCAATGATTAAGTGGTCATTTTTTAAAATTCGCCTTAACCATTTAGATGCTAAACTTTTAGTCCTGAACTCGTTTCAGGAACTTTTTAAATAATACTTTAATTTCGACAAGATTGAGAGAACTGATAAACAGATTCCCAATCAAGTTGAGGATATTAACGTTTAGAGAATTGAAATTTCTTACGAGCTTTCTTCTGACCGAATTTCTTACGTTCAACCATTCTTGGATCTCTTGTTAATAAACCTTCTGGTTTTAAGATTAATCTGTTTTCAGCATCAATCTCACACATTACGCGAGAAAGGGCTAAACGCACAGCTTCTGCTTGACCAGTAATACCACCTCCGAATACATTTACTGTAATATCAAAGTTGGCGTCATTGTTAGTCAAAACTAAAGGTTGTTTTACTTTGTACTGTAAAGTAGCAGTAGTAAAATAATTAGCTAAGTCTTTTTTATTGATTGTAATGTTACCTTTTCCTGGGGCAACATAAGCGCGCGCAACAGCCGTTTTTCTACGGCCGATTTTGTGAATTACATCCATTTATTTGAATTCGTTTAAGTTAATTGTTTTTGGTTTTTGAGCTGCATGAGCATGCTCTGTACCAACAACAACTGTTAGGTTACGGAATAAAGCGGCACCTAATTTGTTTTTAGGTAACATTCCTTTAACTGATTTTTCTACTACTCTTGCAGGATCTTTTCCATACAATTCTGTAGCAGTTAGACTTTTTTGACCTCCTGGATATCCGGTGTGACGAATGTATGACTTGTCAGTCCATTTGTTACCAGATAACGTGATTTTTTCTGCATTGATAACAATAACGTTATCTCCGCAATCAACATGAGGTGTGAAGTTTGGCTTGTGTTTACCTCTTATAAGTTTTGCAACTTTAGAAGCTAAACGACCAAGCGCCTGACCTTCAGCATCAACTAAAACCCACTGCTTATTTGCAGTAGCTTTGTTTGCTGAAATCGTTTTGTAGCTTAATGTGTCCACACTATGATTTTTTAATTATTAAACATTCCTCTCTCAAAAAGAGTTTGCAAATTTACGATAATCTATTGGATTACCAAACCTAGTTTAATGTTTTTTTGTAGTTGAAAATCAGGCAGCTGCAACTAGAAATATTTAACTGCTAAAGGTAGCGCGTTGCAACCTATCATTGATAGATTTTCCTAAGCCAAAATCCGGAAAACGTTCAGCAATAATTACATCGAGATTTTGATGATCTAAATCGTGCATGGCATCATAAAGTTTTGATGCGGCTTCTACCATATCACCATCTTTTGATAAGATGATTTGAGTTGTAATAGTCGGTTGTTTTAAATCTGATTTAAAAACAAGAATTCCAATGCGTTTACCTATGTGTTTTTTAATTTCTTCTAAAATAGTATCGGTTAGAAACGTTTGTGTTGATGGTGCATAATGTCTGTCTAACATCCCAGGTGCATCGGGACTGATTTCTTTACTGTTTTTGATCGTTACTTTGCCAACTACTGCTTCAATATCTTCTATAGCTAAAGCACCTAAACGATAAATGATAAGTTCATCATTTTCAAACCCAATAATAGTTGATTCTATTCCGCTAGAACAAACTCCACCATCTAACACTTGATCAATATCGTTTTTAAAATATCGGGCTACATGTTCTGGTTTTGTGGGACTAATGCTTCCAAATGGATTTGCACTTGGAGCAGCCAAAGGAAATGGTAATTGTCTTAAAAGTTTTAAAGTTATAGGATGGTTTGGAACGCGTACTGCGACCGTGTCTTTTCCTGCAGTAATTAAGTCTGGGATTATAGATTGCTTTTTAAGCACCAATGTCATTGCCCCAGGCCAAAAGGCTTTGGCTAATAATTTTGCTTTTTCAGGAACGTGACTTACAATATCTTCTAATTGCTTAACCGATGCAATATGAACGATAAGTGGATTAAAAAACGGACGTTTTTTAGTTTCGAAAATGCTTTTAATAGCCTTCTCGCTATATATGTTTCCGGCAAGGCCATAAACGGTTTCGGTAGGAATCGCTACAAGTTTGTCGGCCTTTAAAAGGGCAACCGCTTTTGATATGTCTTTTGAAATAATACTCATCGTTTGTGAAACAGTTTGTAAAATTACTTAAAAAAATGATGTGATTACTATTTGAAAGCTTAATCCTAGCAAGAATGGCCGTGTTAGAAATTAAAACTTTTAGATTGGTTTACTTACCTATCACAAACAAAAAATTGAAAATACGTGGTTGGGATGTGCTAGACTTGATTTTATTTAACTGTAATATTTATGTGGGTTATCCATCGTTGGGACCTAGAGAACTTTATAACGAGTAAGGACTTTTTGACATGTCTTTAGATACAATACTTAAGGTGTTATTTTTTAATAACTGATGAATATCATTTCTAATTTTAAAGTAGGAATATACTTTAGCTTTTAATTAATAAAATTGACACAATTAACTTTTAAATTAAAGAATTATGAAAAAATTTATACCTTTAATACTCGTAGTACAGATATGCTGTTTTTGCTCAAAATCCTATGGGCAAGTAGCCCAATTCCCTTATTTAGAAGGCTTTGAAAATGAAACTTTTGTGCAAGGCGAAAACCTATATTTTATAAATGATTGGTTTGGAAATTATGTTGATAATAGGAGGGTATTCCAAGAGAATATCAATTTAAGAACAGGTGCTTTTGCAATGGGACTATGGCCTGTTGCTGCCGAGGGTGAAGAAGAAGAAGAGATAGAGGTTTTTGCCCAAGTAGATCTTGACCTTACAGGACTTGAAAATGTTGTAACTAAATTTTGGGTAGCAACAGTGGCAACAGGCGAAATGAAACATGTTAAACTTTATTTAAAGTTGTCTGTTGATGGTGGGCTTACCTTTGGGCCAAAAATTTTAATGGGTACAGATGAGCGTGGATTTCAAAATATTGATACTGTATATAAAGAATTTACACATGCCTTTCACCCTAATGCCTTTTCTAATCCTGATGTTGTATTGCAATTCATGGCTAAATCTGGAGCGAAAAAAGGAACAGCAGCAAAAATTCTCATTGATGATATTACTATATATGCAGAAGACGAAGATATATTTCCACCTCTAGCCTTAGAACCATCCGTAATAAATGTGAATGAAATTGATATCCTTTTTAGTGAACCAATAGATGAATCAGCATTGGATCCGACAAACTATACTTTTATAGATGCATCCCCTTTTGTGGATTCAATTACACTTACAGATTCAGATTTAGTTAGATTAAACTTATCTACACCAATAAGTATTGGTAAATACTATGATCTTGAAATTGCCAATATTAAAGATTTAGTAGGCAATACTATGGTAACGAGTATTGCTGAATTAATTTACAATCCTCTTACTGAAGGGTTAGTTATTACAGAGATTATGTATGATGAACCTCCTGTTGAACAGAATGATGATCTCGAATTTATAGAGCTATATAATGTTACTGATCTACCTATCGAATTGGGGGGTCTTAGAATAAAAGGCGGTATAGCCAGTGGAAAATTACCAGAATACACCTTGCAGCCAGGCGATTATTGGATTACAGCTAAAAATACGACTGTATTTAACTCTTTTTTTGGAGTAAATGCCTATAAATGGATAGGAGCTAACCTAAGTAATGACGAAGCCGAATTGATTTATATTCAAAATACAGATCATCATTCTGGAGTGATGGTAGATTCAGTAACCTATACCATAGGTTTACCATGGCCAGAAGGTGCAGCAGGTCAAGGGTATTCCATGGAACTTATTGACCCTTTATCAGATAACAGTAATCCAGTAAATTGGAAAAATTCTAGTAATTATTTTGGTAATTATAAAGGATATGATATTTATGCTAGTCCGGGATCTGCAACTCTTGGTACTGAAGATAAGCTTTCACAAAATGTTTTGAAGCTTTATCCAAATCCAGTAACAAATGGCATCCTTAATATTGAAAGTACAACGGGAAATTTAGTAATTATATATAATGCTTTGGGTCAAAAAGTCTTTTCAACTAAAGTAGATGATTCATATAATATTCAAACATTTAATTTAAGCGGATGGCAGTCAGGTGTGTATTTTGTACAAATTAGTGATGGGAGAAATACGTCTATAAAAAAATTGATTTTAAGGTAATGCATTAAAAAAACCATAAAAATGTAATTAATATATAAAATCTGAATAAATCCTGATAGTATTAAATCTATCAGGATTTATTTTATTAAAGTGTAAAAAGAAGTATTTAAGCGAAACATATATAATTAAAGTTAACTGAGCGAGTCTAAAAAAATGATATACTTGTATTAATCGAAGTTTACGAGACGAAACACATATAGAATTTATAGAGAAGTAATAAAACCAGTTTCTTTAGATAAATAAGAGTAATAATTAAATTTTTACCCCATTCAAAATAATGCTATTATTTCTTTTGTAGTATCATATTATCCTCATAAAATTTAAAAATATCAATGTGCTAATTTTAAAAACACAAAAGATGAACACTATTTAATATTTAGTTAATTCTAAAAGTAAATCTAATATCTTTTAAAACAAAAAGGGTGTGAAAACCCCAGTTGAAACTGATGGATATCATTTGTAATACAACAAATGGAAATTACTTTAGTTACATATTAATTTTAAATAATAAATACCATGAAAACATTAATTTTATTAGGAGCGTTGGCTATTATAGGAACTACAACTCTATCCGCACAGGACAAAATTCAAGATAGAGATCAGGATCGTGTTATGTTAGTTGATGGAGACGTGTTACAAATTAAAGACCAGGACCAAATTCGACTCAAGGACAAAATAGTATTAAATGATGGCACTACGGTAAACCCGGATGGATCGTATATGACTAGAGATCGTGATAGATTGCGTTTAAAAGATGGTGAATGCTTAGATAATGATGGCGTAAAATATAGAAATGAATACCAATATCGCTACAAAGTGCAGCAGGAGAATAAAGGGTTGTCACAAAGTCAAATTCAAGAACGTAACCAAAATAGATATCAAATTATGGTTATGGATGGTGAAGCTTATCAAATTAAAAACCAATCACAAAATCAGATTCGTGAACAATTAAAACTGAATAATGGCACAACAGTTAATCCAGACGGAACATATCAAACACGAGATCGTAAACAATTACGTTTGCAAGATGGTGAATGTTTAAATATGGTTGGTGACATGTATAAAAATACGTTTCAGTATAGAAAAATGATTAATAAAAAATTTATAAAGAAAAATAAAATTCAGAAAAAACCTCAAATTAAGAAACAGAAATCAAAAAAACCTGTTTATTAAACTAATAACTAAAAAGGGTTTTTTTTACTAAAAACCCTTTTTTAATAACTATATACCATGAAATCTTATAACTATAAATTAAGTAGCCTGCTGTTGATTCTTATATGCAATTATACAGTTTTTGGGCAAAACACATCAGATTCAGTTGAGCAGAGCCAAATGGAAGATCCATCTTATGTTTCTATAGCTGTAAATTTCATGAATGATGCGGTTTATTTAGGTAGAAAAGATTCCATTTCTGCTCCATATTTATATCCTTCTATTACTTATTTCAATAAAACGGGTCTTTATGCAACTGGGTCCTTTTCATTCCTTACTAAGTCAAATGAAAGTAGGATTGATTTATTTTTAGGCACCATTGGGTATGAAATTAATTCTAAAAAATTTAGTGGCGATATATCATTCACAAAATACTTTTTTAACACAGATAGTTATAATGTAATTTCTGAAGTCGAAGCAGATTTAACAGGTACCTTAGGTTATGATTTTGATGTTTTTAATTTAAACCTATCATTAACCAATTTTTTTAATGAAAACAGCACTTCAGATATCTTTTTATCTTCTGAAATAAGTCACGATTTTGTTTCTACAGATAGAAAGTTTCAAATCTCTCCTACTATGGGGGTTTTCTTAGGTTCTCAGAATTTCTATAAAGAATACTATGTATACAATAGGTTTGGCAGCGAAAGAAGCACAGGGTCAGGTCAAGGGTCAGGTCAAGGTACTGGAAGCACGGCAGATCCTATTGAAACAACTACAACCACTGTAGTGCTTGAGGAAAGTGAAAAGTTTGACCTTATGGCAGTAGAATTTAGTATTCCTATTTGGTATATGGCGAAGCCTTTTACTGTGTCATTTTTACCCGTTTTAGTAGTTCCGCAAAATCCAGCAACTTTAACTGTAGATTCGGCCATCTATGAAGAGGATTTGGAAAACACCTTCTATTGGATGGTAGGCGTTAGTTATAGATTTTAAAAAAAAAACATACGCTTAATTAAAATAGGAGATGGTTACATATAAGGTGTTTAAAACACCTTATATGTTTAAAAGCACATAAACGTCTTCCTGTTTAAAACTCCTCATGTATTCTAAATTGAGATTTTGTTGTTTATGAGCTATTTAATACGTTTTACTTTATTTATATAAATGATTTATATCAGTTATCTCTTAAATCTGATAGGTATCATTGACATCTTAAAACTGATAGGTATCATTTCCTTCTCCTATTAAGATTTATAAGTTTATTTAGTTTTTAAAAGTTAAGTTTTCAACTTACGAAACGCTTAACATTTAAAAACATTAACTAATTGTTTAATTAAATCATGTAATCATGAAAAAATTAATTACTTATTTACGGATAATGGTTTTTTTACCATTTATATTTATTTGTTCTAGTCAGACTATGAACGCGCAAGGTAACGGTGGTGGCGGTAACGGCGGCGGTGGCGGCGGCAATGGTGGCGGCGGCCATAATGGCGGCGGCGGCGACGACGGTGAAATAGGGGGAAATAACCTATCATTTCCAGTTATTTTTGCAGATGGAGGATCTAAAGTGTTACCCGGCACATTAGAAGCCTATTCACTAGAAGGAGTATGGTGGTATGTGTGGGGTGAAGATCCTGTTGACCCAGATTCACCACTTTATAGTTGTGAACCGCTAGATAATAATAGTGGTAAATGTATGGATGGCAAAGAACCTGGTGATGGAACCTCGGAGGTGTATAAAGCTTATATACAAAAAGATTTAAAGAATGTTTGGCAAGCCCACAATGCTCCCGTACCAGCTGGAGAAACTCTAAATGTTGATTGGGTTGACTGGGGTGATAACCTAGAATCTTTAGCCTGGAAAATTAATTCGAAGGTAAGAACAGAAATAGTTTTATTGCAAGATATAGATTCTGTAACTCAATTTAGTATGAGACATGTTGATAGTTGGGGTATAGATGAGGTTCATGGTTTACAAACTACACTTGATGATGAGCCTGTATACGCTGCAGGAACTCAAGCTACTATTTTTACTCCAAAGGCCAGATTAACTATGCAAAAATTGAATTACACAAGTTCAAATATTGATCCGTCTAGACTTATCTGGGTACCAGAAACTGGATGGACAGAAGCAGAAGGTGAAAATGTTGATATTATAAATGAGCCTATATTAAATCAGGCCATTTCTGAAGCTGGAACTGGTCCTGACTTCTTTAATGCCGAAATTAATGTAAAAGGTAAAATAATGTTTGGATATACGTGGGACGTGGGTAGTAAGAATCAAGGAGAAGGTTACTACAGATTGACGTTTAGTTTTGATGAAGGTGATGAAGCAATAGGAACTGCTAAATTTGATGAATTTACCCAAATAATAGTAGCAGAAGAGGAAGAGGGAGAAGACCACGAAATAGCAAAAACTACTGAAATTACCGAGGAAGGGGGGCCTGGTAGTGGCGGCGTTCCAGTGATGGATCCATCTAATAATTTAACCTATATAGATGTGCTTATTGGAGAAGATATGAGTGATTATCTTCCTTGGGTAGCAGTAACAGGTCTTGAACTTATTGATGCAGTTAATGATGTGTCTCTTGGTTCACTTACAGATGGGATGTGGATAGATATCAATGAAGTTCCTATATCAAATCTTAGTGTTGAAGCAATAGCAACAAGTGATGTTGGTAGTGTTAAATTCGAACTAAGCGGAGAGCATTCTACGTCAAGTAGCGAAAATATTGAGCCTTATACGCTTTATGGTCACACAAATGGTGATTATTCTGGAAAGGACTTTACAAAAGGAAATTATAACTTAACTGTGACACCTTATGCTGAGGATGATTTGACTGGTGAAATAGGAATACCAATTACAGTTTCATTTGAAATGGTATCCGAACCACCTGAAGGCGCAGGAAATAACTTATCCTTCCCAGTAATTTGGGCCGATGGCGGTTCTAAAGCATTACGTGGTACTATGGGAGATTATACAATTAATGGTGAATGGTGGTATGTTTGGGGCGAAGACCCTATTGACCCACAAGCAACACTATATAGTTGTAAACCATCAGACAATAACCCAAATAAATGTGAAGATAATTCAGAACCTGGTGATGGAGTCTCTGAAGTATATAAAGCTTACATACAAAAAGATGCAGACAATACCTGGCAAGCTTATAATGCAGCGGTTCCAGCAGGGGACACTATATATATTAATTGGGTTGATTGGGGCGATAATCTTGAATCTGTACCTTGGGATATCGGTAAGAAGGTAAGAACTGAAGTGGTTTTAGTGCAAGACATAGATTCTGTAACGCAATTTAGTATGAGACATGTTGATAGTTGGGGTATAGATGAGGTTCATGGATTACAAACAACACGTGACGATGAAGTAGTTTATGGTTTAGGAACTCAAGCTACTGTTTATACTCCAAATGCCAGATTAACAATTCAAAAATTAAATTTTACAAGAGAAAGCATTCCTGCTTCAAGACTTTCTTGGTTAGCTGCTGAAAAAAAATGGACAGAAGCAAACCCGGAGGATGTTAACATTATAAATGAACCAATATTAAATCAGGCTGTTTCTGAAGCTTCAGACGGAAGTGGATATTTCAATGCTGAAGTTAATGTAAAAGGTAAAATAATGTTTGGATATACATGGGACGTGGACAATAAGAATGAAGGAGAAGGAAGCTACAGATTAACATTTAGTTTTGATGAAGGTACTGAAGGAATAGGTACCGCTAGATTTGATGAGTTTACTCAACTTGTTGTACCTATTGAAGAAGATACTACTGAAGAAGGTAAAACCGCTGAGGACGGCCCTGGTGGTGGTGCTGGTGGGATAATGGATTCAACTAATAATCTTACTTATATTGATGTACTTATTGGAGAACCAGGAATAACATTAAGTACAAAAAGCACAGAAAATTCTAAAGTTGTACCTTTCAATATATATCCAAATCCAACAACTGGAATTATTAACATAAAAAACACAACCGGTAATTTGGTGAATGTTTTTGATGTACTAGGTCATAAAGTATTTACAGCTAAATTAGATGGCTCATCTAATACTAAAACATTGGATTTAAGCGCATTGCAAGCAGGTTTGTATTTTGTGAAAATTAGCGACGGTAGAAATGCTTCCGTGAAAAAAATAATTTTAAAATAGTAGGTTAATAAGATTATAAAACCTTAATAAATCCTGATAGTTTTAAAACTATCAGGATTTATGTATTTAAACACAGCATAAAAGTTAGAGGGCCTAGAGAAGTTGTTTGCGAAATAACACGTTAAAATTAAGTTTGCAAGACCCTTTAAAATGATGTGCATAGTATGTTATATGGCTATGTAGTTTAATTAAAAAACTCATAATTAACCATTGCATCTGCGTTAGGGATTGCAGTGAAAAGCCCACAACGAGGTACGAGCGAGGACTTGAAAGGTAAAGCCCGACCCTTGGGGAACGCCCAAAATAAAAAACTACTCTTTTCACTAAACTTATTATAACTGCATAAGAGGCAATTTTTGTCTATTTTTGCAGCGCTATGCAAGAATTACAACTTTCAGATTGGTTACCTACCACAAACAAAGAGGTGAAAATACGCGGTTGGGATGAACTGGACGTTATTTTATTTAGTGGTGATGCCTACGTGGATCATCCATCGTTTGGACCTGCAGTTATTGGGCGAATTTTAGAAAGTTATGGTTTACGTGTTGCCATTGTACCACAACCTAATGTTAAAGACAATCTTCAGGATTTTGTAAAAATGGGTAAGCCAAAATTGTTTTTTGGTGTTACTGGTGGTTGTATGGACCCGATGCTTAGCAATTATAATGCGAATAAAAAGCGAAGAGATAAGGATGCCTATACACCTAATGGTGATATTGGTTTTAGACCAGATTACGCCACTACGGTTTACTCGAATATTTTAAAAGATAAATGGCCAGATACACCTATTTTAATTGGTGGTATTGAGGCATCATTGCGTCGTGTGACGCATTACGATTATTGGAGTGATAAGCTGATGCCTTCTATTTTAGAAACATCAAAAGCAGATATGTTAGTTTATGGTATGGGCGAACAACCCTTGCGCGAAGTGGTGCGTTTAATGCAAAAAGGGGTGCCTTTTTCTAGTATTACGACGATTAAACAAACGGCTGTTTTATTGGATGCTGGTGCAAAAATCCCAAAAAATAGTAATTGGGAAGATGTTGAAATAGCATCGCATGAAGTTTGTTTAACGGATAAGAAAAAATATGCGTCTAACTTTAAGGTTATAGAACAAGAATCTAATAAGTTAGCGGCAAGACGTATTTTTCAGAAAGTTGGCGATAAAACGTTGATGATTAATCCGCCTTGTTCTACGATGACGGAAGCTGAAATTGATGCGTCTTTTGAGTTGCCATACACTAGAATGCCTCACCCAAAATATAATAAGCGTGGACCTATTCCGGCTTATGAAATGATTAAGTTTTCTATTAATATACATCGTGGGTGTTTTGGTGGTTGTAGTTTCTGTACGATTTCTGCACACCAAGGCAAGTTTATTGCGTCTCGTAGTCAGGAATCTGTATTAAGAGAAGTGGA
>NZ_CAJQQI010000010.1 GCF_905480415.1 uncultured Algibacter sp. | reverse complement strand
TAAAGCATCTTCATAACTTATGTGTACAACAGGGTGATTATCTTTGCCTTCAATACTGCTATCAGGTCCACTTGGGTGTCTCCAGTTAACACCAATTTCCCATCGCCACCATTGTGAAAAATCATATAAATTAGGCACCGAAGATTTTGTTTTCTTAAACAATAGTGACCCTGGTTGTAAAATACTATCATGTGGCTTAGGTGTCCCTTCTGGCAATTGTTTTTTCATGGCCTCCCAATCAATTTCACGTTCTGCAATAGTGATATAGCCTGTTTCGTTTACAAAATTTTTAAACGCAGCATTAGTTACCTCTGTTATATCCATAAAAAACCCATCAACCGTAACCGGGTGCTGTGGTTTTTCATGACTCATAGCCATTTTATCTTGTTGAACAGCGCCTTGTAAAAATGAACCTGCCGGAATCCAGAGCATACCTTCTGGTAGATTTGTAGAAAGACTATCCGCTACTTTTTTATAGATGTTTTCATCTGTTTTTTTATCTTCAATTAAAGCTTCGGCTTTATTTTCTTTACATGCTATTATTACTAAGTAGCATAACGCCATTAGAATTAAGTGCTTTATTTTATTCATATTACTATCATAAAATTATTTCTGTAAATGTATTTATTAATTACTTTAAAACCCACTTATCGTATTTAAAGTGTTTTTTTAACACAAGTTATTTCCTTTACTTTCTATCGGTTTTAATTACATTTGCATAACATTAATACTCGCGTTTATGATATATTCTATGACAGGTTACGGAAAATCTGTTTTGCAATTACCAACAAAAAAAGTAACCATAGAGCTTAAATCTTTAAACAGTAAAAATTTAGATTTAAATGCTAGAATGCCCTCTATTTATAGAGAAAAAGAATTAGCTATAAGAAAAATTTTAGCAGATAAATTGGTTCGTGGAAAAGTAGATTTTTCAATTTATGTAGAAGCTACTGCAGAAGATACCTCTACGCAAATAAACACGCCTGTTGTTAAGCAATATATCGAGCAATTAAAAAATGTAGTAGATGGTGACGAAATAGATATGCTAAAAATGGCTGTTCGTTTTCCAGATGCACTTAATACGGTTCGAGAAGAAATTAATGAAAATGAATGGAAATCTATTGAAGCTGAAATACACCATGCTATTGAGGACTTGAATAACTATAGATTAAATGAAGGGAAAGTTCTTGAAATTGACTTTAATAACCGCATTGTTACCATAAATGAATTACTTGATAAGGTTATTGCCATGGATCCTGAACGTGTTGAGGGTGTGCGAGAACGTTTATTAAAAGGTGTTGAAGAATTAAGAGAAAAATACGACGAAAATAGGTTTGAGCAAGAACTGGTATATTATATTGAAAAATTTGATATTACTGAAGAAAAAGTACGCTTAAAAAACCATCTCAATTATTTTACAGAATCTATAAATTCAAAAGATTCTAACGGAAAAAAACTAGGGTTTATTAGTCAGGAAATGGGCAGAGAGATAAACACTATTGGTTCTAAAAGTAACTACGCACCCATGCAACAATTGGTTGTTGAAATGAAAGATGAACTGGAAAAAATTAAAGAACAGTTATTGAATGTGTTGTAGTTCAGTTTACAGTCACAGTCGCAGTATTCAGTCAAAAAAAGTAAGTATTTGTGTTAGAAGAAAAAAGCAAGAATAAACAAGGTAAACTCATCGTGTTTTCAGCTCCATCAGGTTCAGGAAAAACAACTATAGTTAGGCATTTATTAGGCGTTGATAATTTAAACTTAGAATTTTCAATATCTGCAACTTCGAGAGAAAAACGTGGGGAAGAAGCGCACGGTAAAGACTATTATTTTCTTTCTGCAAAAGAATTTAAAAACAAAATTAAGAGTGATGCTTTTTTAGAGTGGGAAGAAGTCTATCGAGATAATTTTTACGGCACCTTAAAAACCGAAGTGGAGCGTATTTGGGCGCTAGGTAAAAATGTAATTTTTGATATTGATGTTTCTGGCGGACTGCGTATAAAACGAAAATATCCTGAGCAAACCTTAGCTGTTTTTGTAAAACCACCAAGTATTGACGCATTGAAAATACGATTGAAAAAGCGCAAAACTGAGAGTGAAGACAAAATAAATATGCGTGTTGCCAAAGCTTCGGCAGAATTAGCAACAGCGCCTTTATTCGATACTATAATTGTTAATGATAATTTGGACGAAGCGCTTATAGAAGCTGAAAAAAAAGTTGGTGATTTCATAAATTCTTAAACATGAAACATGCAGTACTAAAACACTTTACTTTAAACTCATTTTATAAATGTTGCATTGCCTGCTCCCACAATTTCGGAGTAACCTTTTAAAAACAATAAATTTGAACACATGAAAATCGGGTTATATTTTGGTTCTTTCAACCCCATACACATCGGTCATTTAGTTATTGCTAATCATTTGGCAGAGTACAGCGATTTAGATCAAATTTGGTTTGTAGTAACGCCACATAATCCATTTAAAAAGAAAAGTAGTTTATTAGATGATTTCCAGCGTTTAGAAATGGTTTATCGCGCAACACAAGATTATACCAAACTTAAACCTAGCGATATTGAGTTTAACTTACCGCAACCAAATTACACCATAAATACACTGGTCCATTTACAAGAAAAACATCCTGATTATGCCTTTTCTTTAATTATGGGTGAAGACAACTTAAAAAGTTTTCATAAATGGAAAAACTATGAACTTATTCTAGAAAACCATCATATATACGTTTATCCCCGAATTTCAAAAGACAGAGTAGAAACCCAATTTGATGGACACAAAAACATTCATGTTATTGATGCTCCCATCATGGAGCTCTCTTCAACGTTTATCAGAAAATCTATAAAAGCTGGTAAAAATGTACAACCCATGCTCCCGCAACACGTTTGGGAATATTTGGACGAAATGAATTTTTATAAGTAACATTAATTCGAATAATTTTCATTAATTTTTTTCTAGGTTAGCGCCTTAAATAATAGCCGTTTTACACCTTTACTTCTAAACTTAATATTCACATGCTTTTTATGTAATACATTAAAAAGGTGAGAGATTTATACACTAAATGTTTTAGAATTATTTTTTAATAAAAAACAACTTATTATAGTAATTTATTCGCGCTTTAACGATAATAAAGTTACACTAAATTCAATATTTTGTTAATTTACAAAGCTTTTATTAAATCAACCATTTTAAATATTTTTGATAAAAGGACATTTAATCTTATTTAAGATTCATTGTTTATTATACCCCAAACGCTATGGGATGCGAACGTATGCTCAAATAATCGAGCATTAATAGCAAAATTTTTGTTTGCCTGTGTTGTTGCATACATTGTATGCCATACCAGCGAAAAA
>NZ_CAJQQI010000009.1 GCF_905480415.1 uncultured Algibacter sp. | reverse complement strand
TGACGCTACAACCTTTACATTAACAGACGAAAGTGGTACAAGTAATATTGTAACAACATTAGTAGATATACAAGGGGCCAACGGTGTTGTACACGTTATAGATCGTGTATTACGCTAAACTTCTAATTAAGAATTTAGTTTGGTTTGTTGATTGTAGACAACCATTTAGTAATCGAGCTAAAAATTGTCTATGAAAAAGAGCGCCTTAAGAAATTAAGGCGTTTTTTTTATGTATTTAGGCTTATAGGTGAAATCTTTTTCCTTAATTAAATCACCTTTTTCATAGTACTTCCATAACCCATCTTTTTTCCCTCTTTTATATTGGCCCTCAGAAACTAATTCTCCTTTTGGATTATAGAATTTTGCATCACCATGCAACTCTCCTTTTTCATAAAAAAATGATTTTAGCACCACATTCTTTTCTGAATACCATAAGCAAGCATCATTTAATTTACCATTAATATAATATTGTTTTTCTGCTATTCGTCCATTAGGATAATATACTAAACGATCACCAACTAACTCTCCTTGATTATTATAGTGTTCTAGAGTAAGTAGTTTATCTGAGTTTTTTTGATAGTATTCCCAAGTACCAATGTATATTTTACCATCCATTCTACCTTCACTAATTACTTTACCACTTGATGCTAAAAACTTTACTTGAGCTTTATTATCCTCTTCCGTAAATTGTTTAGTAGCAGACAGAATTGCTTTTTTCTTATAATTTTTGTAAAACTTAAAGAGCCCTATTTCCTTTCCATGAGAAAACTGTCCTTCGTACCTAATAATATTGGAATCTTCAAAATTCTTTTTCCAAACGCCATGACGCTTCCCGTTGGCATCAAACTGATTAAAATCTTGAGCAAACATGAAGCTACAAGACAATAAAAAAAATAATAAACTATAAAACTTTTTCATTCTAAAAATTTTTATTGTGTCGCTTTCGCGGAAATTATACTTAGTTAACGAATAAACTATAATTTTGTTATAGCAAAAAAGCTGCCAATTAATATTATTGACAGCTTTTTAAATAGTAGATCTTTTGTGATACTAAACCAAGTTCAATAAAACATTATTTATTTACGTTTTTGTTGCGCTTGTTTTTGCTTTTCTGCCTGCTCCATCATATCAGCCATTTTCTTTTGGAAACGTCCTTGTTTTTTAGGCTTCTTTTTCTTCTCTTGCATCTCAGCATGAATTTTATCTTCATCCAGAATAAAGTTTTTAATAACTAAGATAATTCCAATACTAATTAAGTTTGAAATAAAGTAATACAAACTTAAACCAGACGCATAGTTATTAAAGAAAAATAACATCATGATTGGAGAGAAATACATCATGTACTTCATCATTTTACCCATATCTGGCATCCCTTCCTGTTGTGGTTGAGATTGCATATTCTGCCCAGTAGTTAATCGCATGTAGAAGAAAATAGCAATAGAAGCTAATATGGGGAACAAACTTACGTGATTACCATAAAAAGGAATATTGAATGGTAAGTTTGCAATAACGTCGTAAGATGATAAATCTTCTACCCAAAGGAAAGATTTTTGTCTCAAATCGAATGCTGATGGAAAAAATTGAAACAACGCGTAAAACACTGGTAGCTGGATTAAAGCTGGCAAACAACCCGCCATTGGGCTTGCTCCTGCTTTGGTTTGCAACGCCATAGTTTCTTGTTGCGATTTCATTTTGTTATCCTTGTGTTTTTCTCTAATAGCATCAAGTTCAGGTTTTAAAATTTTCATTTTTGCCTGAGATAAAAACTGCTTGTATTGTACAAATGATAATAATATTTTCACTAAAATTGTCATCACCACGATAGCAATACCATAGGGCATAAATCCACCTAAAAAGCCAAAAAGAGGCATAAAGATGTATCGGTTTATCCAACCAAATAATCCCCAACCAAATGGCACTAATTCATCTAAGTTTCTATTATAAGTATCCAGAACTTTAAAATCACTTGGCCCATAATACCAATCCATCGCTTGGTTGATTTCTCCACCTTGTAATTCTAATGGTATTGTTGTTGCAAAACTTTTAGTATATACCGTATCTATAGTTTCGTCTTCAACTAAATTTTCAGTTTTTACTTTTACGTTTTTAAAACGCGTATCTGTTAATAATACCGAAGAAAAGAAATGTTGCTTATAGCCAACCCAAGACACATCTTCTATATCATCTTCACCATCTCTAGTGTAGTCGGCTTTCCCATCTTCGTAATCGTAATGAACATCAGTATATCTGTTTTCATAAGAAATACTTTTAGCATGACGAAATCCTTTAAGTTTCCAATCTAAATTAATGGCTTGAGAACTATTAATTATATTGCTTAAACCTTGCGAACGGATCGCAAAGTCTATCATATAATCGCCTTCTTTCAACTCATAACGATATTCTAAAAACTGACTTTCAGAAACTTTTAGTTTCATAGAAATAACAGTAATATCAGCATTTTTAGTTACCGAAGGAATAAATGGTAAATCTTTAGTATTGAGAATTCGACTATCAGTTGTTCCAAAATTAATATTGAAAGAAGCATTATTATCCTTAATCATAAAGATTGGAATAGAATCGTAATCAACAAATTCTTTTAATCGTACTTCAGACAGATACCCTCCTTTGTTGTTAAACTTAAGCGCTAACAAATCACTTTCAACAACCGTTTCCTTATCTTTTGATTTAATAGCGGAATATGCAAAAGCACCTAACTTGTTTTTTAATTGAACGATTTGAAGAGAATCTGCTCCAGAACCAACAGCATAATCTCCAGCAGTAGTTACTAACGTTTGCTCTTGTTCTATAACTTTTTGTTGAGCTTCAACTTGTTCTTGTTTGGCCTTTTCTTGAGCCTCTATCTGTTCTGGCGTAGGTTGATTTTGCCAAAGCATATATGCTAGAATTGCGAAAATAAGCACAAAGCCTATAATTGAATTAAGATCTAATTTTTTTTCTTCCATCTATTCTTTCGTATCGTTTAAAAAATATTCCTGCATAACCCAGGAATGAAAATAGCTCATCAATAAGCTAACCATTTTTATTTTTGTGCCATAGTGGCATTATTTTTCTTTTTCTTATGAATTAACGAAGCCTTAACAAAAGCTACAAAAAGCGGATGCGGATTAGCAACCGTACTTTTATATTCAGGATGATACTGCACGCCAACAAACCAAGGGTGATCTGGAATTTCGATAATTTCGACTAATCCTGTATCTGGATTTAAGCCTGTTGCAATCATACCTGCTGCTTCAATTCTTTCTTTATAATCACCATTAAACTCATAACGGTGTCTGTGACGTTCTGTAATGCTTTCTGTTTTATAGATATCACGAACTGCACTTCCCTTTTTCAAGTCACATGCCCAAGCACCTAAACGCATAGTTCCACCTTTATCAGTAATGTTTTTTTGGTCTTCCATTAATCCAATAATAGGATTATTTGTACTTGCATTCATTTCTGTAGAAGCAGCATCGGTAATTCCCAAAACATTTCTAGCAAATTCTATAACCGCCATTTGCATGCCTAAACAAATTCCCAAAAAAGGCACATTGTTCTCTCTAACGTATTGCACCGCATCAATTTTACCATCAATACCACGCTCACCGAAACCGGGAGCTACCAAAACACCATCTAGATGTGCTAGCTTTAATTTTGCATTATCCTTGTTTAAAAATTCAGAATGTACAGATTCGACATTCACTTTAACTTCATTTTCCGCTCCAGCGTGAATAAAAGCTTCTAAAATAGATTTATATGAATCTTGTAACTCAACATATTTTCCTATTAAACCAATAGTCACTTCCGTTTTAGGGTTTTTATGACGATGTACAAATTGATTCCATTGCTCTATATCTGGTTTTGAACTTTTTAAATTTAACTTTTCAAGAACTACCTTATCTAAACCTTCTTCAAGCATTAAGTTTGGCACATCATAAATGGTAGATGCATCAATAGACTCTATAACAGCTTCTTCTTTTACATTACAAAATAAAGCTAACTTTCTACGTAATTCTTTAGGTAAATGACGTTCTGTTCTGCATACCAAAATATCAGCTTGTACGCCACTTTCCATTAAAGTTTTTACACTATGCTGCGTAGGTTTAGTTTTTAACTCGCCGGCCGCAGATAAATAAGGAACTAAAGTTAAATGTATAACAATACCGTTATTTTCACCTAAATCCCATCGCAATTGACGCACAGCTTCTATATATGGTAACGATTCAATATCACCAACAGTTCCGCCAATTTCAGTAATTACAATATCATAGTCACCAGAATTACCTAAAATTTGAACACGTTCTTTTATTTCATCAGTAATATGAGGCACTACTTGCACCGTTTTTCCTAGAAATTCACCACGACGCTCTTTTTGAATGACGCTTTGGTAAATTCTACCCGTAGTAACATTGTTTGCTTGACTTGTTGGCCGGTTTAAAAAACGCTCGTAATGGCCCAAATCTAAATCAGTTTCTGCACCATCTTCTGTCACATAGCATTCTCCATGTTCGTATGGATTTAAAGTACCCGGGTCTACATTAATATATGGATCTAATTTTTGGATAGTAACTCTGTAGCCTTGAGCCTGAAGTAATTTAGCAAGAGATGCTGCTATGATTCCTTTTCCTAAGGATGATGTAACACCACCGGTTACAAATATGTATTTTGCTGTAGTTGTCATGTTGCGCTTATAAACGCAGCCAAATTTACAAAATTAAAATAGTTATTAGGGAAATGTTTTTAGTTATTTAAAAGGATTTATAAACTACTTTTCAACTGCATTAAAGTCATCGCTGTAAAAATGTAAAAACGACTAAAAGATTATAATTAGTGCGCTTTTTGAAAAAGAAAACGAGTTCAACTAAAGCTTTTAAATGAAAAATGGGTATGCTTTTTCTTGACTTTATAAAAAAATTCAACGAATTTGATAACGACTGAAATAAGTCTTTAAAACGATATCATACTATTAAAGTTAGCAAAAATTAACTTTAAACCTCTATGGTTTCCTCTGCTTTTTGAAACACATAGGTTAATACCCACATGATAGTGAAGGTTGGGATAATATCAAATCCTGGAATAATTTCTTCAATAAAAGACACCACGCCGGCAACCTTACCTCTCGTGCCTTTATACATTTTACTCATTAAATAACCCGATGCTGGCGCCCAAATAATATCTAATATGGTGAGCATACCAATAGCATCAAAGGCGATACTCAATGCGAGTTTTTTATTTTTACTTAAGTTTTCTAAATTCATTGTTGTTTGTTTTACTAAAATACAACAAGAAACATACCAAATTTATTTCCCAATAAGCTTTAAAAATTCGTTTCTAGTTTCAATTTTTTCAAACTGCCCTCTAAACCCAGAAGTTGTGGTTATAGAGTTTTGTTTTTGTACACCTCGCATCATCATACACATGTGAGATGCTTCAATAACCACGGCAACACCTAGAGGCTTCAACGTGTCATTAATACAATCTAAAACTTGTTCTGTTAATCGTTCTTGTACTTGTAACCGTCTTGCAAAAACATCAATAATTCTTGGTAATTTACTCAGCCCTACAATTTGTCCGTTTGGTATGTAAGCAACGTGTGCCTTACCAAAAAACGGCAAAATATGATGTTCACAAAGTGAGTATAATTCAATGTCTTTTACAATAACCATTTCATTATAAGACTCTTTAAACATAGCGCTTTTAAGAATTTCAACAGGGTCTTGATCATACCCCTGCGTTAAAAACTGCATCGCTTTGGCTGCACGTTCCGGGGTTTTCAAAAGACCTTCTCTAGAAGTATCCTCACCTAAATCTTTAATAATATTTTCATAACTACTTTTAACATCGTCTGTTACTTTTATGTTGTATTCTTCGAAACTCTTATATGGCATAATCGATTTAATTTTTTATTTAGATTCCCGTTTTATCGGGGATGACAATTATAATGCAAACTCAAAGGCATCTCTTCAAATAAGTTTCTTCGAATAAAGGTAATTAAAAATAATTTTGAATGCCTACAATTTAATAAGCGGAAAAACTTTTTAACTTTTTATTGTGAATAATAGAACATAACAAATTTAGTTTTGCTAATGTTAAGTAACTAATAACAAACATACTTCAATCATCAATCAAATCAAAATCATGAAACGAGCTTCGGTATTAATATTTTTCTTATGCATATTTATGCATCTGGAAGCTCAATCCAAAAAAACGTATCAAATTACCAGAACACAAAAAGCACCAACTATTGATGGTGTTCTTAACGAAAGTGTTTGGAGTGATTTACAAATAGCCACAGACTTTATCCAGTTTAGACCCAATATTGGTAATACCCTCCCAAATAATACACGCACAGAAGTTAAGGCAACTTATGATGACAATGCCATTTATTTTAGTGCTAAGATGTATGATGACCCTGATAAAATAATGAGTCAAATAACACAACGTGATAATTTTGGTCAGAACGACTTTTTTAAGATTATTCTTAATCCAAATAACGATGCACAAAACAATACTATATTTATTGTTTTTAGTTCAGGAAGTCAAGCCGATGCTATTGCCACATTAAATAATCAAGATTATGGTTGGAATGCTGTTTGGGATAGTGCTGTGAAAAAAGATGACGACGGATGGTCTGTTGAAATTAAAATTCCATATCGCGCATTACGATTTGCAAATGAAGCTATTCAGACCTGGGATATACAATTTGAGCGTGAAGTAAGACGTGAACGAGCTCGCTACTCTTGGAATCCAATAGACCCCACTATAGGAAGTAATTATCAGTATCATGGTGAGATTAATGGATTAAAAAATATAAAACCACCTATTCGATTAAATTTATATCCGTTTATGTCTGGTGTTGGGACAACCTTTGATGGAGAATCGGAAACCGATTTAAATTTTGGGTTGGACTTAAAATATGGTATAACCGATAATTTTACTCTAGATGCTACGCTAGTTCCAGATTTTAGTCAAGTTGGTTTTGATAATTTAACACTTAACCTAGGCCCATTTGAACAGACCTTTAATGAACAGAGACAGTTTTTTACTGAAGGGGTAGATTTATTTAATAAAGGTAATTTGTTTTTTTCAAGACGTGTTGGAAGCGCACCTATAAGTTCACCTGAATTAAATGACAATGAAACATTTATTAATTACCCTAATACCGTTAAAGTTCTAAATGCCGTTAAAGTATCAGGACGCACTAAAAATGGACTTGGAGTAGGTGTTTTTAATGCTATTACTGAAAAGACTACGACTCAGATTTTAGATACCATATCAGGAAATTCTAGAGAAGCCATTACAGAACCATTTTCAAATTATAATATATTAGTATTAGATCAGCAGTTTAATAACAACTCCTCCGTAAGCTTAATAAACACTAATGTAACTAGAGAAGGAGGTTTTAGAGATGCAAATGTTACGGGGTTATTAGCCGATGTATCAAACAAAAGAAATACCTATAACATCGAAGGTGAAATTAAAATGAGTAATATTTACTTATCAGATGAAACCTCTACTGGTTATAGTTCATCTTTTGAATTAAGGAAAACTCATGGGAACTTTAGATATGGTATCGATCATCGTTTTGCTGATACCAACTATAATATAAATGACCTTGGTTTAATTCGTCGTAATAATTACAATAACTACGGATTGGATTTTTCTTATAGAACCTTTACACCTTCCAAAAAATTAAATAACTACAGAGTAAGTTCATTTTTTAATTATAGACAATTGGCGTCTCCAAATGTATTTACAAGTGCCAATTTTGGCGTTAATTTTAGAGCTACTACAACGGATTTAAATTCATTTGGATTTGACTTTAATTTTGAACCAGGAAAACAATTTGACTATTTTGAGTCCAGACAGGACGGCAAATATTTTGTTTATGAAAACTCTTTAAAAGTAGGAGGTTTTATTTCTAGTAACTACAACAAACGTTTTGCTTTTGAAGTTAGAACGAACTTAAGGACTCTGTTTGAAGATGGACGTGATTTTTTTGCTTACGAGATTAGATTAAGTCCCAGAATGCGATTTAATGAACATTTTTTACTTCAATATAATTTTGAATTTAATTCCAATAAAGGAGATCGAGGTTATGCTACTTCGGAAAACGATGAATCTATTTTTGGAGAACGTAATCGCACTATTATATCTAATAATTTATCCGCACGTTATAACTTTAACCCTTTTCATAGTCTTTCTTTAAATTTTAGAAAATATTGGGATACTGTTAATTATAATGACACACTTTTTTCTTTACTTGATAATGGTCGATTAACTAGCAGTAGTGGTTATACTGCAACAAACGTTGAAAATGACCCAAATATTAATTTCAGTACTTGGAATTTAGATTTAAGTTATTCTTGGCAAGTGGCACCCGGAAGTTTTCTAACTGCATTATACAGAAATCAATTATTTAATAGAGACAATGATGCAGATACTACTTTTGGTAGTAACCTAGATATTTTAATAAATCAACCTATTCAACACACCTTCTCATTGCGCCTTCAATATTTTATAGACTATAGTTCAATTAAAAGTATTTTTAACAAGAAAGTAAATTCTTAATTGTACATAACAGCTTAAAGTAGTAAATTCACGATTATTATTTTTTATAGATGATTCAAGCAAATAATATTCATAAATATTACGGGGATTTACAAGTTTTAAAAGGCGTAGATATCCATATTGAAAAAGGAGAAATTGTCTCTATTGTTGGTGCATCTGGTGCTGGAAAAACAACTTTGTTACACATTTTAGGAACTCTGGACAAAGCCTCTTCAAAAGAAGATTTTGATTTAGTTATAAATAATACTAGCATAAATTCCCTAAAAGACAAAGCTTTAGCGAAATTCAGAAATGAACATCTTGGTTTTATATTCCAATTCCATCAATTATTACCTGAGTTCACTGCGATTGAGAATGTTTGTTTACCAGCGTTTATAAAAGGTACAAAAAAGGCTGAAGCTGAAAAACGCGCTAAAGAACTTTTAGCTTTTTTAGGATTGTCAAATCGCTATAACCATAAACCGAATGAACTTTCTGGAGGTGAACAACAACGTGTCGCTGTGGCTAGAGCACTAATAAATAAACCTGATTTAATTTTTGCTGATGAACCTTCTGGGAATTTAGATAGTGAATCTGCTGAAAATTTACATAACCTATTTTTTAAACTGCGAGATGAATTTGGACAAACATTCGTTATTGTTACACACAACGAAGATTTGGCTAATATGGCTGATAGAAAACTGACTATGGTTGATGGTTTAATTGTTAATCAATAGTTACTTATTTTGAATAAAGCAGAACTAAAAGACTTTTTAGATACCAAAGTTATTCAATACAATAACCCAAAATTTATAGAAAGCGACCCCATACAAATTCCGCATAAATTCAATAAAAAAGAGGATATTGAAATCGCAGGTTTTCTTACTGCTACTATCTCTTGGGGAAACAGAAAAAGTATCATAAACAATGCGAATAGGTTAATGGAGATGCTTGACGACTCCCCTTTTGATTTTGTAATGAATCATCAAGAAACCGATTTAGAAAAACTTCAGTCTTTTGTTCATAGAACCTTTAATGGTAACGACTGCACGCAGTTTATAAAATCACTTCAATATATTTATTCAAATCATAATGGATTAGAAAACCTATTTGCAAAACATGCTGAAAAAGATTCGCTACAACCCTCGATCTCAAATTTTAAGAACACTTTTTTTGAAATTGAACATCTTCAACGTACCAAAAAACACGTAAGCGATCCATTAAAAAACTCGGCAGCTAAACGCATTAATATGTTTTTACGTTGGATGGTTCGACATGATAATGCCGGAGTCGACTTTGGCATTTGGAAAAACATATCTCCTAGCCTACTATCTTGTCCATTAGATGTGCATTCTGGTAACGTCGCTCGAAAATTAGGTTTGTTAAAACGTAAACAAAATGATGCTAAAGCCTTATTAGAGTTAGATACCGCTTTACGAAAATTAGATTCAAAAGATCCTGTAAAATATGATTTTGCATTATTCGGTTTAGGTGTTTTTGAAGGATTTTAGTATTATTTTTTAAATATTTAAAGAAAAATTAATTGCTTAATATGAAACATTATTTTACCGTACTCTTGTTATTAATATCATTTTTTGGATTTTCTCAAACCCTTAAAATCCCAAAAGACACCATGGTGGTTACCAATCATACCACTACTATTAAAAATACACCTATTTCTTATAAAGCAACCACGGGAACGCAACCTGTTTGGAGTAAAAAAGGAGAACCTATTGCGACTCTATATTATACGTATTATGAACGTAGTAATGTAAAAAATAAAGCGAACAGACCTCTGGTGATTTCATTTAATGGAGGTCCAGGGTCAGCTTCTGTTTGGATGCATATCGCTTACACGGGCCCTAAGGTTTTAAATATTGATAACGAAGGTTACCCATTACAACCTTATGGCGTTAAAGACAACCCTAACTCTATTCTTGATGTCGCCGATATTGTTTATGTAAATCCTGTAAACACAGGATATTCAAGAATGATTGAAGATAAAGAAGGCAAACTGCCAGAGCGTAAAACGTTTTTTGGTATTAATGCTGATATTAAATATTTAGCCGAGTGGATAAACACCTTTGTAACCAGAAAAAACAGGTGGGAATCACCTAAATATATTGTAGGAGAAAGTTATGGCGGTACACGTGTTATGGGCTTAGCTAACGAGCTGCAAAATAACCAATGGATGTATTTAAATGGTGTGATTTTAGTGTCTCCAGCAGATTACAAACTATATAGCACTGGTCAGCCTGTTTATTCAGCTTTAAATTTGCCTTATTTTACCGCCGCTTCTTGGTATCAAAACGCCCTTCCTCAAGCATTGCAGCAAAAAGATTTATTAGATATTTTACCAGAGGCCGAAGATTTTGCGATTAACACTTTAATGCCAGCATTAGCCAAGGGTGGTTTTATTTCTGAAAATGAAAAACAAATTATTGCTCAAAAAATGGCTCACTACTCAGGATTAAGTGAGAAATCTATTTTACAGCATAATTTAGATATTCCTACACGATTCTTTTGGAAAGAATTATTACGAGATAAGACAGGACAAACAATGGGGCGATTAGATTCAAGATACTTAGGTCTTGATAAAACAGAAGCCGGCAGCTCTCCAGACTATAGCCCTGAACTAACCTCTTGGATGCATTCTTTTACGCCTGCAATTAATTACTATATAAGAGAGCAGTTAAATTTTAAAACGGATGTTAAATACAATATGTTTGGTGATGTAAATCCTTGGAATAGAGAAAACAATAATGTTAGAGATGGCTTAAGACAAGCTATGGCAAAAAATCCATATTTAAAAGTATTGATTCAGTCTGGATATTACGACGGTGCTACCACCTATTTTGGAGCCAAATATACCATGTGGCAAATAGACCCTAGCGGAAAAATGAAAGATCGTTTTACATTTAAAGGCTATAGAAGTGGCCATATGATGTACTTAAGAAAAGATGACTTAATTTCTGCGAATGATGATTTACGGGTATTTATAAATAATTCTTTATCTAAAGGGAAAGCTGCAAAATACACAAAGGATTAAATAGCTTCGTCTGCAAGTATGTGCGAAAGGGATTGAAACGGCATCCTTATTGGGGAGCTTTGGGTACGCAGTCTATTATTTGAAACGAGGTGTCACATTATAACGAAATCCCAAATCGCGTTCTGACCTGCTTCGCATAAAAATATAGTGGAAAGCCCGACCCTTTTTGGTAACCTGCCTACCAGCACGCAGGCAGGCGCCACAAAAAAAACGATTGACAAACTGTTAGTTCATCAATCGTTAATTTTAATTTGTACTTCTAAAATTTTACTAGCCTTTTAACCAAGCTTCGCGTAATATATTTTGAGCCTCTGTAGCGTCTTTCTTTTGTTTTAGAGCCTTTCCAGTTGTGTAACCTTGAG
>NZ_CAJQQI010000008.1 GCF_905480415.1 uncultured Algibacter sp. | reverse complement strand
TAACTATTTTTACATCGCTAAGTTTCTTTTCAGCAAGTTCTACTGCATTTAATAAGGCTGCTGACGAAATAATAGCCGTACCATGTTGGTCATCGTGCATTACTGGAATATCCAACTCTTCCTTTAAACGTCTTTCAATTTCAAAAGCTTCAGGAGCTTTAATATCTTCTAGGTTAATCCCACCAAAAGTAGGTGCAATCATTTTTACTGTTTGAATAAATTCTTCAACATTTTCTGTATCGACTTCAATATCAAACACATCAATATCCGCGAAAATCTTGAATAACAAACCTTTACCTTCCATAACCGGTTTTGAAGCTTCAGGACCAATATTTCCTAAACCTAAAACAGCAGTTCCATTAGAAATTACAGCTACTAAATTTCCTTTAGCAGTATATTTATAGGACGCATCTTTATCTTTTTCAATTTCTAAACAAGGCGCAGCAACACCAGGAGAATATGCTAAAGACAAGTCTCTTTGACTAGCATATTTCTTTGTTGGAACAACTTCTATTTTTCCTGGAGTTGGTTTTGCGTGGTATATAAGGGCCTCTCTTCGTTTACTTTCTTCGCTCATAAGAATGATTAGTTAACTAAACCAACAAAGATAATAATCCTATTAAAGGATACACCTAATCTTTTAAAAAATTGATGTTTCTTTTTAATGTATCAATCAGGCCGTCTAGAAAGATAAAATTTTATTTATACCTGCTTCTGAATAAGTAATTGAGAAGTTGCATGTTCTAAGATTTGCATTAAGATGCGCGAAATCATTTTGATTAATCCACTTGATATCAATTTCTTTATCTGAAGTTTCATTAATCCTTATTGTTCCTGAAAAGGCTGTAGATGTATTTCTAAATCTAATTAATTCAAGCTGACTTAGAACACTATGTTTTTTCAGTCCTGCTTCAATATCTTCCATAGTTAAAGTAGTTCTGTTTATTTCTTTATGTCCTGCATTCCCTCCTCTATCGGCAGCTTCATAATCATTCTTTCCAGCAAAAACATCTAAATACCAAACTTGTGGAATCCCAGGCATAAATATTTGAATGGCTCTCGCTAATAATAGTTTTTGTTCATCTTCGCCTAATGCACTAAAAAAAGTGGCATTAACCTGATAATAAGATATTTTTTTTCCTGAAGGATCGTAAAGATTTTTTACTCGACCACCACGCTCCATGATTTTACTCATGACATCTTCAATCTCATTATCTTCCAATAAACCTTTATTATAACACCCTTTTACTTCTTTACCTTTTAAATCTAGCACAGGAATACCATCATGACACCCTAACATATTTACAGTTTTGTATCCTTTACTAACAATTTCTTTAGCCCATGTAATTAGGGCCTTACTGTTAGCATTTTCTAAAGTATGAATCGTTAATCCTGGTAAGAAAAAATCATAAAAATAGTATCCTTTATCTGCAACCTCATCGTGCAAATGCAAACCATATTCAGCATGGATTTCTGGTAAAAGCATTAAATTATTTTTTTGAGCAATTTTCCTAATGCGCTCTAAATAATCCCAAGTTCCAGGTTTGTTGAAAAAATTTGATTGACCAATTTCTTTATGCAAATACGCAAAAGCATCTAGTCGTAAAATTTTACATCCAAAATCACTTACCTTTTGCAAGGTTTCTTCATAAAAATCCCAAACTAATTCAGAATTAGCATTTACATCCATTTGGCCCAAATAAGACTTATTGTTATTAACAACTTGGATAATCTCATTCCTTAAGTGATTGCTATCTCCAAAATCTAATGTTTCTATGGTTTCATTGTTTTGAGTGGCTGAATTGATTCTCCTACAAATCAATTCAGCTTTATCCAGAGTTAATTCCTTAACTCCACTCAAATCAACAACACTTAATTTATTATATATAATTTTTTGGTAAAATGTATTCCAATATGGCTTTTCAGATCCATCTGGAAAAACAACCTTCAATATTGGAAGCCCAGACTTTCTCATAAATAATTTATTAAGAAATTCTTCTTTAGGAATAATTATTCCATCATCTCCCATCTTTCCATTTCCTTCCCAAAATGCATTCCAATCAATAAAAAAGTCTTTATATTTTGATTGATCACCGTGTTTTAATAAATCTTTAAATTGAGGAGATGCTACTGATAAATGATTTAAAACGATATCGAATTTTAGATCAATGTTTAGCTCTTCAAGTGCTTTTAGATCATCTTTTGATACTAACTCATCATTTAGGTTATAATCTATTACCGAAAACCCTCTATCTAAATCACTGTTAAAAAAAGTAGGTAAAACATAGAATAATGAAAACACACCTTTAAACTCTGGCTTTTTAAGCACTTTAATAATATCGCTTAAATTACGACCTATACTATCGGGGTATGCATTAAGCATTACACCATTCGAAATAGCTTTTTTAGATACATTATTATCATTCATAGTTATAAGACTATTGAAGCTCAGATAGCATGTCTATGTTATCGGGTAATCTACCTACGTTTTGTAGTTTTAATGCAGCAAGTTGTAATGCCACTTCTAAGCATTCTCTCATAGGTTTTTTCTTAGTATAAGCAAACAAAAACCCTGACCAAAAGGCATCACCAGCTCCAGTTGTATCCATTACCTTTTCAATTTTAATTGCAGGTAATTGAATTATGTCTTCCCCTTTTTGAGATAATTTTACGCCTTTACTTCCAAGTGTTAAACAAATCGTTTCAACGCCTTCAGAATGGAAAAAATCAAATATCTCTCGATGTGGAAGATTTTCTCCAAAAAGCCTAAACATATCATCTTCACTAATTTTCACTAACGGATTGAATTTACAGTAAGCCTTGATAACTTTCAGTGCATCAATTTTACTATCCCAAATTTTATCAGAATAATTAAAGTCAATACTAAGTTTACAACCTAAATTAAAAGCTTCTTCAGCTTTCTTTAAAATAGTTGTTTGCGCTGGATTTTTACTTAAAGCAAAACATGTGGTATGAAAGATTTTAGTTCTTTGTAATAACCCACTTGCTATTTGATCTTCCGTTATAAAACTATCGGCTTCTCTAAAAGGAATAAATTCAGGAGTATCTTCTGATCTTGATATAAAAATGACACTAGTTGGTTTGTTTTCAATTGTATTTATATAGCATGTAATAACGCCCTCCTCTTCTAATTTTTTAAAAATATATTTCCCAAAACCATCATTACCAACTGTAGATACAATCACTGCTTTTAATCCTAATCGCGCAGAATTCATGGCTACATTTGTAGGCGAACCACCCAAATATCTATGGTAATCTCTTGTGTTTTTAATTTGCACACCTGATTGATGGCCAATAAAATCTACAAGCACTTCTCCAACAGATAAAATATCAATTATATTATTTTTCAAGAGTACTAATTAAATATTCTTTAAACAAATAGTTGTTTTATGTCCTAAATCTACAATCCGTGTTTTACACTTATTAAATATTTAATAAAAAACACCTGTTTTTTTAAACGAAAACGTTTTAGTAAATCTCTATTTAGGCTAAAATCTAAGTGATATCTCCTCTTCTGAGTTTCAAGATAGCAATTAATAAAGCAAAACCTGTTAATACTAACAATGCTAAAAAGCTTATTTTTAAATTATATGTATTTGATATATAACCTAAAACAACAGGCCCTAATAAAAATCCAGAAAAACCAATTCCAGAAACAATTGAAATACCTACTGATGCTTTTACGCCTTTAGCTTTTCCCGCCATTCTAAATAGTTCTGGAATAATAACAGAAAGCCCTAAGCCAACAATTGCAAAACCTAAAACAGTAATGATTAATTGACTTACTAGAATACATAAATACCCTATACTCGCCAAAACACATCCTAATAAAATTATTTTTATTGAGCCTATTTTTGCACTAATACCATCTCCAAAAAAGCGTCCAATAGTCATCATTACCGAAAAAACAATGAAGCCTAAACCTGCCAGATTTTGTTTGGTGATTTTCACCACTTCTAGAAGGTAAAGACTACTCCAGTGTTCAATAGCTCCCTCACTACTCATAATTACAAAAGCAATAAAGGCGATGGCTATTAATGGTCTTATCTTTTTTAAAGAATACGTGTTTGTTTCTTTTGAATGCTGCTCCTCTGAAATAGAAAAATAATACTTTGTTAACACTAGATTTATAAGTATAATAAAAACAGAAATTGTAAGCATATGATAAACTGGCAGGTTAAATATTGGCATTAAAATACTGCCTAAAGTAGCTCCTAGAACACCTCCTAAACTAAAAAAACCATGTGCAGCAGACATTATATTAACTTTATCTTTCTTTTCGATTTCTGAAACTAAAGCATTCATCGCTATATCTGTTATTCCTGAAAAAACACCAACTATAAATAATGAAACACATAAAAAAACATAATTGGGCATTAACACCGGAAATATAAATGCTAAAGCAAAAAGCACTATCGCAAAAAATGTTAAGCGCCCCAATCGAATTTTTTTACTTAAATAAGGAACTAAGGGGAGAAAAGTCAAAATTCCTGCGGCTACACAAAATAATGCAAAGCCAATTTGAGAGTCATCTAAAGTCAATTTAGATTTTACATAGGGAATGTATAAAACCCAAGTTCCAACAATAAAATTTAAAGAACTAAACACCCATACAGCTGAAAAGTATTTGATATTTGTTAAAATCAATTTTAATGAATTCATCTATAATAAAGAATCTAAAAATGAGTTTCTTGAAGCTATATTTTTAATTTTTATGAACTATTCTTTTTTCAACTCCAATACCAGAAATTTTTAACGAATTCCATTTTTTTGGCAATTGAGTTTTTAATTCTGTAATTCCTTTTTCGTTGATATCTAACCCTCCAAAACCAAATAAAACAGATTGTAACATTCCACCAGCTCCAGTTGCAAAATAAGGATTGGTGCCTCCTGCAGTTTCTGCTAACACACCAAAAGGCTCTAATTCATTAGGATTATAGCTTTTAATAAAAAGTTCATAGGCTTTTTCTGTCTTATTCATTCTTGAGTATAAAACAGATAAAATAGCACTTCCCATTGCAGGTCCTGTTGGAGATAAACGTGGTTCATAATATTTTAAATCTTTTAAAATATCTTTTGGATTATCAACTATTTTTAATGGAAAAGATAAAAGATTTACATCTGTTTGTTTGATTTCTATACCTGTATAAGTTTCATTTTCTTTTGTAGTTCCATCAGCAAATTTTAAAATAGGAATATTTTTAGCCACATGTCTCCAATCAGAATTTGGTGTTTTATTTAATTTTTCGGCAGCTAAAGAAGCATATTCTAAAACAGTTTTTACCATTCCGTTTGTAAATGCGTTGTTGTCTATGTTTTCTTCCCATTCATTAGCACCAATTACATTTTTAATTTCATATTTATTTACCCCATTTCTTTCAACTCTACTTGCCCAAAAATCGGCAACTTCTTTTAACACAGGATATCCTCTAGACGCTAACCAATCTAAATCTTGAGTTACTTCAAAATATTTCCAAAAAGCCCAACCAACAGTTGCAGTAATATGTTGTTGAAAAGGCCCTGTTAAAGCCCAAACAGGTGTGTCTTCAGACCCATCTTCCGCAGATTCCCAAGGAAACATTACACCATCATAACCATGTGCAAAAGCATTTTGCTTGGCAGCTTCTAATCGAACAAATCTATATTCTAATAATGATTTTGCAATTTCTGGTTGCAAGACCAGAAGCGGAGGAAACATCCACAATTCAGTGTCCCAAAAAACGTGTCCATTATATCCTAAACCAGATAATCCCATAGGAGATAATGAGTATGCAGTACCTTTTCTTGCAAAAGAATATAAATGATACATAGCTGACCTAACAGCTCTTTGAGATGTTAAATCACCATTAATTTCTATATCACTTTTCCATAAATTACCCCAAGCTTTTTCATGTGCAGACTCTAAACGTTCAATGCCTTCTAGCTTTGCAAAAATGGTTAATCTTTCTACTTCATTTTGTGGATCATTATTATGCACAGAAGACATAGTACTTCCCACCAATGCAAATCTATAAGTTTCTCCTGCTTTAAGTTTTATTTTAAATTTCATTAAATGCATGTTATAATCCCAATCTTCATGAATAATATTAGGTTCATACCCATGTTTTTCTGGAAAAATAAATGAAGTTGACGTAGCTACTTTCTTTTTCCCAGGGCTTAAAGCAACCGAAGTCATTAAGGGAATTAATACATGTGGCCTATCAATTTCTGAATATAAATTACGAACATCTGAAAGATGGTCGGGTGCAGAAATATAATTTATAGGTGTAATCTCTACATCTTTATGTGCTTTTATTTCAATTATACTCATTGCATTAAAAGGCAAATTTCTAAGAGACATATTTTGATGTTGAATTGTAATTTTATCACCAACATCAAAAGTTGTATTTAATTTAGCCTTTTTCATATCCAAAGTCTGCTTATAATTGGAAATGTTTTTTCTGTCTATTCTACTACCATCTACCTCTAAGTGCATGTTCATATGGCTAAATGTTTTTAGAATATTACTGACTCTTCCTCTTTGATAATAATCATACACACCATTTAAAATAACTTCACTAACTTTTAATGGCTCTGCTGATGAGACCATGCCTACCATTCCATTGGCAACTGTAATTCCGTAATAATTATTTGGATCAATATTGTTGGCCTCTATATGCCAAGGAGAGTTTGAAAAATCTTGAGATTGTAAACAAAGTGATACTGATAAACTTAAAAAAAGCAAAAAATGCTTCATGATTATT
>NZ_CAJQQI010000007.1 GCF_905480415.1 uncultured Algibacter sp. | reverse complement strand
GGGAAGAAGTTACTGAAGATACTTTTAAGAAAATATTTAAAACCTGCAGTAAAAGGAACGAAGTTTTCCGAATTAAAAAGAAAGATCAATTTTTTAAAAGATTAGAGGGATTCCTTAAAAGGATTATTATATTTTTACGTTTACTTAATTATCCATTTTTATGAGTGAAGAAAGCAAACGAAGAGAGGCCCTTATATATCACGCAAAACCAACTCCTGGTAAAATAAAAGTTGTTCCAACCAAAAAATATGCTAGTCAAAGAGATTTGTCTTTAGCATACTCTCCCGGTGTTGCTGCGCCTTGTATAGAAATTGAAAAAGATAAAGATGCGGCCTATAAATATACTGCTAAAGGTAATCTAGTAGCTGTAATTTCTAATGGAACTGCTGTTTTAGGTTTAGGAAATATTGGTCCTGAAGCTTCAAAACCTGTTATGGAAGGTAAAGGTTTGTTATTCAAGATTTTTGCGGACATTGATGTTTTTGATATTGAAGTCGATACAGAAAATGTTGAAGAATTTATTCAAACAGTAAAAATGATAGCACCTACTTTTGGTGGGATTAATCTAGAGGATATTAAAGCTCCTGAAGCTTTTGAAATTGAAAAACGTTTAAAGGAAGAGTTGGATATTCCAGTAATGCACGACGACCAACATGGTACAGCTATTATTTCGTCAGCAGCCTTATTAAATGCAGTAGAACTTGCTGAAAAGAAACTTAGCGATGTAAAAATAGTTATAAGTGGTGCAGGAGCAGCCGCCATTTCATGTTCACGTTTATATCAAGCCTGTGGGGCGAAACGTGAAAATATGGTCATGTTGGACAGTAAAGGTGTTATTAGAGATGATAGAGAGAGTTTAACTCCAGAAAAAGCTGAATTTGCGACTGATAGAAAGATAGATACACTAGATGAAGCCATGAAAGATGCCGATGTATTTATTGGGCTTTCTATGGCAGATATAGTAACACCAGATATGCTTTTGGTTATGGCTAAAAACCCAATAGTTTTTGCTATGGCTAATCCAAATCCTGAAATAAAATATGATATTGCAGTTGCTACCCGAAAGGATATTATTATGGCAACTGGTCGTAGCGACCATCCTAACCAAGTAAATAACGTACTTGGATTTCCATTTATTTTTAGAGGAGCTTTGGATGTGCGTGCAACCAAAATTAACGAAGCTATGAAAATGGCTGCAGTTAGAGCCTTAGCTAGATTAGCAAAAGAACCTGTTCCAGAACAGGTTAACATTGCTTATGGCGAAACACGCTTAACATTTGGTAAAAATTATATTATTCCAAAACCTTTTGATCCGCGTTTGATTGCAGAAGTTCCTCCAGCTGTTGCTAAAGCGGCTATTGAAAGTGGAGTTGCAAAACACCCGATTACAGATTGGGAAAAATATGAAGACACTTTGCGTGAGCGCTTAGGGTCTGATAATAAATTAGTTAGATTATTGTTAAATAGGGCTAAGCTCAATCCGAAGCGTGTTGTTTTTGCTGAGGCAGATCAGCTTGATGTTTTAAAAGCAGCTCAAATAGTACATGAAGAAGGTATTGCAATTCCCATTCTTTTAGGAAGAAAAGAGACTATAAAAATACTTATGGCAGAAATTGAGTTTGATGCTGATATCCTTATTATAGATCCTAAAGAAGAAGAAGAAAACGACAGGA
This sequence comes from uncultured Algibacter sp., assembly GCF_905480415.1. Taxonomy (GTDB): domain Bacteria; phylum Bacteroidota; class Bacteroidia; order Flavobacteriales; family Flavobacteriaceae; genus Algibacter_B. The sequence goes on along the minus strand of NZ_CAJQQI010000007.1, from coordinate 20,544 downwards.
AAAACAAATATGCCAAAGTATATTGGGAGCAGCGTAAACGCAGAGGTGTAACATATTATTCTGCACAACGATTAATGAGAGAGCGTAATTACTTTGCTGCTATGATGGTTAATGAAGGAGATGCAGATGCTTTGATTTCTGGTTATTCTCGTAATTATCCAACGGTTGTAAAACCTATGTTAGAGCTAATTGGAATGGCAAATGGTGTTTCTAAAGTGGCTACGACTAACTTAATGATGACTAAAAGAGGGCCGTTATTTTTAAGTGATACGTCTATAAATATTGATCCTGATGCAAAAAGTTTAGCGAAGATTACGCAAATGACTTCCAACGTTATTAAAATGTTTGGTTTGAAACCAGTGTTAGCTATGGTTTCTTATTCTAATTTTGGTTCCTCAGAACACGAAAAAGCATCAAAAATAAGAGAAGCGGTATCTATTCTTCACCGGCGTCACCCAGATATGGATGTTGATGGTGAGTTACAAACAGATTTTGCTTTGAATGACGAGATGCTTCGCGAACGATTTCCTTTTTCTAAATTAGTTGGTAAAAAGGTAAACGCACTTATTTTTCCAAATTTAGATTCAGCAAATATTACTTATAAACTTCTGAAAGAACTTAATGAAGCGGATTCCATAGGACCTATTATGATGGGGATGAGAAAACCGGTTCATATTTTACAATTGGGTGCAAGTGTCGACGAAATTGTAAATATGAGTGCCATTGCTGTTATAGATGCACAACACAAAGAAAAATGGGAATTATAAAATGCTGAGGGTAAGTAAATGAAATGTGAATAATTTTATTACATTTGGTTGTTTAACAAATTGCTCTAAATGATAACACATATTCAAGGAAAACTTTCTGAAAAAAACCCAACACATGTTGTTATTGATTGCAACGGTGTGGGCTATATGCTTAATATTTCTCTGCATACCTATTCTCAAATTTCTGACAAGGAACAGTTAAAGTTATTTACTCATCTTCAAGTTAAAGAAGATTCTCATACTTTATATGGTTTTTCATCTTTAGCAGAACGAGAAATTTTCAGATTATTAATTTCTGTTAGTGGTATAGGTGCAAGTATTGCAAGAACTATGTTATCATCTTTAACTCCAAAACAAATAAGAGAAGGGATTGCCACTGGAGATGTCGTTTTAATTCAGTCTATTAAAGGAATTGGAGCCAAAACGGCACAACGTGTTATTTTGGATTTAAAAGATAAAATCTTAAAGATTTACGATATTGATGAAGTTTCTGTTTCTGGAGGCAATACGAACAAAGATGAAGCGTTATCTGCTTTAGAAGTGCTTGGTTTTTTGAAAAAACAGGCAGAACGTGTTGTGGATAAAATTATGGTAACTCAACCTGATGCTGATGTTGAAACTATCATAAAACAGGCCTTAAAAAATTTATAATATATTTTGAACCGAACTAACCATAAAATTTACAACTTAACGAAACAATCTCTCCTAATAGTCTTTGTGCTATGCTATTCGTTAGTAGGTTGGTCTCAGCAACCTGCACAAGATTCCGTAAAAACAGGATTTAGTTTGGGTAATATTAAAATACCAAATCCTAATAGTGTAGAGTCTAAATATACGTACGACCCACTAACGGATCGTTACATTTATACCGAGAAAATAGGAGAATTTAATATAAACTATCCTATCATTCTATCACCCAAAGAATACTATGCTTTAGTTGCTAAAGAAAATTTGCGACGTTATTATAAAGATAAAATTGATGCGTTTGATGGGAAAAAAGAGGGTTCTGAAGACGAGCGTAAAAATTTACTTCCAGAATTTTATGTAGACTCTGGTTTCTTTGAAAGTATTTTTGGAAGTAATACCATCGAAGTTGTTCCACAAGGATCTGTTGAAATGGATTTAGGGATGCTGTTTTCAAAACAAGATAATCCATCTTTTTCACCAAGAAATAGAAGTAATTTCACATTTGATTTTGATCAGCGTATTAGTTTAAGTTTGCTAGGTAAAGTTGGCACAAGACTTCAGGTTACGGCTAATTATGACACACAATCTACTTTTGATTTTCAGCAACTCATAAAATTAGAATATACACCAACCGAAGATGATATTATTCAAAAAATAGAAGTTGGTAATGTGAGCATGCCTTTGAATAGTTCTTTAATTACAGGGGCACAAAGTTTATTTGGTGTAAAAGCACAACTTCAATTTGGAAAAACTACTGTAACGGGAGTATTTTCAGAACAAAAATCTCAAGCTAATACGGTTATTGCACAAGGTGGTGGTACACTTGAAGAATTTGATTTTTTTATTAGAGAGTACGATGAAAATAGGCATTTCTTTTTAGCACAATATTTTAGAGATGAATATGATAATGCGTTGGCAAATTATCCATTCATCAATAATAAAGGTTTACAAATAACACGATTAGAAGTTTGGGTTACCAATAGAAGTAATAGAACCGAAAATGTTAGAAACATTGTTGCGCTTCAAGATTTAGGAGAATCATTCTATAGTTCTACACAGCCTGAAAATGATAACTTATTATTAGATCCTATACCAGGAGGATTCATAAATACAACCAGTACATTTCCTGATAACGGAAATAACGATTTTGATCCAATTGCTATAGGTTCGGGTTCAATTCTAACTGAGCAAATAAGAGATATCTCCACTGCAGATCAAGGTTTTGGGTCTTTAAATAATCAAGTTAATGAAGGTGGAGATTATGCCAAACTTGAAAATGCTAGAAAATTAATCAATGGGCAAGAATATAATTTAAACACAGAGTTAGGGTATATTTCATTAAATCAACGATTAAATAATGATGAAGTATTAGCTGTTGCATATCAGTATACTGTGGGAGGTCAAGTGTATCAAGTAGGTGAATTTGCTAATGATGGTCTTGATGCCACTGATGTTGATACAAATGCCCAAGGACAAGTGACTTCTGTAGTTAATACAGCCCTAGTTTTAAAAATGCTGAAGAGTAGTATTACTAATGTAAATCAACCTGTTTGGGATTTGATGATGAAAAATGTCTATGATACAGGGGCTTATAATTTAAGTCAAGACGATTTTACCTTAAACATTTTCTACAACGAAGCATCTCCATTAAACTTTATTTCACCAGTTGGAGCTAATTTTGATTTGGATATTAATGGAAACCCAGTTAACGGGAGTACACCAAGTGACGATCTTATTGAAAACTCACCTTTATTGCGTGTTTTCAATCTAGATAAATTGAATTTTAATAATGATCCACAATCTAGGGGAGATGGTTTTTTTGATTATGTTCCAAGAATAACGGTAATTCCTCAAAATGGAAAGATTGTATTTACTAGTGTTGAACCTTTTGGTGAATATTTATTTAATGTATTAGGTGGTGGTGAATACAATAATGACAATTCGTTATATAATGATGACCAGAGAAAATATGTTTATGACATTCTTTATAAAAGCACAAAAACAGCAGCTTTAGACGAGGTTGAAAAAAATAAATTCAAACTTAAGGGGCGTTATAAGTCTTCTGGCGGTGGTGATGGTATTCCAATTGGTTCATTTAATGTGCCTCGAGGTTCTGTTAGGGTTACTGCTGGTGGTCGTGTGTTAGTTGAAGGTATTGACTACACTGTAAATTATCAATTAGGACGTGTTCAAATTTTAGATGAATCTTTAAAAGCATCAAATACACCAATTCAGGTTTCAACAGAAAACAATGCTGTTTTTGGGCAGCAAACTAGGCGTTTTACAGGGTTAAATGTAGAGCATAAATTCAATGAAAATTTTGTTTTAGGTGGAACCTTATTAAACCTTAACGAACGGCCTATTACACAAAAAGCAAATTTTGGTAATGAATCTATAAATAATACCATTTTCGGATTAAATGGAAATTATTCTACCAAAGTACCTTTCTTAACGCGATTAGCAAACAAATTACCAAATATTGATACTGATGTAGAATCTAATTTATCACTTCGTGGTGAATTTGCTTATTTGGCTCCAGGTGCTCCAAAAGGTACTAATTTTAATGGTGAAGCCACATCATATATTGACGATTTTGAAGGGTCGCAAAACGGTATCGACTTAAAATCGCAACAGTCGTGGTTTTTATCTAGTAGACCTTTAGATATAAATGGTAATGGTAATCCGGATGAGCTAGAAGATGAAGCAGGCATTCAAAATGGTTATGGTAGAGGGCTTTTAAACTGGTACACTATTGACCCTATTTTTTATAGTAGTCAACGACCTGGTGAAATATCTGACGACGATGTTTCTAATTTATATACAAGTCGCGTTTTTATTAATGAATTGTTTCCGGAAAGAGATTTAGTACAAGGGCAAAACTCGGTATTATTTACATTGGATTTAGCCTATTATCCAGAAGAAAGAGGGCCTTATAATTTTGAGCCAGGTTCTGAAGATGATGAATTAGATAATCCAATTGATAGTTGGGCAGGTATAACAAGACAAATTACTTCTACAGATTTTGAACAGCAAAATGTGGAGTATATTGATTTTTGGTTACAAGATCCATTTCAAGACAGCCCAACAAATCCCGGAGGAAAGTTAGTTTTTAACTTAGGTAATATTTCTGAAGATATTATAAAAGATGGTAAAAAACTTTATGAGAACGGATTGCCAGATGATGGTGATGTTTCTATATTAAGACAACAACCAACAAGTTGGGGAACCATAGTGCCTCAAAATCAATCATTAATTTATGCTTTTGATACAACAGGAGATGAGAGAAACAATCAAGATGTTGGTTATGATGGTTACGATGACGCTAACGAAATAGATGTTTTTGGAAGTCAATTTGGTGATGATCCAGCAAAGGATAATTACGCATACTTTTTAAATGCTGAAGGAGATGTTTTTGAACGATATAAAAAATATAACGGAGTGCAAGGAAATACTCCGGATACATTCACTAATACTGATAGAGGTGCTAATACTCAACCCGATGTAGAGGATATTAATCGTGATAACACCATGAATACGATTGATAGTTACTTCGAATATGAATTAGATCTTACAAGACAAAATTTGCCGCAATCACAAGCTGATTTTGATAATCTTCCAGATTCAAACCCTTTAAAAGAATTTTTAAGAGACTTTAAAGACAGACCACGTTCATTACCTAACGGAGATTCACGAAATGTAAGATGGTACCAATTCAGGGTTCCTGTTCAAGGAAGCCATGTTAAAGCAGTTGGGGGTATAAATGATTTGCGTTCGGTAAGGTTTACAAGAGTCTATCTAAAAGATTTTCAAGAAGCAACAGTGTTCCGTTTTGGAACTTTAGATTTAGTTAGAAGCGATTGGAGACGCTATACACAAGCTTTAGATAAGAATGACCCGACGCCAGAGGATCCGCAAACCGAATTTTCTGTAGGTGTAATTGGTACTCTTGAAAACGAAGGAAGTTATCAAAGACCTCCAGGAATTGAGCCAGAACAGTTATTTAATAATAATACGGTTGTGCGTCAAAATGAACAATCCTTAGTTGTTAAGGCGTGTGACCTAGAAACTGAAGATTCAAGAGGTGTATTTAAAAATATAAATATTGATATGCGCCAGTACAAGCGTATGAGAATGTTTATGCATGCCGAAGATGGTGAGTCTGGAACAGGAGATTTAGCTAGTGATGATTTAGTTGGTTTTATTAGAATGGGTAATGACCTTACCGAAAACTACTATCAAATAGAGATTCCTTTACAGGTGTCTACATCTACTAGTAGAGAAGGCTTATGGCCAACAGCCAATGAGATTAATTTACCAATTGAAATTTTAGGAAAAATTAAAGCTCAAGGTATTTCAGATATGACTTTAGGTGATGAAGACCCTACATTCTATGATGTTGTAAATGGTGAAATAGTACCAGTTTCTAATCCATTTGGAGGGTATACTGTAGGTCAACATCGAGTTGGGATTAAAGGAAATCCTAATTTTGGTGATGTAAGAACGCTTATGGTTGGGATTAAAAATGCTTCAGGAGACAATGACCTTTGCGCCGAAGTATGGTTTAATGAATTACGCTTGTCAGAGCTGGATAATGAAGGTGGTTGGGCGGCTGTTGTAAGTTTGGATACTAATATTGCAGATTTTGCAAACATAAGTGCAACAGGAAGACAAAGCACTTCTGGTTTTGGCTCTTTAGAACAAGGTCCTAGTCAACGTAGTTTGGAAGATGTAAAGCAATATGATGTCGTTACCAACATTAATGTTGGTCAATTACTACCAAAAAAGTGGGGAATTCAAGTACCATTTAATTATGCGCAAAGTGAAGAGCTCATTACACCAAAGTACGATCAGTTTTATAAAGATCTAACTTTAGACTCTAGATTAGATGCAGCAGATAGTAATGCTGAAAGAGAAGAAATAAAACAACAATCTGAAGATTATACAAAACGACAAAGCATTAATTTTATAGGCGTTAGAAAAAATAGAACAACCGATAAAAAACCTCGTTTTTATGATGTTGAAAACGTCACATTTAATTATTCATACAATAAAGTTGAGCATAGAGATTTTGAAATAGAAAATTCAGTTAACAAAACACTGCGTATAGGTGCTAATTATGCACATAATTTTAATCCTGTTACCATTGAACCGTTCAAGAAGAACGACTCACTTTTCACTGGTAAATACTGGAAGATTTTGAAAGATTTTAATTTCAATTTATTGCCAACAAGTTTTACAATCAATACAGATGTAAACAGGCAGTTTAATAAACAAAAGTTTAGAGAAATAGATTTAACTGCGGATAGTGGTAATATTGGTATTGAAGAATTATTTAGAAGAAATTACACCTTCGATTTTCAATATGCTATTAATTATAATTTAACTAATTCATTACAATTTAACTTTACTGCAGCCAACAACAATATTGTTCGTAATTATTTTAAAGACAATGATTTAATTGCAGGAGAACAAGATCAAGATTTAGATGTTTGGGATGGTCTATTAGATGTAGGCGATCCAAATAGGCAAACTCAAAACCTTGGGATTACCTATCAATTACCACTTAATAAAATACCAACATTTAGTTTTATTGATGCAACATACCAATATACAGGTAGTTTTCAGTGGCAAAAAGGTTCTGATTTATTTGGAAACTTAGAGGTCAATGGTGAAACTTATGATTTAGGGAATACCGTTCAAAATTCAAACGTTCATAATATTAACATGTCGTTAGATATGAAACGTTTTTATAAGTATATAGGTTTGGTTAAAAAGCCAATTAGAAGAGTAAGAACAAGGGCTACACCCGGTGGTGCACCTCCTGGAACGAAACAAGACAACTCTAAAAAGACAATTAAAAAACCAAAAAATCAATCCGTTACAAAACTATTAAATGCAGGTGTTGATATTTTAACAAGTATTAAAAGAATTCAAGTAAACTATTCTGAAAATAATGGAACGTTCTTACCTGGTTATACCAATACTCCAGGGTTTATCGGTACGTTAAAGCCAACAGTAGGCTTTACATTTGGGAGTCAAAGCGATGTTAGATACTTAGCTGCAAGACGCGGCTGGTTAACAACATTCGATGAGTTTAACCAACAGTACACAGCCACAAACACGAAACAATTGGATATTTCTGCAAGTCTACAACCGGTTCGAGATTTAAAAATAGATGTCGTTGCGAATAGGGCATATTATCAAAATTTTACTGAGAATTATAGAGTGGAAAATGGAGTCTACAATCCGTTAACACCTAATACTTTTGGTAATTTTAATATTTCAACGATTTTAATTAAAACAGCATTTGGTAAAAGTGATGAAATAAACGCTCCTGCTTTTGATGATTTTAGAGCAAACAGATTAAAAATTGCAGAAAGGTTGGCTGAAAAATTCTATGGAACTGATGGGTACACCAGAGATGTAGAAGGGTATCCTGAAGGTTTTGGAAAAAATAACCAAAAGGTCTTATTGCCAGCATTTTTAGCCGCTTATTCTGGGCAAGATGCCAACAAAATAACAACCAGTGCTTTTAGAGATGTTCCAATACCAAACTGGGATTTAAAATACACAGGTTTCATGAAGTTTAAGTGGTTTAAAAAACGATTTAAGCGGTTTTCTGTAACCCATGGCTATCGTTCAGCATATACCATTAATCAGTTTAATACTAATTTGAATTTGAATTTAGATTCTGATGATAATGAAGCACCCGTTCCTGGAATTCCTTATTCTGATCCAAGTCAGCCAGATGAAGGGAAAGATCAATCAGGTAATTTTAAGAATGAACAACTATTCAGTAATATCAATTTAACAGAATTATTTAGTCCGTTAGTTAGAATAGATATGGAAATGAAAAACTCTGTTAGAATTCTAGCAGAAATCAAAAAAGATAGAATGTTATCATTGAGTTTTGATAATAATTTAGTCACTGAAGTTCAAGGAAATGAATATATACTAGGATTAGGATACAGAATTAAAGATTTAAGTATTCGCTCTAAATTAGCAGGACCAAAAAAGCGTATTGTTAGCGATTTAAATATGAAAGCAGATATTTCTGTAAGAGACAACAAAACAATTATTAGGTATTTAGACTTAGAAAATAATCAAATTACATCTGGGCAAACCATTTGGGGATTAAAATATTCAGCAGATTATGCGTTTAGCAAAAACTTAACTGGGATTTTTTATTTTGATTATACGTTCTCAGACTATGCAATTTCAACGGCTTTTCCGCAAACAACAATAAGGTCTGGTTTTACTATCAGATATAATTTTGGTAATTAATAAGTTATATATTTGGATTTAAGATTTGAATAAATACATTTGTTGAATAAACACATTTAAAATCATAAAATGAACATTCCATCAGAATTAAAATATACTAAAGACCACGAATGGATTAAATTAGATGGTGATATTGCTACCATTGGAATTACTGATTTTGCACAAAGCGAATTAGGAGATATCGTCTATGTTGAAGTAGAAACCTTAGATGAAACTTTAGAGGTAGATGAGGTTTTTGGAACCGTTGAAGCTGTTAAAACAGTATCTGATTTGTTTTTGCCATTATCAGGGGAAATTATTGAGTTTAATGAAGGTTTAGAAGATGAGCCTGAAGTTGTAAATTCAGATCCATATAATGCTGGATGGATGATAAAAGTCAAGTGTTCAGATTTATCACAAGTTGATAAACTCATGTCTGCAGACGATTATAAATCACTTATAGGTGCTTAAAAAAGCAACCCTTTTAGCAGCTCTAGGATATTCAGTTGCATTAGGTACAGTCAGTTTAATCACATTAAAAGACCTCCCGAATGTCCAGATTTCTTTTGCTGATAAAATATTTCATTTCTTAGCATATAGCCTTTTTACTGTTTTATGGTATTTGGCTTTTTTTTATGCCTTTAGTTTGAAAAAAGGAAAATCAATAGTTTATGCTGTGGTTTTAGCTATATTATTTGGTACAGTTATTGAGGTTCTACAAGATACTATGACATCCTCAAGAGCTTTAGATATATATGACGCTTTTGCTAATACTTTAGGGGCATTATTTGCAGCAATGATAATAGAAATTAAAAATAGTTTGTACGTTAAAAAATCTTAAACACTTGTTTTTTTGACAAATAAATAGTTATTTTAGCAATCTTGATAAACGATTTAAATTATGGAATCTAAAAAAAATACCAAAGCAAATGTTGGACGTAACAGTTCACTTTACTTCGCAATTGGATTAGCAGCAATGTTATTCATAACAAACTATGCCATTAATTACAAAACATACGACAAATCTGCTATAGACATCGGACAATTAAATCTAGATGAGTTAGATGATGAAGAAATTCCAATTACAGAACAAATTCAAACACCACCACCACCACCACCACCACCGGCAGCGCCAGAAGTAATAGAGATTGTTGAAGATGAAGAGGAGGTAGAGGAAACGGTTATTGAGTCTACTGAAGTTGATCAAGAAACAGAAATTGTAGAAGTTGAAGAGATTGAATTAGAAGAGGTAGATGAAGATATTGATGTACCATTTTCTGTAATTGAAAATGTACCAGTTTTTCCAGGTTGTGAGAAAGGAAATAACGCTGCAAAAAGAGATTGTATGTCTAAAAAAATATCACAATTTGTAAATAAAAAATTTAATACTGATTTGGCTGGTGATTTAGGTTTGTCAGGAAGACAACGTATAAACGTTATTTTTAAAATTGATAGAACTGGTAATGTTGTTGGCATTCGTGCTAGAGCTCCACATCCAGGGTTAGAAAAAGAAGCTAAAAGAGTTATTGGTTTATTGCCTAAAATGAAACCAGGAAAACAAAGAGGTAAACCAGTGAACGTTCCATATTCATTACCAATTATATTCCAAGTTCAAGATTAGGAATAAATATCCATATTTATATACATTAAAACCTCGAAGCTAGTCTTCGAGGTTTTTTGTTTTTCATCCTTTAGGAAAGAACAACTGTTATTAATTTTAGTCGTGAAATGATATCACTAAGATACAACAACAAGGATATAGGTGTACTTTAGAATCTTCTTGTAGTATTTCAGGTTCGTTAATAAGAGCTATTTATAATTTCATGCTCTTAAAATCGTTATCACTTATGTGATATTGGTTTTTCCTAGTCTAAATTTACTTCAGGTTCTTGTCTGGTAACCTTTGGTTATTGACGTTCTTATCATAGTATAAGTATGACTAGAATCTAAAAATATAGTATCTTTCTAGCCTAAATTAATTCTTAACAAGAAAACATGAAGCAATTCATTGCACTACTCCTACTTTTAGTTCAATATAATTCCTATTCACAAAATGCTTTATTATCTGAAAAGCCACCAGTTTTTCCTAATTGCGAAAGTGTAGCTATTGATTCTTTACAGGCATGTTTTGATAAACATGTTTATGATAATATTTACAATAATTTTAAAGTTCCAGAGCGTGTTACAAAAGAAAATTACAAAGGCGAAGTTGTTGTGATTTTTGAGGTGGATACTACGGGTCAGTTTCGAGTGATTTATACAGACGCTTTGTTTAATGAATTAAAAGAAGAAGCTAAACGTGTTTTTTCTGATTTCCCTAAGACAAAACCAGCAACTTATAACGGCAGAAAAACATTCAAACAATATTCTATTTCTATTAAAATACCATTAACAGATCAAGTTGTGGATACTGAAGATTTAACTAAAGAAAAAGAACTTTCTAAGTTAGAAGAATCTGCTAAGCAAGAGTTTGACGGTATTGATAAAGCACTAAAAGCTTTTGAAAATAAAATTTTTAAAAGTCAGTTAAACATTCAATTTACGCATAGTGACTATGCTAGGTTTGATAGACAAATGAATCTTATTGGTACGAATAGCCATACGGCATCTAAACCTTTTGTTTATGAAGAGGTTTCAAAATATTATGATTTTGAAGGGGAACAAGAACGATTAAAAAAAGAAACCGAGAGTTGGGCAGGAAAGAAATTGTGGAATGAACATTTAGTGCAGTTACAAGGCGAAGATTACTGGTTTACCGTCGATCCTATATTAGATTTACAAGTAGGTAAAGATACTGATGCTGAATTTAGTTCAACATATAATAATACCAGAGGATTTTTAGTACAAGGAGGTTTGGGCAGTAAATTAAATTTTTATGCTTCTGTTTTTGAAAGTCAAGGACGATTTGCAGATTATGTAAATAGGTATTCTGAAAGTTTAAAAGCATTTGGACCAGATCCAGCCATTATTCCTGGTCGAGGTATTGCAAAACGTTTTAAAACGGATTCTTATGATTATCCAGTAGCTGAAGCCTATTTATCTTTTACACCAGCAAAATATGTAAATATTCAATTTGGACATGGTAAAAATTTTATTGGTGATGGGTACCGTTCGTTGCTGTTAAGTGATGTTGCGAGTCCGCATCCGTTTTTAAAATTGAATACTAAATTCTGGAAAATAAAATATACTAACACTTGGATGTGGTTAAAGGATGTTCGCCCAGAAGTAGAAGAGGATAAATCTTTTTTGACTAAATATATTGCGAATCATTATCTAAGTTGGAATGTGTCAAAACGTTTAAATATAGGTTTATTTGAATCTGTGTTATGGACTAATTCTAACGATAGAGGGTTTGATGTAAACTACTTAAACCCTGTTATTTTTTATAGGGCTATTGAATTTGAAACAGGACAAGGAGCTGGTAATGCTCTGATGGGAGCTTCAGCGAAGTATAAATGGAATGATAATGTGAACGTTTATGGTCAGTTTATCTTAGATGAATTTTCGTTAAGTGATGTTAAAGGTGGAGAAAAAAGCTGGAAAAACAAATTCGGTTATCAGTTAGGTGTGAAATATTATAATGCGTTTAAAGTTGATAATTTATTATTACAATTTGAATATAATCGCGTAAGGCCATACACGTATTCACACAATACCATTGTATTAAACTATGCGCACAACAACCAATCTATGGCACATTTATGGGGTGCCAACTTTAGTGAGGCCATTATAATTGGTCGTTACCGTTACAAACGCTGGTTCGGTGATGCTAAATTAATTTTTGGTACTCGTGGATTAGATTTTAATAATGGTGCTGATAATTTTAGTTATGGCGCTGACATTTATAGAAATTATAACGACAGACCTTTTGATACAGGTGTTGAAGTTGGTCAAGGTATAAAAACAATAACCTTTAACGGTAATTTACAAGCGGGTTATTTGATCAATCCTGCTACTAATTTAAAGGTGTTTACTGATATTACGGTTAGAAATTTTAATCCTGAAGCCATAACGACGTCAACATTTAAAAACAACACCGTTTGGTTTAATTTTGGAGTTAGAACCGATTTGTTTAATTGGTATTTTGACAACTAGACTTTGTTATTTCTAAGCAGGAGGAGATTTTTAAAATTAAATTTCTAATATTCAATAGGGCTCGCGTTAGGGATTGCAGAGAAAATCCTTTTTGTAAGGCACGGACAAAAATATTGTAACGGAAAGTCCGACCCTTGTGGTAACGCCCAAAAATAAATAACAACTACTTTTTTAAACTTTGATAAAAGGTTCTTCGTATTTTTTCTGAAGAGATAAAACAGCAGCCATAATTTAAATCGTCATAGGTTTTGGTTAAGCTGGAATTGGAAACAACAGCTTTCTCCGTTTTTCCATTACTAATTTCGGTCTCAACTTTATTTTTCAAGCTTTCTAGCATGTTTAAAAACGCAGTGTATTCCTTTTTGTTTGATATGTCGCCATGACCTGGGATTATTTTGGTGTTATCGTCAATTAAAATCATGGTACTTTTTACAGCTTCTATGTATCCGGTAACGGTACCTCCAGAGTTTAAATCGATGTATGGGTAGCGTGCGTTAAAATAGGTGTCGCCTGTATGTAATACGTTGCTTTTTGTGAAATATAATAGCGCATCTCCATCGGTATGGGCATTATCTACATGAAAAATAATGACTTGCTCGCCATTAAAATAAAGACTTAGTTTATCATTAAAAGTAAGTATTGGAAGTGACGCATCGGATTGTTTTGGGTTGTTTTTTACACGTTTATACACATTATCGTGAGCAATGATGGGTGTGTTTAGTTTAGATATGTTTTCGTTACCGCCTGTATGATCTCCGTGGTGGTGTGTATTCGCTAAAAACTTAATGGGTTTGGTACTTAGTTTTTTAATAGCTTCGAAAATTTTTGGAGTTAAGGGCGCAAATTGACTATCAATCATAAAAACACCATCGTTACCAACTGAAATTCCAATATTCCCGCCTTGTCCTTCGAGCATATAAATATTTTCGGTTAGTTTATGGGTTGTGATAGTTACCTCTTTGTTTTGTGCACAAGCTGAGGTAATCGACCCAATGAGAAATATTAAAAAAATGTAGTTTAAAGTTTTCATAAAGTGCAATTGGGAATTATAATCACACTAAAAATACAATTTTTTAACGGAGGTGGCTTCTTTAAATTTAGCGTTAAAGCATTGCTCAAATTGCTTTTATAGAGTATCTTTGCACTCGCAATACAAAAGATGTCAAGAACATACAACATTGAGTAATTCAAAATCTTCATTAGCAACTCCTTCTGTAATCTCAGATTTTAAGGAAATCACAAAAATGCGATTAGCATTAAGCGTTGTATTTTCTTCGCTTGCTGGCTATTTATTAGGTGTTGAAACGGTAGATTATAAAACTTTAGTTTTATTAGCTTTAGGGGGTTACTTTATGGTTGGAGCTTCAAATGCTTTTAATCAAATTATTGAAAAGGATTTGGATGCCTTAATGGATAGGACTAAAAACAGACCTATCCCTGCGGGGCGAATGTCTGTGAATACGGCTTTTGTTATAGCTTCTATATTTACTTTAGCAGGAATTATAATTTTATACACCATCAATAAGCAAACGGCTATGTTTGGTGCGATATCTATTTTTATTTATACTTGTGTCTATACTCCTTTAAAAACAAAAACACCTATTTCCGTATTTGTTGGCGCTATTCCTGGTGCTATTCCGTTTATGTTAGGCTGGGTTGCGGCTACTGATGATTTTGGTATTGAACCTGGAACCTTGTTTGCATTGCAATTCTTTTGGCAATTTCCACATTTTTGGGCTATTGGTTGGTTTCTTTATGAAGATTATAAAAAAGGTGGTTTTTATATGTTGCCAACAGGAAAGCAAGACAAGGGCACTGCAGTTCAAATTATAATGTACACTATTTGGACAGTTTTAGTGTCTATTATCCCAGTGTTTGGCTTTACTGGTAAGTTGCAACTATCTATTGTTGCAGCGATTTTAGTTTTTATGGCAGGCATGTGGATGTTGTATTATGCCATAGGATTATTTAAGAAAATGACTGAAAAAGCAGCAAAACAATTAATGCTTGTTAGTGTGTTTTACATCACCTTAGTGCAAATTATTTATGTTGTAGATAAATTTATCAGATAAATTATGGATTTAACACAAGGTACTCAAGGAGAAAAAAATAGTAGAGCAAAAAAAATGATGCTTTGGTTTGGGATTATTTCCTTAATTATGTCCTTTGCTGGATGGACAAGTGCATTTGTAGTTAGTAGTTCGAGACCAGATTGGTTAAAAGATTTCCAGTTGCCAAATGCTTTTATAGTTAGTACAATAGTAATAGTTATTAGTAGTTTTACCTTTATTTTAGCAAAACGTGCTTTAAAGAGCGGAAACCACAAAGCAACATCACTTTGGTTGTTTACAACATTAATTCTGGGTGTTGTTTTTATTTTCAATCAGTTTTCTGGCTTTCAACGAATTATTGATTTAGGTTATAATTTCACAGGACCTACGAGTAATGTAACGATGTCTTACATTTATTTGATAGCTATTGTGCATATTTTACACGTTGTTGTTGGGTTAATTTGCTTGTTGGTGGTTATTTATAATCATTTTAAACAAAAGTATAATCCGACTAATATGTTAGGTTTCGACTTGGCAGTAACTTTTTGGCATTTTATAGATATACTGTGGGTTTATCTCTTTTTGTTTTTATATTTTGTAAGGTGATTTATAGTCATTTTCAATAGGCTTACAAAGCATTAAAGACACCCCTTTATCTAGAGTGTTTAAAATTCAGTTATTGATGTTTCGTTAGATAAATAAAATGATTATTTTTGTGCAACTTTTAAATAACAACCATTAAATATGAGTACAGCAGTAGCAGAAGGTAAAACTTGGGGAGGTGGTAATGAACCACTGAAATCAAGTTACGGTAAAATGATGATGTGGTTTTTCATCGTATCAGATGCTTTAACATTCTCAGGGTTTTTAGCGGCCTACGGATTTTCAAGATTTAAATTTATTGATTCATGGCCAATTGCAGATGAAGTGTTTACTCACTTTCCATTTTTACATGGTGTAGACGCACCAATGTACTATGTGGCATTTATGACGTTTGTCCTTATTATGTCGTCTGTAACAATGGTATTAGCTGTTGATGCTGGTCATCAAATGAATAAGTCTAAAGTGACTATATACATGTTTTTAACCATTATTGGTGGTTTAATTTTTGTGGGGTCTCAGGCTTGGGAATGGAATACTTTTATAAAAGGAGATTACGGCGCGATACAAACAAAAGGTGGAAATATTTTACAGTTTGTTGATGCTGAAGGACACCGCGTTGCAGTAAGAGATTTTGCAGTTTCAGATGAACATAAGGATCGAACACAGCACCAAAGTAAAAATGGATTATGGTTTGTTGATGAAGGAACGCTTCCAGCTTATACTATGGATGAAGTAATTCATGGTTTACAAGCTAATAAAGATGTTTTAGTGCGAACTCAAATTATAAATGAAGAAGGTGAAAAAACAGTTTTATCAAGAGCTGAATCTCTAAATCAAGTAATGAAGAATGGTAAATTGTATGTTGAAGGAGCAAATCTTCATGTAAATGAATATGGTTCGCCATTATTCGCAGATTTCTTTTTCTTTATAACAGGGTTTCACGGGTTTCACGTATTTTCAGGTGTTTTAATAAATATCATTATTTTCTTTAATGTTGTTTTAGGTACATATGAAAGACGCGGAAGTTACGAGATGGTTGAAAAAGTAGGGCTGTATTGGCACTTTGTAGATTTAGTTTGGGTATTTGTATTTACATTCTTCTACCTAGTTTAATTGAATTAAAATATATTTCATCCCAATAGATATCGGGATCTAAAAAAGCATTTAAAATGGCACACGAGCATAAATTAGAAATATTTAGAGGGTTAGTAAAATTCAAATCCAATACTCAAAAAATTTGGGGGGTTTTAGTTTTCTTAACTATAGTTACTGTAATTGAGGTTGCTTTGGGTATTGTAAAACCAGAAAGCATGATGGCTAAATTTTTAGGAATGAAAATCTTAAATTGGGTCTTTATCATTTTAACCATAGTAAAAGCATATTATATTACTTGGGATTTCATGCATATGCGTGATGAAACTAAGGCTTTACAACGTATGGTAGTTTGGACTGCTATTTTTCTTGTTCTATACTTATTATTTATCTTATTACAAGAAGGCGGTTATGTTTTTGATGTATATGATAATGGTTACATAAAAAAAGATTTTTAACGACTAAAATTAGTTAAATACAAACAAAAAGGCGGTTTTTAAACCGCCTTTTTTTATTTTTGCATAGCGTTAAAACAATTATTTAATGGATTATAAAAAGGTAAGTCGATATGTTGTATTGGGAATTTTATTCTTTCTTCCTGTAACTTTTTTATTGTTTCTATACCCAGCTACACATAATTATGCACCGTTAGATATTGTAAATAATTCTGTTTTAGATTTAGATAAGTTTACTTCAAATGCAGAAGATAAAGTCCTTTTAAAAGATCATATTACAGTTTTAGGTTTTTTAGGGAATAATCCAGTAAAAAACAGTACTGCAGCTTTAAACCTGAAAGAATTAGTCTATGATAAATTTAAAGGATTTAAAAAATTTCAGATAGTTATTTTAATGCCAAAGGGAACTGAGGCTGAAGCTCAAAAACTCAAAGGCGAAATAAGCTCGTATCAAGATTTACGATTTTGGAATTTTGTATTTGGTGAACCAAATGATATTAAACGATTATTTTTTAGTTTGAAAAAGGAGGCGAACTTAAAAGATAACTTATCGTCAGATCATGTTTTTGTAGTCGATAAGGATTTGAATCAACGCGGACGATTAGATGATAGAACAGATAAAGAATTAGAAAAAAACAAGCCAGTTTACAGCTTGTATTCCTACGATTGTATTGAAGTGTCAGAAATAAAAAATAAAATGAGTGACGATTTACGTATTTTGTTTACCGAGTACAGACAAAAACGAAAAGGTGAATTTAATTCTGATACTAGAAGAGCCAGTGATTTAAAATCTGAAAGCAATGAGTAAAAAAACAAATTATTCATATATAGGAATAGCATTTATTATTCTTGTTTTCGGAATCATTTTTGTTCCAAGAATTGTAGATAGAATTTCTAATAATGATATCTCAAGACAAGCAGGTCGAAGCGATCAACAAAAAGATCTGAATTCTAAAACCTCCGATTTAGTTTTTATTTCGAATAATGGCGAAAACCGCAAAGTACCAAACTTTTCTTTTATTAATCAGCACGGAAAAACGATAACTAATAAAGATTATGAAGGTAAGGTGTATGTAATAGAATTCTTTTTTACATCATGCCCAACGATTTGCCCAAGAATGAATAGAAATCTTATTCAAATTCAAAATGAATTTAAAGATTTCGAAGATTTTGGGGTGGCATCTTTCACCATTAATCCAGATTATGATACTCCCGAAGTTTTAAAAGTTTACGCAGAAAAATATGGAATAACAAATCCCAATTGGCATTTAATGACAGGAGATAAAGAGGTTATTTATAAATTGTCAAACGAAGGGTTTTATATTTACGCTGCAGAAAATCCAGATGTTGAAGGTGGTTTTGAGCATTCAGGTAATTTCGCATTAATTGATAAAAATGGATTTATAAGATGTAGAGTTGTAAATGGAAACCCTATTATTTATTATAATGGTATTACCTCTGAATCAGAACAAACAGATGAAGATGGTAAATTAGAAGAAATAAGTGCCTTAAAAGAAGATATAAAAAAGTTGCTAAATGAATAAATCAAAAGAAATATTAGACGAAAAGAAATACAACAAATTAATAGTTGTTTTATCAATTTTAATACCCGTTGTGGTGGCCGTTTTATTTGGAGTTAAAATTGATGCGGAACTGCCTGTTTTCTTACCACCAATTTATGCTAGTGTAAATGCAGTTACGGCATTGGTATTAATACTTGCATTTATGGCAATCAGGAAAAAAAATATAAAACTTCATGAACGATTGATGAAGTTCGCCATTATATTATCTGTAGTTTTTTTAGTGATGTATGTTGCATACCATATGACTAGTGATTCGACTCAATTTGAAGGCGAAGGGGTAATAAAATATTTGTATTATTTTATTTTAATAACCCATATTTTGCTTTCAATAATAGTTATTCCATTTGTGTTAATCACTTATGTCAGGGCCATAACTAATAATATTGAAAAGCATAAAAAAATAGCAAAAATCACTTTTCCGTTATGGCTATATGTTGCTATAACAGGAGTTGTAGTGTTTATTATGATATCACCTTATTACGTTTAGAAATGAAAACCAGAATAGTCTTTTTTCTCTTAACTCTTTTCTTTGTTATCAAGACTAATGCACAATGCGCTATGTGTCGTGCTGTGTTAGAGAGTGAAGAAGGGTTAACAACCGCAGAAGGTATCAACGATGGTATCGTTTATTTAATGGCTATACCTTATATACTGGTTGCAGGTATTGGTTATTTTATTTATAGAAAATATAATACGTTAAAAAAAGAATAAAAACTTTTTTCTACAGCTTTTGTTGCATTTCTTTACGTACTTAGTATAACTAAAAGCGTTGCCGCTTTACTAAACCGAACAACTCATGTTAAAGATTCATCAACTTCACAAATCTTACCCTATAGGAGATTCCAGTTTACATGTTTTAAAAGGAATTGATCTTAATGTTGAAGACGGTGAAATGGTAGCCATAATGGGATCTTCAGGTTCAGGAAAATCTACTTTACTCAATATTATTGGAATGTTAGATGAGGCTGATGAAGGTGAATATATTCTTGATGATCTTCCAATTAAAGATCTTACCGAAAAAAAAGCCGCAGTTTATAGAAATAAGTTTTTAGGTTTTATTTTCCAATCCTTCAATTTAATAAATTACAAAAATGCTCTTGAAAATGTGGCGTTACCTTTATATTATCAGGGTATGAAACGTAAAGAGCGTCAAGAGTTAGCTATGTTTCATTTAGAAAAAGTAGGTTTAACGGATTGGGCACATCATTTACCAAAAGAACTTTCTGGTGGTCAAAACCAGCGTGTTGCTATTGCTAGAGCACTAGCTGCAAACCCGAAACTTTTATTAGCTGATGAACCTACAGGGGCCTTAGATACCAAGACGTCTTATGAGATTATGGAGTTTATCCAGCAATTAAATGATGAAGGAAAAACCATTTTAATGGTTACTCATGAAGAAGATATTGCTAATATGTGTAAACGTATCGTAAGGCTTCGCGATGGTGTAATTATGGAAGACAAAAAAGTAACTCAAGTACGAGCAGAACAATATGTTTGATTTAGACCTTTGGCGCGAAATATTTCAAAGTATAAATAAAAATAGAACGAGAGCACTACTCTCTGGTTTTACGGTAGCATTTGCCATTATGTTATTTACTATCCTTTTTGGTATTGCTAATGGGTTAGAAAACACGTTTGAGAAGTTCTTTATTAGAACAGCTGAAAACGCAATTACTATAAGGTTTGGAACTACATCAAAACCATATAAAGGACTACAAATTGGAAGGCAGATTAGACCTAGCAATAAAGATTTAGCCTATTTAGAAAAGGAATTTGGTGATAACATAGAGTATATTTCAGCGAAAACATCAAGAGGTTATCAGGTTAGTTATAAAAAAGAAAAAGGAAGTTACACAATATCAGGAGTATCTCCTGACTATCAATATATAGAAAAAGCTGAAATTAAAGATGGACGATTTATTAGCTTGAAGGATGTAAAAGCTAAAGA
>NZ_CAJQQI010000006.1 GCF_905480415.1 uncultured Algibacter sp. | reverse complement strand
TCCGCTATATCTTTTGCTAAATAGCAAAAGGATGCCGATGCTATCCCTAACGCAAAAAACAAACTACAATGAAACCATACATATCCGAAATCATAGGAACATTTGCCTTGGTATTTTGCGGCTAGCTATTTTAGAATTTTTGCTCACCTTCTTTTAAATGATGGCTATTGTAAACGTTTCCAAAGGAAGTAAAGAAATTGGTACTATGCCAGTTATTGCATTTGGTGGTGTCATTTTACTAGATGCTATGTTCGCTGGCCACATGACTAAGGCATCTATGAACCCTAGTCGTTCCATTGCTCCTGTGCTATTTACAGGGAATTTTCAATATCTATGGCTCTAAATTAGCGCCCCTATTTTAGGTGCTATTGCAGCTGTATCTCGTTGTAAATTTGTTAAAAATGAGCCGTGTTGTTAACACTATAAGACCATTCTATGATATTGTCTAAAATTTTGTTTAACTTTTTTTAATTATCGTTAAACATTTTGTATATTTGCTTTAAATGTATTTATTATGGCAAAGGAAAAGTCAGTATCCAAAAACGACATTATCACTTATTACATGGATTATGTGCTTGAGCATGACCATAATCCTAAAACAGTTTTTGCATTCTCCAAAATGAATAACTTTGAAGAAGCTCTATTTTACACGCACTTTTCTTCTTTTCAAGCTATTGAAAAAGGCATCTTCGAAGCTTTTTTTGAGAATTCCATTAACGCCTTAAACGAAAGTGAGGATTATAAAATATTTGATGCTAGAAACAAGTTATTAAGTTTCTATTATACCTATTTTGAAATTCTTACCGCCAACAGAAGCTATGTGAAGCATGTTTTAGACAAATACCAAGGAGACCTTAAAGGCTTAAAAGTATTGTCTGGTTTAAAACAACACTTTACCGCATACATCAATACGCTTGAAATTCAAATGTTAGATATTAAACAAGAACAACTTGAGAAGATTCAAGAAAGAGCTCTTAAAGAATCTGCGTGGTTCCAATTGTTATTGACCATGAAATTTTGGTTAGATGATACGTCTTCTTCTTTTGAAAAGACGGACATATTTATAGAAAAATCAGTCAATACAACCTTTGATGTAATAGACATTGCACCTTTAAAGAGTGTTTTAGATTTGGGTAAATTTTTATTCAAGGAAAAATTTCAAATGAACTAAAGGTTTATGAAAACGATTGATAAAATACCAACATCAAAAATACAACGGGCTACCAAATTGGTTTCTACCGGAGCCAAAGTTGGTGTGAATTATTTAAAATATTTCGGAGATAAAATTGTAAACACTGAGCCGGAAGCAAAAGAGCGTCTTAATAAGAACAATGCAACAGATATTTACGACGGACTAAAACAATTAAAAGGTAGTGCATTAAAAGTGGCGCAAATGCTAAGTATGGAAAAGAGTATTTTACCGCAGGCCTATGTTGAGAAATTCTCACTAGCTCAATTTTCTGTACCACCATTGTCACCACCTTTAGTTATAAAAACATTTAAAAAATATTTTGGAGAACATCCAAACGACATATTTGATACTTTTAACGCAACTTCTGTAAACGCTGCTAGCATCGGTCAGGTGCACATTGCAGAAAAGAATGGGAAAAAACTTGCTGTGAAAATCCAATATCCAGGAGTTGCGGAAAGTATTGCATCAGATTTAGCTATGGTAAAACCTATAGCCATGAGTATGTTTAACATAAAAGGAAAAGATTCTAATAAATACTTCATGGAAGTAGAAAACAAATTAGTTGAGGAAACTAATTATGTTTTAGAAATTGAACAAAGTAAACAAATTGCTAAGGAGTGTGCACACATTCCCAATTTAATCTTTCCTAAATATTATGAAGAATACTCTTCAGAGCGGATCATTACAATGGATTATATGGAAGGCGAACACCTTTCTGAATTCACCGCTTACAACACAAACCAAGAAAAATCTAATACCTTAGGGCAAGCCCTTTGGGACTTCTTCATGTTCCAAATTCATGATTTGAAAAAAGTACATGCAGACCCGCACCCAGGAAATTTTTTGGTAAATAAAAAAGGAGCACTAATAGCCTTAGATTTCGGATGTATGAAAACCATTCCTATGGAATTTTATAAGCCCTATTTCGAATTAGCCAAACCAGAAAACATCAGCAATAAAAATTATTTCGTCAAAAAACTTTACGAACTTGAAATACTCAGGGAAGATGATTCAAAAGAAGAGTTAGCCTTTTTTACAGCGATGTTTCATGAAATGTTAAGCTTATTTACACAACCATTTCACCAAGAATCTTTCGACTTTTCTGATGCTAAATTCTTTGGGAAAATAGCAGAATTAGGAGAGCGCTATGCTAAAAATGCAGATTTAAAAAAGATGAATGGAAGTCGGGGTTCTAAACACTTTATTTACATAAATAGAACGTTTTTTGGACTCTATAATTTAATGTTCGATTTAAAAGCGCAAAACATAAAAATTAATAATTATTTAAAATTGTAATGACATACTTTAACGAGTCAGATATTGATAACCTCCACCTCATTTATAAAATAAATTTAATAAATAGCTGTTCGGGATACAAATCAGCTAATTTAATAGGTTCGAAATCTAAAGACGGTTTTGAAAACGTTGCCGTATTTAGTTCGGTAACACATATTGGTTCAAGCCCTGCCATGTTAGGTTTTTTTCTAAGGCCAACTACAGTTCTTAGAAATACCTATGAAAACCTAAAAAACACAGGATATTACACTATAAATCATATCCATAAAAGCATCATTAAAGATGCACATCATACATCAGCAAAGTATGACGATTCTATTTCAGAATTCGATGCAACAGATTTAGAATCTGAATTTAAAACAGATTTTCATGCTCCATTTGTAAAAGATGCCCCTATTCAATTGGCAATGGAATTTGTAGAAGAATATGAAATCAAAGCAAATAACACTATATTAGTAATTGGTAAAATAGTTGGCTTGTATGTAAACGATAATCTCATTGAAAAAGATGGTTTCATCAACTTGTCAAAAGCGGAGGTCGCTGCCATTAATGGATTAGATGGCTATGCTATTCCTGAGAACAAAACACGGTTTGGTTACCAAAGACCAAAAGTGTTAGAAACTAAAAGCGAATAAACTAATTAGTATTAAAACTTTCTTTTGGAAAAATTCTGAAAGATAAAAGAGCTATGAAAATTCTTGTTACAGGTGCAACCGGATATATAGGTAAACGCCTTATACCCTTTTTACTCAATGAAGGGCATACTGTTGTTTGTGTTGTACGAGATATACTTAGAGCAGATAAAAGTTACTCTGAAGATGAAAATGTTCATGTTATTGAAGTCGACTTTTTAAATCCAGAAACACTAAAAAACATACCAAAAGATATTGATGTTGCGTATTACTTAATACACTCAATGTCCAACTCTTCCAAAGACTTTACGTCTCTAGAAGAACGCTGTGCTATTAATTTTAAAGGTACTATTGAAAACACAGATGCCAATCAAGTTATTTATTTGAGCGGTATTACCAATGAAGATAAACTTTCCAAACATTTACAATCTAGAAAAAATGTAGAAGAAATTCTTGCGTCAAAAAATTATGCGCTTACTGTTTTCAAAGCAGGGATAATAGTAGGTTCGGGTAGTTCTTCTTTCGAAATTATCAGAGATCTAGTAGAAAAGCTACCTTTTATGATAGCTCCAAAATGGTTGAATACAAAAACACAACCACTCGCCGTAAGAGATGTTCTTGCGTTTTTATTGGGGGCTGCAGGGAATGAAACTGTTTTTAATAAAAGTTATGATGTTTTTGGACCCGAAATTCTAACTTATAAAGAGATGCTTTTACAATTTGCGGAAGTTAGAGGACTTAAACGTTATATTTTAACGGTACCAATAATGACTCCAAAACTATCATCATACTGGTTGTATTTTGTAACCTCCACTTCTTATAAATTAGCCACATCTTTGGTGGATAGTATGGGTATTCAAATTGTTGGTAAACCAAGTGATGTCAATGAGGTTCTAAAAGTAAATCCACTGACTTACAAAGAAGCCGTATCATTAGCCTTTGAAAAAATAGAACAAAATAGTATTGTGTCTAGCTGGAAAGACTCTATGGTGAGTAGTGGCAGACTCGGAAATCGATTGCATAAATATATAAATGTTCCAAAATATGGTTGCTTTAAAGATTATAAAGAACGCCCTGTAATAGATACCGAAAGTACTATTAATAAAATTTGGTCTATTGGTGGTCATACAGGTTGGTATTATGGAACAATTTTATGGCGCATTAGAGGCAATGTTGATAAATTGTTTGGAGGTATTGGCTTAAGAAGGGGACGAACAAGTCCAACTGAATTAGATGCTGGTGATGCTTTAGATTTTTGGCGCGTAATTTTTGCAGATAAAACACAAAAAAAACTTTTGTTATATGCAGAAATGCGTTTACCTGGTGAAGCTTGGCTAGAGTTTAAAATTGAAGATAATTTACTCAAACAAACGGCAACGTTTAGACCTCGTGGTCTTTGGGGAAGGCTCTATTGGTATAGTGTACTGCCATTTCATGGGTTTATTTTTAGAGGTATGATAAACAAACTTTCGGACGCCTCATAAATTCTTCTTGTGGTTCTATAAAATATTTTGTTTAACTTATTCTTAAATATGGTAAACATTTTGTATCTTTGAATTATCAAAATTCGTTATGATACTCGATTCAACATACAAGAATAAAGATCACAAGCAACTTCTATTAGATGTTGTTGGCGAGCCATTTACGTTTTTAGAATCTTTAAAAATGAAAGGCATAGGTTCTAAACGCATGATTATAAACGATGTAAGCCCTAATCTAAACACTTACTTGAATACGGTTTCAGATATCAACTATGCCAATATAGAACTACGTAAGAGCGGTATACTCATTTTTATAAATAAAGGGTTACAAAATTTTACATGGGCTATTCCGTATTATCAGTTGGTTATATATAAAACCAATGGTGCAAGCATTCATGCTCAAGGTAAGTTTGTTCATTTTAAAAACAACATAACATTTAAAGAAAATAAACTTTTTTTTAAAAAAATGTTAGATCAGAAAATTAAATACGACGCCGAATATAATTTCCAGCCCTTTTGATATTATTATTTGAAGATAGAGATAGAGTAATTGAAAGGTCTTGGGAAGATCGAACTAAAGAGAAAATGTGTTCAAGGTAAAAAAACGAAACAAAAAAAATTAAGAGGTTTTGAAAAAGGCCGTTCTAAAAGTATTAGACAGATACAAATAACACATAATAAATATCAAAACGCTAACGTGCTTTGATTGATTTTTAATAATCGAGACAGCACATAAAAAAGAATACATGCAAACAGAAAAATTAAAGACGAATAAAAAAGATAATAAATTAAATGGATTTTCTATTGAAGACATTGGTGACGATCATCTTCATACAGGACTAGAAACTCCTATGAAAGCTGATGCTTTCAAATTAAGTGATTCAGAAAAAAAGGAGCGTATTGCTATTTTGTTTGAAGAAATTATGGATGTCATGGGTTTAGACTTAACCGATGACTCTTTACAAGGCACACCTAAGCGTGTTGCTAAAATGTATATAGACGAAATATTTTCTGGATTAAATCCAGAGAACAAACCTAAAGTCGCTTTATTTGATAACAAATACCAGTACAATCAAATGTTGGTAGAAAAGAATATTACATTTTATTCAAACTGCGAGCACCATTTTGTACCTATCATAGGAAAAGCTCATGTTGCTTATATATCATCAGGAAAGGTAATTGGGCTTTCAAAACTAAACAGAATTGTGCAGTATTACGCCAAACGTCCGCAAGTACAAGAACGGTTAACAAACCAAATCGCAAACGAATTAAAATTGATTTTAGATACTGAAGATGTAGCCGTTATTATTGATGCAAAACATCTATGTGTTTCATCCAGAGGTATAAAAGACGATACCTCATCGACGACTACTGTTTACTACGGTGGAAGATTTAATTCTTTAGAAAAAATATCAGAATTACAAAATTATATAAATAGTTAATATTATGGATGTAATTAACAGGGCATTAGAATTTGAGCAAACAAAAATGAGATCATTATCAACTAGTGATCGTGTTAAAATTGTGAGAGAAGCCAAAGCGTTAATCTTAGAGTTAAATGAAGTCTATAAAGTCGAAAAAGATGAGGAAATCATGGATATTATGAAGCGCTTAACAGTTATAAAAAGAAAAGTCGAAAAGCGTCTAAAAGGTAGGCCCTAATAGTAAAATTAAAATAAACAGATATTAAATATTACCTAATAATTCTATATAAAAATAGTTAATCTAGCATAATTTATTATATTGCCAAATTGGTACGCTATTTGTACTAAGTAAGTTAGATTAAAGATTAAAAAAGAATTATGGAAATTATTGATAAAGCTTTAGCATTTGAGCAGCGCAGACACACTTTTAAAACAACAAGTGAGCGTATCGAATCGTCTAGAGAAGTAAAAAGTTTAATATTAGGATTAAATGACGTTTATAAAATAGAAAAGAATCCTGAAATAATGGACCTTATGAAACGTTTGACCGTCATTAAACAAAAAATAGAAAAAAGGCTAAAGGGCAGGCCATAAAAATAAAATGCCCTGAAACCTATGAAGACAATAATAATAGTTGGTGGAAGTAAGGGTATTGGAAAAGCATTAGTTGAAAAACTATTAACGAATTGCAATGTTATAAACATTAGCAGAACTATTCCAGAGATATCGCATAGCAACTTCACTCACCATAATTGCGATGTTACTCAAGATGAATTACCAGAAATTGAAACGGCAGATGGTTTAGTTTACTGTCCAGGAAGTATCAATTTAAAACCTATTTCTAGATTAAGTATTGATGATTTTAAAAATGATTTTGAAATCAACGTCCTAGGTGCTGTAAAAGTGATTCAAAAATACCTTCCAATTCTTAAAAAAAGTGATAAACCCGCCATAGTGCTATTTAGTACTGTAGCTGCAAAATTAGGTATGCCGTTTCATGCAAGTATTGCAGTGGCAAAATCTGGAGTTGAAGGTTTGGTAAAATCTTTGGGTGCAGAATTGGCGCCTACGCTTCGCATTAATGCCATTGCTCCTACAGTTACAGATACAGAATTAGCTTCTAAACTACTTAGAAACGAAAAGATGATTGAAAATATCACCGAAAGGCATCCTTTGAAAAAATTTCTATCTCCAGAAGAAGTTGCAGATATGGCTGAATTTTTACTATCAGATAAAGCTGCATCAATTTCTGGACAGATATTTCCAATGGATTGTGGCATTGTCAGTTTTAAAATTTAAGTTATGAATCCACTAAAAGCGTTTCTGGCTACTTTAAGTTCAAAAAGTAATTCGGCTAAAAAAATGAATGTAGATTCTATTTATGACATAAAAATTAATGCTATAAATGGAAAGCCTATAGAACTATCTCAATTTCAAGGAAAGTACATATTATTTGTAAATGTGGCCTCTAAATGCGGGTTTACACCTCAATATAAAGGGCTACAAGAATTATACAATACGCATCAAGATAAACTTCAAATCATTGGGGTGCCGAGTAATCAATTCGGAGGTCAAGAACCTGGTAATTCAGAAACCATAGCATCATTTTGTGAAGTTAATTACGGCGTTACATTTCTTATTACAGAGAAAATTGATGTGAAAGGCAAAAACCAACATCCACTATATACCTGGTTAACTCAAAAAGTAAATAACGAAAAAAAAGATTCAACTGTAAAGTGGAATTTTCAAAAGTACTTAATTAACCCAAATGGTCACTTTTTAGATTATTACTTATCTACAACTAATCCTTTAAGTTCAAAAATTACGAAACATTTAAAATAAAAGCTATGTTCGGATTATTTAAAAAGAAATCAAAAATAGAAAAATTAGAAGAAAAGTTTAAAAAGCTCATGCAAGAGTGGCATAAATTATCAACGATTAACAGATCCGCTAGCGATCAAAAATACGTTGAAGCTCAATTAGTTGGAGAGCAAATAAATGCATTAAGACATGAGGCTGCTTAAGTATATCAGTATATTCTTAATTATAAATTTTGGTGCATTAGCTATAGGTAGTTTACTTATGGATAATGGCCCACAAACGAATTGGTACATCAATTTAAACCAAGCACCTTGGACACCTGTTGGTTGGGTTTTTGGTGTTGCATGGACAACAATAATGTTCTGCTTTTCAGTTTATATGGCGTATTTATACAAACTAAAACCCACTAATATGGTTATCGCATTATTTACTATTCAATTCGTATTTAATGTGATATGGAACTATGCTTTTTTTAATCAACATTTTATTGGCATCGGATTTATAATAATTTTATTACTCACCTGTATCGTGGCTACTTTTACCTTTCTTTTTAAAAAAGAAATGGGCTTAAAAACAATTTTGATACTGCCCTATTTAATATGGCTTTGTATTGCAACTTCCTTAAACGGTTATATTTTACTAAACAACTAGAATGAAAATTTATACATATCACAAAAAACAGAATTTACCAATTACCCTTGATGAGGCTTGGGATTTTCTGTCGGATCCAAGAAACTTAAAAACTATTACTCCTGAATATATGGGGTTTTATATTTTATCTGGAGCAGATAGACCTATGTTTACTGGTCAAATAATTCAATATATTGTAACGCCTATTTTAGGTATAAAAACCAAATGGGTAACAGAAATAACCCATAAGGTAGACAAGCATTATTTTGTTGACGAACAACGATTTGGTCCTTATACACTATGGCACCATAAACATTTTATAAAAGAAATTGATGGCGGTGTTGAAATGGAAGATATTATTGATTACAAGGTTCCTTTTGGTTGGCTTGGGCAATTAGTTCATCCTATTTTAGTCAAACCTAAATTGGAAGAAATTTTCAATTACAGAACTAAAAAGTTAGAAGAATTATATGGCAAATATTAGATGAAACAACCTGTAACTATTTTTTGGTTTCGCCGCGATTTAAGATTAAACGACAATGTTGGTTTATATGAAGCCTTAAGAGGTGATCATACCGTATTACCTATTTTTATTTTTGATTCTGATATTCTAGAGAAACTTCCTGAAGATGATGCCCGTGTAACTTTTATTCACGATACACTCCAAAATATCCAATCAACGTTAAAAGAGGAGCATAATAGTAGTATTGCTATGTTTCATGGAAAACCAATAGACATCTTTAAACATTTAGTTGATTCATATGATATTGGTGAGGTACATACAAATCATGATTATGAACCTTATGCTAAAGCGCGTGATGAAAAGATTGCCTCTTTTTTGAATGAGAACCATATTGAATTCAAAACTTTTAAAGATCAAGTTGTTTTTGAAAAAAATGAGATAGTTAAAAAGGATGGCAATCCTTATATGGTCTATACGCCATATATGAAACTTTGGAAGTCTACATTTAGAATCCTTGATTTTAAAGATTTTCCGTCAGAAATGATATTAAAAAATTTAATCCCGACTACTAATCTACCTAATTTAAGCTTATCAGATATTGGTTTTATAAAATCACAACAAGAGATAAAACCATATTTAGTGACGTCTAGTTTAATTCAGAATTATGAAGCTACTAGAAACTTCCCTTCGCAAGATAGTACATCCAAATTAGGTCCGCATTTACGTTTTGGAACTGTTAGTATTAGAAAAATGGTTAAAAATGCTATTGCTGAAAAAAATGAAATATTTTGGCAAGAATTGATTTGGCGCGAGTTTTTTACACAAATACTTTGGCACTTTCCGTATACTAAAAATGACAGTTTTAAAGCTAAATACGATAGAATTGAGTGGCGTAATAATGAAACTGAGTTTAAAGCGTGGTGCGAAGGAAAAACGGGTTACCCTCTAGTTGATGCAGGCATGCGCCAACTAAACGAAACTGGGTTTATGCATAATCGTGTACGCATGCTTGTTGGGAGTTTTTTATGCAAACATTTATTGATAGACTGGAGATGGGGTGAAGCCTATTTTGCTGAAAAGTTGCATGATTACGACATGGCGAGCAATGTTGGTAATTGGCAATGGGTTGCCGGGTGTGGTGTAGATGCAGCTCCCTATTTTAGGATTTTTAATCCTACAACACAAATTCAAAAATTTGATAAGGATTTAAACTACATCAAACAATGGGTTCCAGATTTTCAAGAACTTACTTATCCAATGCCTATTGTAGACCACAAGTTCGCAAGAGAACGTTGTTTAGAAACTTACAAAACTGCTTTAAATAGTTAAAAACCCATGCTTTCCTTGGAGTGCTTACTCGTGCGTTTACGATTGTAGCCGCATCCTTTTTTGCCATTAAAAGCAAAAAAGATACAGCGGAAAGCGTGTTAAAATACCCTAATTTTATTCTTTAAAAATTATAAATGCTAATTAAGATTTGTTTTCTATTAAACCTCAGTTTCGATTGAGGTTTTTGCTTTAATAAAATGAAACCTAAGTGTATGATAAAAATCACAATTTCTGAAATCTAAATTTCATACTTTTAAAAATCATTAATAATCCTATAATTAAAATTAATGCTTTATGACTGATTTACAAATTGCTAAAACTGTAACACTTAAACCAATAACTGAAATTGGGAAAAAATTTGGTGTTGATAGTAATAACATTGTAATGTATGGAAAGTATAAAGCGAAATTACCACTGACCTCCATTGATAAAGATAAGGCCAACAAGAGTAACCTCATACTTGTTTCTGCCATCTCACCCACACCCGCGGGTGAAGGAAAAACAACCATGTCGATTGGATTATCTGAAGGTTTAAATCGTTTAAATAAAAAGACTACCGTGGTATTAAGAGAACCTTCATTAGGCCCAGTTTTTGGTATTAAAGGTGGTGCAACGGGTGGAGGTTATTCTCAAGTACTCCCTATGGAAGACATAAATCTTCATTTTACAGGTGATTTTTCGGCTATCGAAAAGGCTCATAATTTATTGGCTGCCATAATTGATAATAATATTCAAAGCAAAACAAATTCTTTACATATTGATCCTAGAACCATTAGCTGGAAACGTGTGGTAGATTTAAATGACAGAGCACTAAGACGTGTTATTGTAGGTTTAGGTGGAACAACATCTGGCGTTCCTAGAGAAACTGGATTTGATATTACGGCGGCTTCTGAAATAATGGCTATTCTTTGTTTAGCAGAAAATTTAATGGATTTAAAAGAACGACTAGGAAATATTTTTGTTGGCTATACTTTTGACAAAATTCCTATTTATGCTAAAGATTTGAAAGCTCAAGGTGCTATGACAGCACTTATGAAGGATGCTATAAAACCCAATTTGGTTCAAACTATAGAAGGAAATCCAGCCATAATACATGGTGGCCCTTTTGCTAATATCGCTCAGGGAACTAATTCCGTAATTGCCACTTTAATGGGTATGACGCATTCTGAATATACCATAACAGAAGCGGGTTTTGGATTCGATCTAGGTGCTGAAAAGTTCTTTGATATTAAATGTCAAAGTGCAGGATTAAAACCTAAAGCTGTAGTTTTAACCACTACCATAAGAGCATTAAAATATCATGGAGGTGCTGACTTAAAATTGCTTACTGAACCAAATTTGGAGGCTTTAGAGAAAGGACTACCAAATTTAGAAAAGCATCTTGAAAATATTGATAAATTTAATGTCGCGCCTATAATAGCCATAAATAAATTCGCTTCTGATAGTGATGGAGAAATTGACTTGATTATAGAATTCGCAAAATCTAAAGGTATTAGAGTTGCCCTAGCTAATGTTTGGGGACAAGGTGGTGGAGGTGCTTTAGAATTAGCAAAGCAGGTCATAGAAGTTGTGGAAGAAAACAAATCAAACTTCAAACCACTATACAAATGGGAATCTAGTGTGAAAGACAAGATTGCTAAGATAGCGACTGAAATTTATGGCGCTGAACATGTCGATTACACTGCTAAAGCAAAAGCCCAATTGAACAAAATAACCAAGCTTGGTTTGGATCATCTTCCAGTCTGTATTGCAAAAACTCAAAAGTCGTTATCAGACAACCCAAAGTTATTAGGGCGTCCTAAAGATTTTATCATAACTGTTAGAGAAATAGAAATTGCATCGGGAGCAGGTTTTTTAATTCCTATTACTGGCGAAATTATGCGTATGCCAGGGTTACCTGCTCATCCATCATCTGAGAATATTGACATTGATAAAAATGGAGAAATTACTGGATTGTTTTAATTATATATAAAGTGAAGTGAAAACTTAATGGCATAAAACTTTACCGTAGAAGAAACATTCGAAAATAAGACGTTCTCTAAACACGAATTTGTAAAAGGTGAATATGAGTTGTGCACTTTTAAAAGCTGTAATTTTACAAATTCAGATTTATCGAACACACGTTTTATTGAGTGTGAATTTTCAACTTAAAGCCATAAAAAAAGCTTCCTAATGGAAGCTTTTTTCTATTGTATTCTAATTAATATTTTATTTCTTAACTGCCGCAGGTGCGTTAAGTTTAGAGCTCATTTCCAAAGAAAGAGCTGATCTATCAAACTTTAGTTTCCCAGCCATAGTTTCTATAACACAACTGTTGTCCTTATCATTTAACTCTGCAATTTTACCGTGTAAACCACTTTTAGTAATTACTTTATCACCACGTTTTATTTCGGCTGCAAATTTCTTTTCCTTTTTTGCACGTTTCATTTGTGGCGCAATCATAAAGAAATACACAACAACAAACATTAATACAAATGGTAATAAACTACCTATTCCTTCTCCCATTATAAATATATTTAGCTTTTAGCTGGTAACACTTTGTTTACTTTATTAGGATCTGGTTTTACAAATGCTGTTATTTTAACAACTTCAGAACCTTTTTCAGTATTAGCAGTAACCGTTATAGTTTTAGTGATTTTATTAGCTCCACTACCGTTAAATTTAACTGAAAATTTTCCAGATTCTCCAGGTGCTAGTGGTAACCTACTCCAATCTTGAGGTACTGTACAGCCACAAGAACTTTTAATATCTGTAATTACTAGAGGCGCATCACCAGTATTTTTATAATTAAATACAGTTTCTACTGCTGTTTTAGCTTCAATTTCTCCAAAATCGTGTTCTTTTTTATCAAACTCAAGCACAGGGAAATTAGATGCAACAGCATCTCTTTCTGCCGCAGCAACAACATTACTTTCTTCAATTTTTTTGGCAGCGTTTTCTTTACAAGATACAAATGCAATTAAGCACATGGCACTAAGTCCTAACATTATTTTCTTCATAATAAATGTATTTAATTTTTTTTGATGAACAAAAATAGTAATTATTTAAACGATTAAAAATTTTTTACTTCTTTCTTAACAGTAATTTGTAATTTTCATTACTATTTACATCAATCCTCTACCTACTTTATTTAATTCCCCAGAAGCTTCATATTCTTTAACGAGCTTATCTAAAATACCGTTAATAAAGATGCTGCTTTTTGGAGTTGAATATTCTTTTGAAATCTCTAAATACTCGTTGATAGTAACTTTTACTGGTATTGACGGGAAGTTTGACAACTCACAAATAGCCATTTGCAACAATACATAATCCACTTTCGCTATACGCTCTGAATCCCAATTTTTTGTTTTCTGAGTAATCTCTGTTTTAATAGCAGTTTGATTTAAAAGTGTTTTCCTAAATAAATCTATAGCAAACTGCTTATCGTCAATATCCTTATATAATTTAGGAGAAAAATAACCTTCAGATGCATTTTCCTTTACTTTTCTAAGCAGCTTTAAAATTGTGGTATTAACCGTTGGAAGATCATCTAACCAAGTTAGATTTTTATCTTCCATATAATCATAAAGCTTATCATTTGGAGCAATAATCTCTTTAAAAACATCAACTATAAAGTCTTTGTCTTCTTTAAAATCCGACACCCTAGTATTCATATAATTTTTATACAAGTCACTAGCAATAATATTCTTAAAAATAATATCAACGTATTCACTATCCAAATCCCAATTGGTAATATTATGGGCTTCGAGTTTTCCTTTTAATTGATCGTTATCCTTTAAAAACTTTAATAACTGATTATTTACAAACTTTCGGTTAGGATCTTTATCCTCTTTAGTGGCAAGATGCTTTTTTTGTTTCTTTTGTAAATCGCTTTCAGCTCTTTTTTGAACTTCTATTAGTAGAGATAATAATAACAAATACAAATTGTACATATTATCAATACTGAAAAGTAAAAATTTTTGATCTTTACTAAAATCATCACTTTCACTACCTTTAAAGGCATACATGGTTTGCATTACTTTCACACGTATATGTCTTCTATTTAGCATCATTACAAAGAACTTTAATTAAAAAGATGAACTATTTTCATTATTTTTAGTGGGACAAAAATAACACTATATTTAAAAAAACAAGAGTTATTCCTTATTTAATTATCAGATGAATCTTTAAGCTATATTTAACAATTAGCTTACAGTATAAATCATCTTAATTAGCATTAATGCGCTATATTTGCTATCCAATTTCTTAGAGATTAAATGAAAGAATTAAGGCATTTAAATAAATACTTTTTTAAATACAGAAGGAATCTTATAATTGGTTCTATCATTACTATTATAGCTCGTTTGTTTTTGCTTTACACCCCCCGTTATGTAAAAAAAATATTCGTTGCTATTGAACAATATTATGATAAATCTATCACCGAAGATGTTTTTAGAGCCGATTTATTAGAAGCTATCTTATATATTATTGGTGCTGCTCTTATAGCCTCGGTTCTTACGTTTTTTATGAGGCAAACTATTATAAATGTATCGCGCTATATAGAGTTTGATTTGAAAAATGAAATTTACGCTCAGTACCAAAAACTTTCATTGAATTTTTACAAAAAGAATAGAACTGGTGATTTAATGAACCGAATTACTGAGGATGTTTCAAGGGTTCGCATGTATGGTGGTCCTGCACTTATGTATAGTATTAACACTGTTGCTTTAATTGTGATCGTTGTTATTTACATGATTAATGCTTCACCAAAACTAACCTTATATACCATTGTACCGCTTCCTATTTTATCAATCATTATTTATAAATTAAGTAAAGAAATACATAAACGAAGCACTATTGTACAAGAATACCTATCAAAACTTTCAACATTTACTCAAGAATCTTTTAGTGGTATTTCTGTAATCAAAGCATATGGTATTGAGCCACAAACTTCAGTGAATTTTAAATCGCTTGCAGCTGAAAGTAAAGAAAAACAAATAAACTTAACCAAAGTACAAGCTTGGTTTTTTCCCATGATGATATTACTTATTGGTACAAGTAATTTATTAGTTATTTACTTTGGTGGCATGCAATATATTAATGGAGAAATTGAAAGTATTGGCACTATTGCAGAGTTTATTATTTATGTAAATATGCTCACATGGCCAGTGGCAACTATTGGCTGGGTGACTTCTATTGTGCAACAAGCTGAGGCTTCGCAAAAGCGAATCAACGAGTTTTTAAAAATTGAGCCTGAAATTAAAAATATCGTAAATAATCATACAGAAATCACAGGAGATATTGTTTTTAAAGATGTTTCTTTTACCTACGATGACACAAATATCCAAGCGCTT
The DNA here is from genome assembly GCF_905480415.1 of uncultured Algibacter sp. Lineage (GTDB taxonomy): Bacteria > Bacteroidota > Bacteroidia > Flavobacteriales > Flavobacteriaceae > Algibacter_B. The sequence goes on along the minus strand of NZ_CAJQQI010000006.1, from coordinate 28,990 downwards.
AAAAATATAAGTTTCCAAATTAAAGAAGGTGAAACTTTAGCTATTTTAGGAAAAACTGGGTCTGGAAAATCTACGATATTAGATTTAATTGGAAGGCTTTACGATATTGACAAAGGCTCTATTACAATTAATAGCACAGAAATTAATAACCTAAATTTAAACGACTTACGTGATAGTATAGGATACGTTCCGCAGGATGCCTTTTTGTTTTCTGACACTATAAAAACCAATATTAAATTCGGGAAGCAAGATGCTACCGATGATGATGTTATTGATGCAGCAAAAAATGCCCAAGTACACAAAAACATAATCAAGTTTAACAAAAGCTATGAAACAGTTTTAGGAGAACGTGGAATTACATTGTCTGGTGGACAAAAACAACGTGTCTCCATAGCTCGGGCTATTATCAAATCACCGAAAATTTTATTGCTTGATGATTGCTTATCGGCAGTTGATACTGAAACCGAAGAGAAAATTTTAAAAAATCTTAGTAAAATCTCAAAAGACAAAACATCAATTATTGTGAGTCATAGAGTGTCTTCCGCTAAAAATGCTAATAAAATTATAGTATTAGATGATGGAGAAATTGTACAACAAGGAACTCATGATACGCTAATTGGTATAGATGGATATTATAAACACTTATACTTAAAACAACTGAGTGAAACAACATCCAATAATTTATAAATCTAAAAACATCAGTGCATAGAGCGATTTTTCATGCAAATAAATGTAGAGAAGTCTAATGTTTTGAAAAGAAAATTCAGGATTTATTGGTTAGTATCGTTTTTTTTTTAGATTTTTGATAATACAATAAGACAATTAAATTTCAGTATAATTATGTATAATGATAAGATGGAGAAAGAGGAAATTTTCTCAAAAGTATTAAGAGCAGGTAGACGAACCTATTTTTTTGATGTAAGAGCGACTAAAGCTGAAGATTATTACTTAACGATTACAGAGAGTAAAAAATTCACTAATGATGACGGGTCTTTTCATTATAAGAAACACAAAATATACATCTACAAAGAAGACTTTACCGAATTTAAGGAGATTTTAGCTGAAATGACCGATTACATCATCACTGAAAAAGGAGATGAAGTTATAAGTGAGCGTCATCAAAAAGATTTCAAAAAGGAATATGAAGATGATGGATCTAAAGTTACTGAAGCAGACTTAAAAACTCAAACTCCGGAAAGCTTTACCGATATAGATTTTGATGACATCTAATTAATCTTCAAAACAATAAACAAAAACCGCAGCTAACCGTTGCGGTTTTTGTTTATAGCTTAACGGCTAATAGCACTAAGCAAATACTGGTTATTAAATAGCTTGTCGCCACTGCCCAACCTAGCGTAATCACAAATGCTGTAAATAAACTAATTAACCATAATGGACCCAGAGTAATTGCCATGGCAAACCTAAAGGTTGATAGAAATTCTATTTCTTTTATTTTTGGTTTTGCTACAAATTTCCAAATTAAAAAAGGAACAATAAAAGCACAAATTAACAATGCTTTAAAAATTTCCTTAATAAAATTATTGCTTTGTACTTCTTGCAATTTACAGTCTTGAAATTTTGATTTCACGCATGTGTTCGCCACATTAGGATTTAAAAAATCGACATTTAATCGTTCTAATTCGTATAAAGTTTCGTGATAATGCTCTTCAGGTATATCCGTAGTCAATTTAGATATGTCAGATTGAATTTTAGCTTTAAGCCTAACTACATCCTCATTTTTATTTCCAGAAATATAGTCTTTTGCTACTAATGGTGTTCCAAAATAAATTGACGTACTGTCTGGAAACTTTTCAGCATTTGTATAATTCACTCCAACTGATAGTAGCTGTAAATCCATTTCTGGATAGTTTTCTACTGATTCTAGTATTATTCTTGTAAACCCCTTACTTAAAGGCCTAACCATACGTTTAAGGTTATGATTGCCCTCTGGAAATATGACAATACATTCCTTGTTGTTTAGAAGTTTTGAGCAATTCTCAAAAATAGCATTGTTATTCGCTAGATTCCCCCAACCATCTCGTATTCTGTAAATAGGAAGCATCTGTAAACTTTTCAAAATTTTAGAAATAAACGGCTTTTTAAAAACAGCCGCTCTAGTTAAAAAGTAAGAAAGTCTTCCACACTTTGTTGCAATCAACAACGCATCTAAAAGTGCATTTTGATGATTACTTAATAAAAAAACAGGTTTATTTTTTGGAACATTTTTAACATCATAAATTTTTATTCTTCTAAAATAGAAAAACATCCCAACGCTTATATACGTTCTTACAAAGTGTAGCCAAATTAGTTTCAAATTATTATCGTTTTTTTTCTTGACCAAAAGAAAGCTAATAACAAACCAGATACGATATGCCATATTCCCCAAAAGGCGGCTAAAATTGCCATCCCTCCTAACCCATTAAAAAAAGAAAAAATCAACAACAATCCTAATCCTGAATTTTGTATTCCAGTTTCAATTGCTAAAGTTTTTTGATTTTTAAATGATAGCCTAAACATTTTTGCAACAAGAAAGCCCAGCGTTAACGCTATTAAATTATGAGTCACTCCTATAGCAAAAACATAGTGTATATAATTATTAAAAACATCAATGTTATTTGAAAAAGCAATCACTATTATAACAACAAAAACTACGATTGACAAAGGTTTTAATAACTTAGAAAGTTTCAAAGCTAAAGCAGCATTCTTATGCCTTAATAACATGCCAAATAGTAAAGGCACACCCAATATTAAAAGAACAAGTTTTACTAACCCAAAAGAATCAAGTTCTACCGTTTTTATAATTTGAGCGGTAGGTTCGTATAATTCACTATAAAAACTAAAGTTAAAAGGCATCATAAACATAGCCAAAAAAGTAGCAAAAGCAGTGAGACTAACAGATAAAGCTGTATTTCCTTTAGCTAAATGAGTCATGAAATTTGAAATATTCCCTCCAGGGCAAGCAGCCACCATAAACATACCCAAAGCTATACTGGGTTGTGGTTTTATTAAAATTACTAAAAGAAAAGTCACTAGAGGCAAAAGCACAAACTGTAACAAAACACCAATTAAAACCAATTTAGGTTGTTTTAATAATTGTTTAAAATCATCAAAAGTAATTCCTAGTGCAACTCCAAACATAACAACAGCAAGTGCTAGATTTAAAACCCATAAGCTATTGTAATCAAAATTTATTTGAACCTTATCTAATTCTTGCATAAATCAATTTACAGGCGTGCCATTTTTAACTTTATTCTCTGGATTTAAAAGTATAACATCGTTTTCCTTTACAGCACCTAAAACTAAGCATTCACTCATGAATTTGGCAATTTGTTTTTTAGGAAAATTAACTACTGCAACTATCTGTCGTTGTAGTAAGTCTTGTTTTTTATAAAGCGTTGTAATTTGAGCAGACGATTTTTTAATTCCTAATTCTCCGAAATCAATAGTTAATTTATAAGCTGGCTGTCGAGCTTCAGGAAAATCATGAACTTCAATAATAGTTCCTATGCGTAAATCCACTTTATTAAAATCCTCAAAAGATATTGTATTACTCATTTTTTAAAAATACAAATAATTACGAACTTTGAATAAAACTTTTGATTATGGCCATGACGCCCTCAAACATGCTTTTATTAGGAACAAAAGCACCCGATTTTTCTCTTACTGACACCATATCAGATACTGTTTTAAGTCTTAACAAGCTTAAAGGTGACAAAGGTACGGTTATCATGTTTATATGTAACCACTGCCCTTTTGTAATTCATGTAAATTCTGAGTTAGTAGATATGGCAAACGCTTACGCGGAAAAAGGGATTGGTTTTATTGCTATTTCAAGTAATGATGCTATTAATTACCCGCAAGACTCCCCTGAGAAAATGAAAATTCATGCGCATACTGAAAATTATCCTTTTCCTTACTTATATGATGAAACACAAGAGGTAGCTAAAGCTTATGATGCAGCCTGTACTCCTGATTTTTATATTTTTGATGATAATCTAAAACTTGTTTACAGAGGGCAATTGGATAATTCCAGACCAGATAACGGCCAGCCTCTTACAGGCAAAGATTTAAGACAGGCATTAGATTGTCTGATTGTAGGTGAAGAAAACACCAAAACCCAAAAACCGAGTATTGGTTGTAATATTAAATGGAAAACTTAGTCTAGTTTTAATTGCCAAATACCAACATTCTGCCATTCACCAAATTTCAACCCTACTTCTTTTAAGTTAGCAACTTGCTCGAATCCAAATTTCTCATGCAGTTTAATACTCGCCTCATTAGGGATTGTTAAAACACCAAGTACAGTATGTAAGTCCGTTTCTTTGAGTAATTTTATCAATTCAGCATATAATTTTGAGCCTATTTGTTTCCCATGTGCTGTATGCTTAACATAGACTGTAGACTCTGCAACGTAATTATAAGCTGCTCTTGGTCTAAACCTACTTCCGTAAGCATAGCCTAATATTTCATTGTTTTCCTCAAAGACAATAAAAGGGTAATCTGCAGTAATAATATTTAATTTATCTAAAAATGTTTTAAGTGACAAAGGCTCAATATCAAAATTGACCGTCGTATTTATAACATAATAATTATACATCTCAAGTAATTCTTGAGCATCATGTATATGCACTGGTCTTATCATTTAATGCCAACCTTTACGTTTCATCAAACTTTCAATATGCGCGTAGTGATGGTTACTGTGCCACGCATAATTACCAACACTATAACTCAGCGAAAACTCACTATTGGTTTCTGGATGAATAAAACATTTGTTTAAATTATCTTCTGATAGTGTTTTTAATAGATACACCAACTTAATATGAATAACTCTTAAGTGATTTAAAGACATGTCTATAGGTGCTAACTTAGAATCCATTAGTTCTGCCCAACGATCTTCATAATAAGCTTTAATAAGGGGTTTGTCTTCTGTTAACGCCCATTTAAAACGCGTATAACTATGGTGATGGCTATCTGAAACATGATGAACAACTTGCCTAATAGTCCAACCATCTGGTCGGTATTGAGTATCTAATTGCTGATTTGATAAATCTTTAACCAGATTCTCTAAGCGGTTAGGGAAGTGCTCCAAAATAGAAATCCAGCTTTCAATATGTTGTTTAGAAATATTATTGGGACACTCAAATTGGCCGATAGGGTATTTTAATTTTTCTAACTCTTGCTCTGTCATAAGTAAATATAAAAAAAGCACCTTAATTAAGATGCTAAATTCATGTAAATCACAAAGAACTAGTAAAATTATTTCTTAAGCTTACTATCATATTTGTTTACAAATTCTTTCGCTCGATTATTTCTATTATCATAATTGAAAGCCATTTTATAATTATTATACGCTTGTAAACTATCGCCGGACAACAAATATGCTTCAGCTAAATTATCATAAACATTTGAGCTTTAAGGGTACAATGCGACATTGATTTTAAATATTCCCACAGCATCAGTATATTTCTTACCTCTAATGAAATTATAGCCTAAACTATTAAAATACCCTTCTTCCAAAATAGTACTTGTAGAATCTTGTTTTTGTATGTTTAAATACCCCAAAAGTGCTTTATCATAATCTATAAGCTTTATATAAGCACTAGGGATTTTAAAAGAATCTTCAACTTTAATATAATCGTAAGAAATAATGTCTTTGTATTCATTTGGATTGAGTTACATCATTTGAATAAAACACAAAAAAATCGCCTCATTATAAATGAGACGACTATTTCTAATATTTGTTACTTTATTATAGTAACTAACTCTATTTCACATCCATCAACTCTACGTCAAATACAAGCGTAGCATCTGGTGGTATAACACCTCCAGCACCAGCACTGCCATATCCTAAATGACTTGGTATAACGAGTCTTGCTTTATCTCCAACTTTTAATAATTGAATACCTTCGTCCCATCCTGCAATAACCTGACCAACACCTAAAGGAAAATCAATAGGCGCGTTACGTTTGTATGAAGAATCAAAAACAGTTCCGTCTGATAATTGACCTTTGTAATGCACAGAAACCGTTTGTCCTTTTTCTGCTTTTACACCATTTCCTTTTTGAATGATTTGATAACGCAATCCACTTTCAGTTTTATCAAAACCTGTAGCTAATTTATCTAATTCTGCGTTTGCTGCGGCTTTAACTTCTGCTTCTCTTTTTTCTCTTGAACCTTCAAAAGTTCTGAAAGCCTCAACAGCATTGTATGCTTCAGCATCAGCCCCTGCACGAACAATTTCTAAACTTTCAATTTTATCGCCTTGTGCAATGGCATCAACAACCTCTTGACCGTATTCTACTTTTCCAAAAACGGTATGTTTATTATCTAACCAATCAGTTGCAATATGTGTTATATAAAACTGACTTCCATTTGTTCCTGGTCCTGCATTTGCCATAGCTAATACTCCTGGTCCGTCGTGTTTTAAATCTGGATGAAACTCATCATCAAATTTGTATCCTGGATTTCCAGAACCTGAACCTTGTGGGCACCCCCCTTGAACCATAAAATCTGGAATAACTCTATGGAATTTTAAACCATCATAATATGGTGTTCCTTGAGGTTTTACTGAATTTTCTAGGTTTCCTTCTGCTAAAGCTACAAAGTTACCTACTGTTCCAGGTGTTTTTTTGAATTCTAAAGCAACGAGAATTTCTCCTTTTGTTGTATTAAATTTTGCGTATAATCCGTCTTGCATTTTTCTAATTTTATTTGAAGATGCAAATATATGAAACATACATAACTAAAACTTAATACTTAAACAAAATCATAAAATGTATGCCGCATGTGTCATTGTACAATAATAAATACAATCACATGAAATGATTTACGATTATAATTTTGTGCATTCTAATTATAATTCTAGTTTTACAAAAATCATTTCTTTATGAAATTTAAGTTAAATAAAATCTTAAACGCTTTTGGGAATACGCCTTCCTTAGAGCCAACTCATGATGATAATTATATTAAAGATATTATTAAATCTATTGATGAAGAGGCCTTTGCTGTTTCAGAACAAAATGTTCTATTTGCAAAAGTTTCAGAATTGGGAGGTTATTATTATGTAATCACTATAGTTGTAGGCCGGTTTAAAATTAAAACTAAAAATGGTGGCAATCTTAGTATTGAAGGCAAAAAATTTAATTTAATACTAAATTCTGATATGGATGAATTTGAATCCAACCATTCAAGTGTATCAAATAGTTTTATTACAAGAATAGATTTTCAAATTGAAAAGGAAGACGTTTCTAAATTTGACAAAAAGAGTATTACATCTTTAAAGTTATCTGCCAAAAAACAAGAAGTTATCTTTACTACACTATAAGTTAATGGGTTTTTACGGCGTGGCGATCTGTGCTTAGTTAACGTCATTGCGAGAAGTTTTTACTAAATCGCAGTCTGTTTGAAATCCTCGTAATTACGTTTGAAAAACTTAATGGGATACTGAAACAAATTCAGCACAAGTAAGATTGTAACGAAAAACGCAACACTCCGGTAACCATGATACCAGCTGGCTAGCGCCCAAATTACAGCATAATTAGTTAGCTACTTCACTAATAAATTTTATTCGGTATAAGCGAAGTTCTTCGTCATCATAATCGCCATCAAACTCGTCAATTGCTGCGTCAATATCATCAGATTCAGATTCCATAAAGTATTCATGAATTTCCTCTTGTTGGTCTTCATCTAAAATATCATGCAGCCAATAGTCTATATTCAATTTAGTGCCTGAATACACAATAGCTTCCATTTCTTTTATAAAATCTCCCATAGACATCCCCTTCGAGGAAGCAATATCATCAAGTGGTAATTTTCTGTCTACATTTTGAATAATGTATAATTTATTAGCAGAATTAATGCCAGTTGATTTTACAACTAAATCGTCTGGACGAACAATATCATTTTCCTCAACATACTTTTCTATTAGTGCCACGAAATTTTTTCCATATTTCTTAGCTTTCCCTTCTCCTACGCCATGAACATTACTTAATTCGGTTATGTTAATAGGATATTTTAATGCCATATCCTCCAAAGATGGGTCTTGAAAAATAACAAAAGGTGGTACACCTAGTTTTTTAGCACTGCTTTTACGTAGATCTTTCAGCATACTCATTAATACAGTGTCGGCAACTGCGCCCCTTCCTTTTTCAGCAGTAATTATGCTACCATCTTCTTGCTCGCCTTCAAATATGTGATCTTCGGTCATCATAAAAGAAACTGGTTTTTTTATAAAGGCGCTACCCTCATCTTGTAACTTGATAACGCCGTAAGTTTCAATGTCTTTTTTAAGAAAACCAGAAACCAATACTTGCCTTAACAGAGCCATCCAATATTTATTGTCTTTGTGTTTTCCATCCCCAAAAAAGGGTTGTTCGTTCGTTTTATGAGAATTAATCAAGGCATTCTCTTTACCAATTATGACATTTACCAAATCCTTAGACTTGTATTTTTCGTTGGTTTTATCTATCGTTTCAAGAAGTATTTTAACATCGCTTTTGGCTTCAACTTTCTTTTTTGGATACCTAATATTATCATCCATATCGCCACCTTCGCCAGTTTCAGTATCGAACTCTTCACCAAAATAATGAAGAATAAATTTTCTTCTAGAGATAGACGTTTCTGCGAAAGCAACAACCTCTTGCAATAAGGCCTGCCCTATTTCCTGTTCTGCAACAGGTTTACCAGACATAAACTTTTCTAATTTCTCAATGTCTTTATAGGCATAATACGCCAAACAATGGCCTTCGCCTCCATCACGCCCTGCTCTGCCGGTTTCTTGGTAATAACTTTCTATACTTTTAGGAATATCATGATGAATTACAAAACGTACATCGGGTTTATCAATTCCCATACCAAATGCTATAGTAGCTACTACCACATCTACATCTTCCATCAAGAATTTATCTTGATGACTTGAGCGTGTTTTGGCATCTAACCCAGCATGATAAGGCACTGCATTTATGCCGTTTACCTGAAGTACTTGTGCTAACTCTGTAACTCGTTTTCTACTCAAACAATAAACAATACCAGATTTCCCATCATTCTGCTTTATAAAACGAATGATATCAACATCTACATTTGTAGTTTTTGGACGTACTTCATAATATAAATTAGGTCTGTTAAAAGATGCTTTAAATGTTTTAGCATCTCCAATACCCAAATTCTTAATAATATCTTCTTGAACTTTAGGTGTTGCTGTAGCAGTTAAACCAATAATTGGAATGTTATCACCTATACGTTTTATAATATGACGTAAGTTTCTGTATTCTGGTCTAAAATCATGTCCCCATTCGCTTATACAATGCGCCTCATCAATGGCCATAAAGGATACCTTTACAGACCTTAAGAATTCAACATTCTCTTCTTTAGTTAATGATTCTGGAGCTACATAAAGTAATTTTGTAATGCCGTTAACGATATCCTCTTTAACCTGTTTTATTTCTGTTTTGTTTAATGAAGAGTTTAAGACATGCGCAACACCATGCTCCTTAGAAATACCTCTTATGGCATCTACTTGATTTTTCATCAAAGCAATTAAAGGAGAAACTACAATAGCTGTTCCTTCTTGCATAAGTGCAGGTAATTGATAACATAACGATTTACCTCCGCCTGTTGGCATTATTACGAACGTGTGTCTTCCTAATAATAAACTTTCTACGACACTTTCTTGAAGTCCTTTGAATTTACCAAATCCAAAATATTTTTTTAGCGAAGCATGCAAGTCGCTTTTTGTTATTGACATGAATTGTATAAAATTATTGTTTGATTAAATCTCTAGACATGCAAAAATTTTGTTTGATTAATTTCGTTTAGCATTTAGAGAACCCTCATATTTTTTTTCGTTAGTTTTGTAACGAATTTTCAAATTACAACAAAATTCAATTTGATTAACACTAAAGATAACAAAATCTTTAAATATCAACTCAAAAAAACAAACTTTGAAAGACAAAAAATCCATTATTGACATTGCGAAGCATACTATCGAAATGGAAGGTCAAGCCATTTTAAACTTGTCTAGCTTGATAACAGATGATTTTGCAGATGCTACACAACTCATTTACAACTCTAAAGGACGAGTTATCATAACAGGTATTGGAAAAAGCGCCATTATTGCTAACAAAATTGTAGCGACACTAAATTCTACTGGAACACCTGCTATTTTTATGCACGCCGCAGATGCTATTCATGGTGATTTAGGTTTAATTCTTGAAGATGATGTGGTCATTTGTATTTCTAAAAGTGGAAACACACCAGAAATTAAGGTACTTGTTCCTCTTATAAAAAGTGCAAAAAATAAAATGATTGCCATTACTGGTAATACAGAATCTTTTTTAGGACTGCATGCCGATTTTGTTTTAAATGCCTATGTTGAAAAAGAAGCTTGTCCAAATAACCTAGCGCCTACTACAAGCACCACTGCCCAACTTGTTATTGGTGATGCACTTGCTGTATGTTTGTTAGAATTACGTGGTTTTTCTAGCAACGATTTTGCTAAATACCATCCAGGTGGAGCTTTAGGGAAGAAATTATATTTGCGTGTTCTAGATATTTCCTCGGTAAACGAAAAACCAAAAGTGTTGGCAAACACCAGTATTAAAGATGTGATTATCGAAATTACTGAGAAAATGTTAGGTGTTACTGCGGTTATTGAACAGGATAAAATTATTGGTATTATTACAGATGGTGATTTACGTAGAATGTTAAGTCAAGTTGATGATTTTTCTGGATTAACCGCAAAAGATATAATGAGTGCCAACCCAAAACGTATTGAAACTGAAGCTATGGCTATTGATGCTTTGGAGGTTATGGAAACTAATGAGATATCTCAACTACTAGTTGAAGAAAATGGTACATATGCAGGCGTGGTACATTTACACGATTTAATAAAAGAAGGCATTATATAATGGCAAAAAAAGAAATTAATGAGATGTCTTTTTTAGATCATCTTGAAGATTTACGCTGGCATTTGATTAGAATCATAACGGCTGTTGTTATCGTAGGCACATTTGCCTTTATTTTTAGCCGATTTGTTTTTGACGAAATAATTTTCGCACCACTAGACATGGGCTTTCCAACTTATGATATGTTATGTCGAACCGCAAATTTTATTGGCTTAAACACGACATTCTGTGCTGAAGAAATGCCAATGATATTACAAAACAGAACTATGGCAGGACAGTTTTCTGCTGATATTTGGACAGCCATTTTAGGTGGATTTATTATTTCCTTTCCATACGTCATCTATCAACTATGGAAGTTTATTAGTCCTGGTTTACATGGTAATGAGCGTAAACATTCGCGTGGTTTTATTATTATTTCATCGCTTTTATTTTTCATAGGTGTACTATTCGGATATTATATAGTAACGCCCCTGTCTTTAAACTTTTTAGCTAATTATAGCATTTCTACAAAAGTGGACAATCAAATAGATATAAGTTCTTATATAGCGTTGGTAAGATCTTCTGCTTTGGCTTCAGGGTTAATTTTTGAGTTACCAATTATTATTTATTTTTTAACTAAAATAGGATTGGTAACGCCACAAATATTAAGAAAATATAGAAAATATGCTTTGGTAGTTGTGCTTATTCTATCAGCCATTATTACACCACCAGATATTGCAAGTCAAGTCATAGTAGCCATCCCAATTTTAATATTATACCAAGTAAGTATCTATATTTCTAAAGTTGTCATTAAAAACCAAAAAAGAAAAGAAAAAGAACAACATGTCTGATATTGTTAAAGAATTCAACGACTATCGTGCTAAAATGAATAATAACATTTTAGCTGATAACAATAAGGTGATTAAACGTATTTTTAATTTAGATACTAACGCTTTTTCGGAAGGCGCCTTAGATGTTAAAACAAAAGAACTTTTAGGATTAGTCGCGTCAACCGTTTTAAGATGTGATGATTGTGTTAAATACCATTTAGAATCAAGTTATAAGGTTGGATTAAAAAAAGAAGAAGTTGTTGAAGCTTTAAGCATTGCTACTTTAGTTGGCGGCACTATTGTTATTCCGCATTTACGTCGTGCCTACGAATTTTGGGATGCTTTAGAATCTCAAGAGTAAACATAAATTAAAAATTCTGCTATAATAGTGTATATGATTTTACTATTTTTAGCGTTCAGTATATAAAATTATGATTTTAAGAGCCGAAAATTTAATGAAGTCCTATAGCGGACGAAAAGTAGTAAAGGATGTTTCTCTTGAAGTAAATCAGGGTGAAATTGTTGGACTTTTAGGACCTAATGGTGCCGGAAAAACAACGTCTTTCTATATGATTGTAGGTTTAATAAAGCCTAACGGCGGTCATATTTATTTAGATAATACAGAAATCACAAAATACCCGATGTACAAACGTGCGCAAAATGGTATTGGATATTTAGCTCAAGAAGCTTCGGTATTTAGAAAATTAAGTATAGAAGATAATATTTTGAGTGTACTTCAACTTACTAAATTGAGTAAGAAGGAACAGATAGACAAAATGGAATCCTTAATTGAAGAATTTGGTTTAGGTCATATTCGAAAAAGCCGTGGGGATTTATTATCTGGTGGTGAACGTCGTCGTACTGAAATTGCTCGTGCTTTAGCTACCGACCCTAGTTTTATACTTTTAGATGAACCTTTTGCAGGTGTAGATCCAGTTGCTGTTGAAGATATTCAGCGCATAGTAGCGCAACTTACCAAAAAGAATATTGGTATTCTTATTACTGATCATAATGTACAAGAAACACTAGCTATTACTGACAGAACTTACTTAATGTTCGAAGGAGGTATTTTAAAACATGGTACTCCTGAAGAATTAGCTAATGATGAAATGGTACGTAAAGTGTATTTAGGACAAAACTTTGAACTTCGTAAAAAGAAGATTCGCGATTAGACACTTAGCGTCATTTGATTATTTTATTATTGTTTTTGGTTTGTCATTCCTAAAAAGTTAGGATCCACTTTTAAAAACAGGTTTCACTTCTTTTCCTACTGTTTCTTCTTCAATAACTTAGTCTTAATAAAAATAAAGGCTTTTACTAGAAAAAATGCCAGAGACCCAACAATTAAACCTACAACAAAATCTTTAATAAAACTTGGGAGTATTTCTAAAAAATGATGCAAAAAATCTATGTTATGAACAAAAATGCCTCCTGCAACCATCAATAATGCTATCGTACCAATAACAGACAAACTTTTTATAACCCATGGTAAGGTTTTTATCAAGAGATTTCCAACGATATTCGATATGCTTTTTTTATTATCACTTAAACCAACTAATTTCAAACCAAAATCATCCATTCTAACAATAAGAGCTACAATACCGTAGACTCCAATTGTAGCTATAACGGCCACCACAGAAACAACTAAAATTTGAAACAAAATGGGTTTACCAATCACTGTTCCAAGCGCAATGATTACTATTTCTACAGACAGTATAAAATCAGTAAAAATTGCTGATTTAACCTTCATTTTTTCAGTTAAACGCATATCTTCATCAGATAAAATAACATCCTCCTCAGAATGGTTTATTTCAAAGCCTTCATCTTTATGTGGAAAGAAAAAATGATACACTTTTTCAAATCCTTCAAAGGCTAAATAAACACCTCCTAAAATTAAAGCTAAAGTAACTCCCCATGGCGCAAAAGCGCTGAGCAAAAAAGCAACTGGTAAAATAATTAATTTATTAAGCGCAGATCCTTTGCTTATTGCCCATAAAACTGGAAGTTCCCTTGAGGCTAAAAAACCCGTAGCTTTTTCTGCATTTACAGCTAAATCATCACCTAAAATACCTGCTGTTTTTTTGGTGGAAATTTTACTCATCACCACCACGTCGTCCATTAAGCTAGCTATATCGTCTAAGAGCGCAAAAAAACCTGAAGCCATTATATTTATTTTGAAGTTAAATTATCTAAAACAGACATGCTAATATAAAGTAATATGATAATTGGAATGGCAGCGAACTTTAATACGATAAGTAACACCAAACATAAAATGATAAAAATGTAACGGGTTGCATTCCCTTTAAAACTATAATTTTTAAATTTTAATGCGAATAATTTAATCCCTGAATTCAGCAGATAACAACTTAAAAACGTCAACCCAATTAAAAACCATTTATTAAGAATGATGGTGTTTATAGCATCGTTATTCTGAAATTCGATAATTAAGGGTAATGATATAATTAGCAACGTATTTGCTGGTGTTGGCAACCCTTTAAAATAGGTTTGTTGGTCTTCGTCTAAATTGAACTTTGCTAACCTGTAAGCTGAGGCTAAAGTAATTAACAATCCTAAAAGCGGGAGTGTTGGCAAATTAAATTCTATTCCGCTTGAGTTTGACGCCCAACTAGTCACTGATACCATTTCTGACTCAAGGATTAATGCCAATAACTTATACATGATAATTCCTGGGACTAACCCGCTAGTAACCACATCTGCCAACGAATCTAATTGCAATCCTAATTCACTTTGGACCTTTAGTTTTCTAGCTGCAAAACCATCAAAGAAATCAAAAAATATGCCTAAAAACACAAATAAAGCTGCCGTAACAAAATTGCTATTAACAGCAAGAATCACAGCAATACTTCCGCACAATAGATTTAAAAGTGTCAGTGCATTGGGTACGTATTTTTTCATATCGATTTGTTTTGATTTTGTAAAAATAACAAACAATTTCAGTCTAAAGCAATATCTATTATATTTTGAAGTTTTAAAGAATATAAATTATGTGCATCTTTGTAAAAAAATTGCGATTGAGAGTTTACATCACCACATTATTTTGTGTCGTATCTGCTTCTTTATTTAGTCAAACTGTTAGGAAATATTCTAATGAGTTTATGAATATTGGTGTGGACGCTGCTGCATTGGGAATGAGTAGTGCCGTAACATCTCACACTTCTGATGTGAATTCTGGATATTGGAATCCTGCTGGTTTATTAAAACTTGAAGACAATCAACTTGCTTTAATGCACTCTAGTTATTTTGCAAACATTGCAAACTACGATTATGCTGCTTTTGGAATGCCTCTAGATGATAAAAGTGCCGTTGGAATATCTTTAATTCGTTTTGCTGTTGATGATATTTTAAACACCACACAACTTATTGATGCTGAAGGCAACATAAATTACGATAGAATCAGCTTGTTTTCTACTGCCGATTATGGATTAACCTTTTCTTATGCACGGCAATTACCTGTTCAAGGTTTAAACTATGGTGTGAATGCTAAAGTTGTTAGAAGAATAATTGGTGATTTTGCTTCCTCATGGGGTTTTGGTTTAGATGTTGGCGTTCAGTTTGAAACTAACAACAATTGGAAGTTTGGAATCATGGCCAGAGACATTACAACCACTTTTAACGCATGGGCTATTGATGAAGATGAATTTGCTACCATTAGTGATGCTGTTGAAGGTCAAAATCAAGAACTGCCTGAAAGTACTGAAATTACCATCCCAAAATTACAAATTGGGATTTCTAAATTAGTTGATTTTAACTTTGATTATACACTTTTGACATCGGTTAACTTAAATGTTCGTTTTGAAGAAAATAACGATGTCATTTCAACATCTTTTGCTAGTATAAATCCTGCTTTAGGTTTTGAATTTGGTTATATCGATATGGTTTATTTACGTGCTGGCATGGGTAATTTTCAAAATGAAACACAATTTGACAATAGTGAACAACTTAGTTTTCAACCAAGTTTTGGTTTAGGGTTTAAATATAACGGTATTCAAATCGATTACGCCTTTACTGATATTGGAGACCAAAGTGTAGCACTTTATTCCAACGTATTTTCTCTAAAACTTGATTTTAGTATCTTTAGGTAATCTTAATTACATGCAAAAAACATTACTACTCTTAGGTCTCTTTTTATTTATTAAAGTATCTCATGCTCAGCAAATCAGGTTGTCTGAACAAGCCGAAATTAGTGTACTCACTGTAGGGCCTGGAACCACTTTAAATGATGCTTTTGGGCATAGTGCATTTAGAATTAAAGACCCTTCAATTCGTATTGATGTTACTTATGGTTATGGTGAATACGATTTTGATGCTCCTAATTTCTATTTAAAATTTGCACAAGGAAAACTTAATTATTTAATAAGTAAAATTGATTTTAAAATTTTTTATTATGCTTATTCCCAACGTTTTAACAGAACAATAAAAGAGCAAGTTTTAAATCTTTCTCAAACGGAAAAACAAAAGCTTTATGAATACTTAATCAATAATTATAAACCAGAAAATAGGCCTTATTTATATGAGTTTTTTTATGATAATTGTGCAACAAAAATCAAAGATGTAATAAATATAGCTTCAAACAATACGATTACATTTCACAATCCGAAAGATTTTGAAGTCGCCACGTTTAGAACATTAATTCATAACAACTTAAATAAAAATTCTTGGGGAAGTTTGGGTATCGATTTAGCTCTTGGTTCTGTCATTGATAAAAAAGCAACTCCAGAAGACCATATGTTTTTACCAGAAAACATTTACAGCTTCTTTGAAAATGCTACCATTAAAAATACCAATGAGCCAGTGGTTAAAGAAAGCCGTATTTTATATTCTAAAAAGCCCTCTCATCAAGCTAGTCAATTTTTAACAAGCCCACTTTTTATTTTAGGAATTATTGGTTTATTAATCATTTATATTACTTCTAACGATTATAATAAAGAAAAAAGAACTAAATGGCTAGATGTTGCACTTTTTATAGTAACAGGATTACTAGGTATCATGATATTATTGTTATGGTTTGCTACCGATCATAAAGGCACACACCAAAATTACAATCTGCTATGGGCTTTTGCACTCAACATACTTTTTATTGGTCAACTTCTAAGAAAAAAAGCAAGTGGTTGGTTTATAAAGTATATTAAATTTTTAATTATTCTACTTTGTCTTTTAACTTTACACTGGAGTATTGGTGTTCAAGTTTTTGCCATTGGATTAATACCCTTGCTAATCGCTTTATTTATTAGATATGTTTTCTTAATAAAACATTACAATAAGCTTTAGGCTACATCAATTACTGACCTCTGAAGAAAATAACGGTACTCATCGTTTTTATCAAAATATTAATGTCCAGAAAGAAGCCTCTGTGCTTAATATAATATAAATCATATTGCAGTTTAAGCAAACTATCATCAACGGAAGAAGCATATCTTGTTTTTACCTGTGCCCAACCTGTAAGACCTGGTTTTACAATATGTCTGGTTTCGTAAAAAGGCAACATCTGCGATAATTCTTTAACAAAAAAAGGGCGCTCCGGTCTTGGACCGATAAAGCTCATGTCGCTTTTTAAGATATTTATAAATTGAGGTATTTCGTCTAACCTTGAATGTCTTAAAAATTTACCGAAAGGCGTTACTCTAACATCTCCCTTTTTCGCCCACATTGCCCCTGATCTTTCCGCATTTTCTTTCATGGTACGGAATTTAATGATTTTAAAAATTTTTCCGTTTTTCCCTATTCTATCTTGAGTGTAAAAAAGAGGTCCACGGTTAGCGATAGAATTACCTAATAAGATAATTGGCAGGAATACTAAACCTATTAAAATACCTATTAGTGAAAGTAAAACATCAAAAAGGCCGTTAAAAAATAAGTATAGTTTATTTTGATTATTTCTACTAAATGGAAAGTATTTATAGAAATCTTTACCAACAAACTGTACAGGAATACGTTGCATTAAATCTTCATAAACCTGAGTGTATTCGTTAATTGGAAAGCCTTCTTCTAATAATTTTATGAGTGTGAAATAAATTTCTGAAGTAATATTTTCAGAGCTATAACTAGCCACAACAATTTCAGATAAATTTTCTTTTTTAATAACTTCTCTAATCTCCTTAGGACCGTATTCCTTTATAGTATTAAACTTTACCGAAGCCGTTTTATCTACTTCGCAATTGATAAAACCAACTATTTTATAATTAGGATCTGAATCTTTAAAAGCCTCAAAAATGACTTCTATATTAGATGTTTCGCCAATAATTAAAACTTTTTTATAAAATCTTGGAGATACAATAAAAGTTATATACGCTGTACGCCATAAAAACAAAGCAATTAGAATTGCAAAATAAAAGAATAGTATTTGGAATCTATTATCTGGTAAAGCCGGTGTAAAAAATGGTGTTAGAAGGTAAAATAAAACTGTAGTAGAACCTGTAAAAACGATACCTGTTGCAATCTTTTCAATTTTACTGGACTTTTGTAAATCATATAATTCAAAAACGGTTCCAAAAATGGAAACGTATAAAATGAGAACTAACACCCAAGTCCATTTTACTTTTGTTATGGTGAAATAATCAAAATCAAACCAATTGCTAACAATATAAAGCACTAAGAGTATAGAAAGTACATCAAAAATACGCAAGAGTACTTTACGCTCAGAAATATTGAAATGAATACCGCTATTAGACATTTTCAGGGGATAAATTGAGAGAGTATAAATATAGGAAGTAAAATCTATTAAGCGTGAATTATTTTAAGACATTAATCCACTGTTTTTTAACAACTTCCCAATCCAAGTTTTCTACATAATCCCGGGCCTCTGCCATTATTTTATGGGTTTTACTTGGCGAATCAATAATGCCCTCTATAGATTCAACAAATGAAACTACCGAATGAGGCTCCACTAAGAATCCGGTTTTATCTTGCTCTATTAAAAAAGGCAACCCTCCAACATTGGTTGACACCACTGGCAACCCTAATGCCATAGCTTCAATGACACTAACGGGCATATTATCAATATTTGTAGTATTTATAAAAATATTATAGTCTTCTGAAAGCTTAATCCACTCCGGTTTTGATAATTTCCCTGTAAAAGTAACCTCAAGACCTAATTGATATGCGTATTTTTTAGCTTCGAGTAAACTACCGTCACTATCTGGACCTGCCATACAAAGCTCGGCATCCATATTTTTATTCTTCAATGCGTGCAGGACATCAATAGCTAATAATGGGTTATAAATTTTCGAAAATGAACGTACCCAAAGTAATCTTATATTATCAAAAGTTCTTTTCTTGAAAGCATAATTTTTAAGTT
Organism: uncultured Algibacter sp.; assembly: GCF_905480415.1. Taxonomy (GTDB): domain Bacteria; phylum Bacteroidota; class Bacteroidia; order Flavobacteriales; family Flavobacteriaceae; genus Algibacter_B. Next base: position 9,965 of record NZ_CAJQQI010000006.1, on the reverse strand, counting down.
TTATGGAATTAGGAATACAGGTTATATTACTAAATCCGAACCTTTCAAAACTAGCTTGAGTATATTTCGAAGGAGCGACATTTACTAAAGCATTTTTAAATATCGCTTTTGTTAATTTCGGAGATTGCTTTAGTCTGTTAGGCAAGTCTCCTCCGTGTAAAATTGGAATATATTTTAATTTAAGTAATCTACACAACTGACTTACAAAATAAGCGAAATAGAAATTAAATGTGCTGTATGTGTCAATCAAAACATAGTCCGCTTGCTTTCTGTAATTAATCACATGAAACAACATATCAAACAAACGTAAAAACTTGTTGTTCTTTTTTGAGGCTGTAAAAACGTTAAACCCTTCCTGTCTTAATAATTGACTTAAAGAATCTATAGTTGTTACTGTTCTACCGTTTTGTGATAATTGGTTTCCTATGTAGATTATTTTTTTCACTGAATATATTTAAAACATCACCAAACTATATTTGTTTAACAAGTTTAGCTTTTTTCATGATCGGTTTTCTTTTATTTCTATATTGAACATCCAACATGCATAAACCATATATAAATGCAGGAGCTGCTATACGCATTGAGGAATGATTTATGGTTAAGAACCAGAAAATATAGCAAGAAAAAAAGAAAATATTTGATCTGTTTTTCATCCGATAAACTAATGGAGTAATTATTAGAATTAACATGGCTAAAACTCCAAATAAACCATGTTCAGACAAAATTCGACTGACTTCATTATGTGAAGCAGCGTAAATACCTTCACTAGCTAGCCTAAGTTCTTTTATTTTCCCAACTCCAACACCTAAAACTGGGTTTTTTAAAAATTCACCTATTTCAAAAGAAACTAAATCTGATCTTCCTGTAGATAAATCAGCTTTCTCTCTTCCTAAGGCATCTTGATTGGCATATCTTTTATCAATTAAGCCAGTTGTTTGAATAGATGAAAACAACCAAATCAATAACCCAATACCTGCGAAGAGAAAAAACATTCTACTAATTCTAAATTTAGCTTTGGTATTCACTTTATTAAAATAAAAATAAAGGAAAGCTACTATCATAATTAAAGCTGTTATAATACCGCCACGACTAAATGTTACAATACCTCTAAAACTCATTACAGCAATTAGAAAAGCATTTAATAATTTAAGCATTAATGACGACGACATCATAAAAAATCTAACACTAAACACAAACATGCCTATCCCTAATACTGTAGACACTTGATTTGGACCAAAACCGCCTGAAGCCGCAAAATTTGATCCAGTACCTGTTATTGTATCCCTAATGACAGGAGTAAAGAAAAATAAATAAGTAACTGTAGACACCAATGGTAAGGCCATTGAAAACAAAATTTTATGAATATTTTGATAACTAATTTTACGCTTATAACAGAAAACGGCAACTATTCCTAAACACACTGGGCCACTTAAATTAAAAGCTATGGCTGTTCTAATATTAGTTTGCTCAGACATATTAAACCCTGCTATTAATATACCTGGAATAAGTAAAAAGATATAGAAGATGTAAGAAATTGGTTGTTTATTATGTGGCACTTTAAAAATACCTATTAAACAAAAAAGAATAACTAGATATTTAGAAGCTTCATATAAAAAGTTTCCATTTGTCATTCTTAAAAAAACCTCTGCCCCTACAACGTAACTACACCCTATTAAAACTTTTAATGCGCGTTGGGATGGCTTTGCTTCAAAAATCGCATGTGTATAAAAAACAAATATTCCTATAAAGTAAACTTTAGATAAAACTGGTAAGACAAAAATTGCAAAACCAATTAAAACATGTAACCCAATTATCTTTATATATTTTATATTTTTCAATGCTAATTAATACTGTTGGTATAGATTTTATTAATAGTTTGTAATTGGGCGTTCATTGAATAATTCTCTAGAATATGTTTATTAAATCTACTTGCATGTGTTATTCTTAATTCCCTATTTTCTAGATAGATTCTTAAAGCTCGACCTAATTGATTGGCATTACAAGGTTCAATTAATAAACCATTGTTTTCGTTTGAAATAACGGTTTCACATTCTCCCACTTTTGTTGCTATAACCGCTAAATTGGATAATCCATATTCTAATAAAGCGATAGGTAATCCTTCTGACTTTGAGGACAACACACCGATTTCACATTGCTTTAAAAAATAAGCAACATCCGGTTTACTATCATATAAAAAAACAGATTTCTCCAAATGTAATTCTTCTATTTTAGATTTAACCTCTTTAGAATATTTATCATTAAAATCCTTTCCAACACAATGCAATGTCCATTCTGGGAATAAGTCAACAGTACTTTTAAAGGCATTAATTAATGTAAAATGATCTTTTTGTGATCTTAAATTTGCTAAGCATATTATTCGTTTTCCTAAAATACCTTCCAAAGACGTTATTTTAGTGTCTTCGTTTAAAACAGCAACATTTGGTAAGTATGTAATATTCTTGATTTTCAGGTTTTCATGTGCCCAAACCTCTAAAGATTTATTTACACTAAAAATATGCGAAAAATACCTTGAACAAAACTTTAAAATTCTAAACTTTCTTTTTTCCAAAAATGCACTGTTGCCATAATGATCATGCCAAATAATAGAGATATTATAGTTTAAAAATTTCACAATAGTTGCCAAAAAAAAAGAAGATGAATGGGCATGAATAATTTGTATATCATTTGCTTTTACAAAATGACTAAGCCGCTTTATAGCTCCTACGTCAAAAACATTACGTTTATCTAAAAACAAATATTCTACATCATTAAATAAACTTTCTTTTAGAGGGCCTTCTTTTCTTGTTGTACATAAAAACGTTCTTTCTTTATTTAATGATAAAGCATTCGCTAAATTCACTGCAACACGCTCGGTGCCACCTCCTTCTAAAGAATCAATAAGTTGAAGAACTTTCATTTAGAGTTTTATTAATTTAGTTATTTTGGATTCAAAAAAGTCTAAAGTATAATTTTGAGACCAATCAGCGGCCTTCTTACTCATCATTTTTAAATTCTCTTGAGCTACTAATTGTATATTAATTACATGTAAAGCATCTTCCAAATTTGACTTAATTATAATGCCACGTTTTCCATAATCTAACATAAAAGCCACGCATGATACACTCGTTGCAATTGGAATAACCCCAAAAAACATAGCTTCTGCTATTGCTTTTGGCCAACCTTCAGATTTTGATGCTAGAATTAAAAAATGAGCTTCTTTCAAAACATCTTTAATTACCTCATTTTTCTGATTTCCAAATAGTTTCACTTTAGATCCTAAATTATTTTTCTTTACGTAAGTTTCTAAATCTGTCTTCAAAACGCCATCTCCATATAAATCTATTACAACATCATAACCCAGCGTATTCAACTTCTCAATAATTTGAATAGCAAACAAAGGACGTTTTCCTTCAACTAAGCTTCCAACAAAAACAAACTTTAGGCTAGCGGAATAATTTCTGGTTTTTGGGATTTGACGATCTTCATGGTTATAAGTAGCAGTAAAAAAAGATTTTATGTTTTTAGTTTGATTTTTCCAATTACCATAAACTAAAACTGTTATATTTTTAGTAAAAAAAGTATTTGATAATAACCATTTTTGAAATTTATAAGTTAACGGTTGTTTTGCTCTTGGATCCCAATTACCTGCATATTTAGCTGTTTTTATTTTTTTTGGAAAACATATTTGTACCAAGCATCCTATTAGACCAATGTTTCCTGGACAACGTAAATGTATGTGATCTGCTTTTTTGCAAGCTTTAAAAATTACACTACATATAAAAGGTAGTTTAAAAAGGGATGATAATATTTTTTTTGTGTTGGTAAATTCTATTGAAGGGATTTCATTAAAATTTAAAGTCTTATGTTCATAATCTAAGTCTATATCATTTTTAATTTCTGATGTTTTTGGAGCTACAATACTAACCTCATCAACATGTTTTAACCAAATATTCATTTCTTTAACATAAGGTGCATAGGCAGATACACTTCCGTCTGTTAATTTATGTTGAACATGTGTTAGTATTAAAAATTTCATTTAGTCTTATACAAATAACCCTAATTTAATAGAGTTTTTACAATATATTTTGCTTGTGCCTGAGGCGTACAATATTTTGAAAAATATGTCTTTCCGTTTGTGGCCATATTTCTATGATAATTTGGGTTACCCAGAACTTTATCAAATACCTTTTTATAGTCGCTTATATGCTCTATTGTACAAACTTCTTCTTCATGATTTAAAGGAACAGGTAGTTCTATTTTAAATGGAAAAGATAACACAAATAAACTTTGATTTAGATATTCTGCAAGTCTCCAACTTACCGCACCCCAAACAGCAGCATTATTTAAAGCTATTTTTGATTGTTTGCTTAGTTTAGAAAAAACTTTTGGTGGATATTTTGTTTGATTTAACTCTGCTTGAAAATCAAAATTGTTACCATCAGATCTTGGTATAAAACCGCCTTCAAAAACTAAGCGATCATCTGTCTTGCAATAGCGTATAAATTCTGCACGTATATTATTTGTTTCAACTTCATCTTTCCAAATACTCGAGGAGAAAAAAATATAGTTCTCTTTCTCAGTTTTCAAATTATAGTTCTTGTATAATGGCCTTCTTAATAAAATATAAATCTCTCTAGCTAATGACTTAATTTTAAAATATTTAATTAATCTAAAATTGAATAACCTTAAATACAACGGTAATATATTGATTGGATAATGTGGAAATAGTGGTTTTACATTTTCTTGGTTAAAAGATGGGTTATCAATAAGTTTATTTGTGACAAAATATGAATCTGAAAGATCATACAAATTTTGATCAAAATACACTGGATCATCATTATTAATAACACCTAATTTATCTTTTAGTCTGAAAATTAATGTTGGTTTGTTATTATATTTTAAAAATGCTTTATCCATTTTAAATTTAACATTAAACTCCTCATTGAGTCCGTACAAATAATATGAAGAATAAAAATTAGGTATGTTTAATATGTAAATGGTATCCATTAATTAATTTTTGGGCTGTTAAATATAATAGAAAACCAACCAAATATTCGACCTAAGCTTTCACTTAATATTTCTTTTTTTTGTTTACTATTAAAGATGTTACTAAAACGAATTATGGTTAGCAAAAAAGCTGTGGCGTGCCATTTAAGTTTTGTTTTAAATATTGGTTTAGGATATTTAACGCGCCATACATACCAGCCATTTCTAACTACCATTTTACCGTACTTAAATTTATTTGGCCGCCCAGAAGCATCATGATGATGAGATAACTGTGCGCTAGTATTAACATATAAGGCACCTAATTTTGCTATTCTAAGTGAAAAATCTGCATCTTCATAAAGTCCGTAACCTTCAAAATAAGTTGAAAACACTATTTTTTTAAATACTTCTTTTTTGTAGCTGGAAACACCCCCCATAATTTGTTCTACTTTATATGTTTTACCAGAAGGTGGTAAAAACCCAATTGACCTGCCATGGGCAAATGTTGGCAAAAAACCTGGAGGCGTATCAGGCTGTAAGCCGAATTTTCGTCTAAGTTTAAATCTAGATGGTTCTTTACGCTCCCATCCATCAAAATAAAATTTATCACCAGTTTTTATATCTGAAATCTTTTTCCATTCTACTTCATTTGTAATATACCCTCCAACGGATAAAGCATCTGTATGTATGCTATAGCTCTGTATTAAATTTTTAAAATAATCCGGGGTTAAAATAATATCATCATCTAAAAAACAAATAATTTCTGATTCCTTTGAGACTAAACTAATTCCATAATTACGCTGCTTCGTAAGCCCTCTTTGATTTTCTTTAACTTTAAAATATTTTAATTTATCAAACTTATTTTTTTTTAATAACAATTGTGTCTTGTTATCAGTTGACCCATCAATAATTAATATTTCATTCGGATACCTAGTTTGCCTTTTTACCGAATTCAATAATTTCAGCAAAGGCTTATCTCTCATATAAGTACATATAATTAAGGAAAAATTCATAACTATAAAGGTTTATTTAAACGATTAGCCCATGTTTCACTCACTAGCCATTGTTTTTTAAATCTTGAAAAATATTTAAATGGATTTTTTATTTTTTGCTGCTTGTAAAACTTTAAAAACAAAGTCGTTCTATACCCTAATAATTGGCAATTTGTAGAATTTAACTTTCTATTCAGCATAATAGTTGGAGAAGGTTTTGGTTGTAAATTGTCTTTTTCCCATGGATGCACAAACTTGGTTCTAAATCCCCCAATTGGTGCTTTTAAATGTATTATTTCTGGATAGGGCAGATAAATAATATCTGTTCCGTTATTTCTTAATTGCATACCAAAATCAACATCTTCTCCATAACCAAATTCATACCTCATATCAAACTTTATGTCCTTAAGTTTTTTAGTTTCAACAACACTACAACCTGAACCAAAAGCAGTCCATTGTATAGGTTTATCAAATTTTTTAATATCGTTTTTTCCCAAACAACTCAAAGTTACCGCTTGTAATTTATAACTTTTCATCGTTTGTAATGTCGAAGCAATAAAGTCTGATGATACATTAATATCATCGTCAGCAAAAAAAACGTAATCTGAAGCTATCAAACTTAGCCCAATATTTCTGGCATTGCAAGCACCAGTTTTATATATAAATTTATGAATGATTTTAAATGGCCATGTTTCTTTTGAAATAAAATCTAAATCAGAAATACTGTTTTTATTTTCATTTTGTTCAACAATGATAACTTGATTAGGCAAATGCTTTTGATTCGCTAAATCCTTCATAAAATTATAAATATGTTTTTTCCTGCCCAAAGTTGGCACTATAATATCGATGGTTGAATTTCTATAAGTGGATTCCGTTGATAGGAGTTCAAAATCAAACTCTAATGCGGGGTTTGTTTTTCTTAAAAAAATAGTTCTTAAAAAAGATGTAAAAGGAAATTTATGTTCATTGATTATAAAATTAATAAGCAACAATAAACTCCAAACACTTCTGTAATGGAGTTTTACAAATTTGAAGAGTTCAAGTGTTGAGGCACTTTCTTTTTTGATAGAATTAAAAGTGCGTAATAATCTAGGTTCAGAATAACATAATAAACCTTTTGATATACCCAATTTAGCAATTGAGTTTAATGCAAAATTAAAAGTATCATTCTTATATATTTTAATATTAAATTTTAATAATTGAGACGCGTAAATAGCACCTACAAAACTACTAACTAGCCATGTAGGGTATTTTACTTTTTTATTTATTTTAAGAAATAGAGAGTCTTCAACATAACCAATTTGTTCTGGCAAATACTGATAAACTGAATATGAAAGCATCAAGTTATTCAGATAAAAAGCGCTCTTAATTTCTTCGAAATTTAAATTTGGTTGAAGGGTTTCATGGCACCAAATCAATATACGGTTTTGGTATTCACTTGCTATATTAAATAAAGCATTAATTGGGTTTTCATCGCTAATTTCCAATAACTCGTTTGATTCTAAATCAGTGATTTTTGTAACCTTCTCATCTTTATGTACCAGCAGAATCATCTGTTTATAATAGATTTATAAAAATCAAAGTTAATATCTACATTTTTTTCAATATCAAAAAGCGTTTCCACCTTTAATCTGGCAGCCTTACCTATTTGATTGCATAACGTATCATTATTTAGTAACTTAATTATTTGATCTGCATAATCATCAATTTTTGATGGATGTACTAAAAACCCATTAACGCCGTCATCTATTAATTCTTGCGCCCAACCAATACTGGTATTAACAACTGGTTTTTGCATCGCCATAGACTCAATGGTTACCATACCTAAAGTTTCAGCAAAAGATGGATATGTACAAACATGGGCCTTCTTGATGTGTTCTTTTATTGCTTCATAAGGGATTTTCCCTAAATAGTTTACTTGTTTTTTTGCTTTCGTTGAAAAAATTTGCTCCATCAACTTGTAAGTAGAACTTTCGCCTGTTTTAATATCAGAAGAGTCTCCTCCTATTAAAATTAATTGTGTATTAGGTTTTTTTACAAGAACTTTATTAAAGATTTGAGCTAATTCTAAAACGCCTTTTTTTCTAATAATAGTACCAATATATAAAATGGTATTTCTGTTGTATACATTTGGGTTTTCATTTACAAAATACTCTAACTGCAAGCCATAATGTATGGTTTTAATTTTCTTTTTATTTAATCCAAATATCTTTTGCGTTTCTAAACCTGCATAAGTTGTTGGAGCAATGTAAGCTGAAGCCTTTTTTATGGCTAACTTTTCAAACATAAAATTTTTAAACTTTTGTTTCCGTCCATCTAATTTACAGAAATAAGCATCACTACCATGAAATCTAATAACTAATGGTACTTTAAACTTCATAAAAGCTGTAATTCCGGTCCAATCGGGCGCCTCTAATATATCAATAGCTTTTTCCTGAACCACATAACTTACATATTTCTGAACATGTTTTCTATAAAAATACCATGTAAAAAATTTATAAGTTTGTTTTTTTATAAGATGAATTTCAACACCTTCATCATAAACGATTTCTGACTCTCTTTGATGATATACAAAAACAGTAACATCTACTCCTTTTTTAACCAATGCTAAGGCTAAGTTTCTAATACTAGTAGCTATACCCGCAGCGAATTTAACCTTTGGATGTGGATACTCTGGTGTTATAAAACCTATTTTCACTTGTTTATTTTTATTGTTTTTCAATGGTCACATGTAACATCCAAAAATCATTCCTAGGTCTAAATAAATTTTTAATCACGGATGTTTCATTTCAATATTGAATCAATGGTATTCCAAATGGTTTGAGAAGCTATAGTTGGTGTTTTTCCAACCACGTTTTTATACCACGTTTTGCACTCTTGAACGTTAGATAATTTCCCAACTAATATCTGTTTTACTAAACCTTCTAAATCATTTTTATCTGCACAAAAAACGGCTGCTTCTTGACTTGGCATAGATCTAAAATGTACATATTTGTAATTCTGACCAATATCACGAATGCCTTTTTTTAATTGTGGTTGTTCATAGTTATAGTAAATACAGGGTTTATTATGCGCCACAAAATCAAATACTGTTGAAGAACAGACATTAGTTACAAACTCACTATGTTCACATACATTATATAGCATTTTAAAATCTTCGGGTGTTGGTAGTACTTGGTTCCATTGGTTCCCTACTTGTTTCCAGATAGGATCTAGAACCTCTATAATATCCTTATTAGCGTCAATAACTTCATCGTATCTTGATGTAAAATCTACAGGGCATTTTCTGTATATAATGCCTAAATTTTCACCTTTTTCATTTAAACCCCTAACAGCATTTGCTAAATCTTCTAAGTAATATTGATCTAAAGGCGAGGTCGTTTCATCATCACCAGAATAACAAATATACCTCTTAGCCAAATCCAAATTGTTTTCTTTGAAGAAAGCTTCTCTAGTTTGTTTGAATGATTCATTATAGTGAGGCTCAAACTGCGGTGTCCCTGTTACAAATACTTGATGCTCTTTTACAAACGGATAGTATTGTAATACTTGCTGTTTCATTAAATCGCTCCAAACAAAATAGTAATCAGTTTCCACCACTTGCATCGCTTTAGGTACATTATCCCAAGAATATACGAAAGCAACGGTAGGTATCCCTAAATCTTTCGCTGCCAATAAGGCGCTTATAGATTGTGTAGCACGTTGCGTTGTACAAAACACTAAGTCCGGTTTATGCTTTTCTAATTGCGCTTTACAATACTCGAATTTGGAAGTTGAATGTTCTAATTTATTTATTTTCTCTCTTAACTTAACTACTCCTTTTTCAGAATCATAAAAACCTATTAACAATTTGGTAAATAAACTTTTAAGAGTGTTTTTTAATCCTTTATAGTTGAAAGGAAATTTGTAAGTTGGATAGACCTTATCATTAAATTTATCTCTAGAAATATTTAATTCTACACGTTTTCGGGCTCTAGAATAAAGAGG
>NZ_CAJQQI010000005.1 GCF_905480415.1 uncultured Algibacter sp. | reverse complement strand
AGAAGATTTAAGGGTATTCACAAAAACTACAATGTTGATGTGGATAAAGGTGTTTTTATCAGTGTAATGCCTTTTTATACTGATCATGTTGATGATTCTATTTATAATAATACTGCATTTACAAATCTAGATTCGGCTTTGAGATTATTACAAGGCACTCCCGAACAAGTATTAAAAAACATAAATAACGATGCAGCATACAAATTTGCAAAACCAATCATTGATGAGTTTTATAATACGATAGATAAAGAATTTCAGCAAAAAAACGAGCCTATAGCTGCTTTACAAACCAAATACATGACCGCTTTAATGGAAGCTTTACCAAATGCGCGTTATTTTCCAGATGCTAATAGTACGCTTCGTGTAACTTATGGTCAGGTTCGTGGTTATTCTCCAAAAGATGCTGTGTATTATAACCATGTGAGTTATTTAGATGGCGTTATTGAAAAGTATATTCCAGGAGATTATGAATTTGATGTACCACAAAAATTGCGCGATTTACACGCTTCTAAAGATTATGGAACATATGCAGATACCAACGGGAAGGTACCCGTTTGTTTTTTAGGAACTAACCATACTACTGGTGGAAATTCTGGTAGCCCTGCTATTGATGCTCATGGAAATTTAGTAGGTTTAAATTTTGATCGTGTTTGGGAAGGCACTATGAGTGACATGAATTACGACCCTGAGATTTGTAGAAACATTATGGTAGATTTACGCTACGTACTTTTTATAATTGATAAATATGCTGGAGCAAAACATTTAATTGATGAAATGAAATTAGTGCATCCTAAAAAATAATTTACAGCGAAATAAAATATTCAGACCTACCAGATTATAAAAATCTGTTAGGTCTTTTTTTATAGAAAACAAAATCATCATATAATCTTCAATTGTTATAATAAGTCTTGTTTATAAAGGCCATTTTTTTAAAGTAATCTAAAATAGTTAAGCCAAATTGAAGTGCTTAGTTGCCATATCACAAATTTTATCACCAATTGCTAAACATGCCGTAGCAGCAGGGGATGGTGCATTTAACACATGAATACTTCTATCTTGATACACAATTTTAAAATCGTCTTGCATTGTGCCGTCTTCCTTTAGTAACATAGCTCTTACACCAGCTCTACCAGGTTCAATATCATTCATGGTTAACGATGGTATTAAACGCTGCAATGTACATAGAAACAGCTTTTTAGAAAACGCTCGGCGGTATTCATTAACAGCAAAATTAGTGTGATTTAATAGTAATTTCCAAGTTCCTGAATAAGATACAGCATCCATGGTATCTTTCAAATTGAAATCAGTTTTACCATAACCTTCTCTTTTAAATGTTAATACAGCATTTGGCCCACACTCTACATCACCATTAACCATTCTAGTATAATGAACCCCTAAAAAGGGGAATTCAGGATTGGGCACAGGATAAATCAAGTTCTTAACTTTACTTTTTGCTTCTTCGGTTAGATTATAATAATCACCTCTAAAACCAACCACGCGCTCTTTTAGTTTTATATTGTCTTTTTTTGCTAGTCGATCTGCTTGTAAACCACCACAAAAAATTAAATGTTTCGTCCGGTATTTATTTTTAGAGGTTATCATAACAGACTCTTCCCCTTTATGACTATATGATTCTACTTTTTCTCCAAGTATAATTCTGCTTTCAGGCTGTTTAGCTAACACTAATTCCGCCAAAGTTTCAGTGGTTTCTCGAAAATCAATTATCCCTGTACAAGGCACCCAAATACCACCAATGCTTTCAACATGAGGCTCAATATCCCTTAATTGATACCCATCAATTTTTTCAATCCCTTCGGTTTCATTTACAATACCATTTTGGAAAATTTTATCTAAAAAAGGCAATTCAATCTTATCTACAGCAGCTACTACTTTACCGCAAACCTCATGTTTAACACCGTATGTTTTTGCAAACTTTACAAGTTGTTTTCTGCCGTCAACACAATTTTTAGCTTTTGAAGACCCGGGTTTGTAATATAAACCTGAATGGATAACTCCAGAATTATTACCCGTTTGATGCGCTGCCAATTGACGCTCTTTCTCAATAAGTAATATTTTTAAATGTGGATACTTAAGTTGAATTTTATATGCTGTTGCTACTCCAACAATACCGCCACCAATAATAGTAACATCATATATTTTTTGTGTAGCCAAAAGAAAAGTTTTAATACAATGAATATACTATTATTTTCTTGTATTTCAAGACTAAAGCCATTTAGAAAACACGCAACTACAACTTATATTATCTCCATCTTTTTCAATAAAAAGGATGCATTCATGTTTTGACAAACCCCTTCTTTTAAAGTATAATCAAAGTGCAATTCGTCATTTACAATTTCGGCATCAAAATAATAGTTTTTCACATCGTCAAGCGCTTTTGAGATTTCACATAAACTCAAATCGTGAGTAGCAATAATCCCCGTAGCATTTGACGCGACTAGCTTTTCTACAAATTTTCTGGAGCCAATAGCTTTATCTGTGCTGTTGGTTCCTTTTAAAATTTCATCCAAAACAATAAAATAAGGCTCTTTTTGAATCGCATCAACAATAAATTTAAGTCGAGTTAATTCCGAAAAGAAATACGAACTATCATCAATTAAAGAGTCTGATGTTCGCATACTCGTAATTAATTTCACTGGGGAGTACTGACTGGACTTTGCACAAATTGGCAGCCCTACATTAGCCATAACAATATGTAAAGATACCGTTCTTAAGAAAGTGCTTTTACCTGCCATATTAGCGCCTGTAACGATAAAAAACTGTTCGTTTTCAATAGTTAAATCACTATCAACTCGCTTATCTTTATTTAATAATGGATGCCCTAAATGTTCAGCCTTTATAACTGAACCGGCTTTCACTATTTCTGGAAAAACAAACTCTGGATGATTGTACCCATAGTTCCCCAGAGAATTATAAGCATCAAAAAAGGACACAACTTCAAACCAATCAGACACCTTGTTAGTATATTGGGCTATCCATTGTTCAATTTGATAACTATTCTTTATATCTGTTAAAAAATAACCATTCCCAAAAATAGCTCCAATTAGGTTATTCCGGTTATCTAAAGCATCTAACGATTTGGAAAATGCCTTAAAAATTTCAGAAGCTTTTTTATCGCCTGATTGAATTTGTTTCTGCTTTTGTTTTAATAATTCCGAGGAAAAAGATTCGTTTTCTATTAAATCTAATAATGAAGCATATTGACGAAAAGTATCTTTAACTTTATTTGTATTTGATGCTAGTATATTTATTTTTTTTAGATAACGACCTGTAATACCCAATCCTAAAAACAGCCAATACCCTATTAACGCTTGATTTGTTATAAATCCTAAAACTGTAAGCACAAATAAAACGATAGGTGCTAAACCAAATACCATAGGTAACCACGACATTACCTTTGGTAAAAACGTTTTATGATTTTTCAACCACTTTATAATGTGTTCTGCTGGGGTTTCAACAGCTACCAAATTAGAAGTTGCTGAATAATATTGACGCCATTGGGGCTTAGAAATCAGTTCTTTAATCGCTTCTTGTCTAGACTCAATATCATCTATGTTATTTGCTTTTAACGCATTTACTAATTGGTGTGTCCCTTCATTTATGGTTGTTCTATTAATGAATTGAAAAAACGAACCACGCCCAAACAAATCGATATCTAAGCTGTAAAAGTGACTAGGATCTTGAAACTGAAGACCTTCATCTCTATCGTGAAAATCACCAGATGCAATTTTAATCTCATCATTATTAATGACAACTAGCGCTTTATTAAACTCTCGTCGTTTTTTAATATCTGTGTATTTTGAAAGTAAATAAATGAATATAACTACACCAAAAACTCCAATTGAAACAGCGATTTTCCATTGACTAAAAAAGAAATAAATCCCAAAACCTGTTACTAAAAATATGAATAAGCGCAACGTGCTTATTCCAGTCATTTTCTTATACAGATTTTTAGCTTCAGTTTGGTATTTTTCTAAATGATTATGATAGTATTTTAAATGATTCATTTATAATATAAATTGAAAAGTAAAGAAACAAAAAAGCCCTGAAAAAATTCAGAGCTTTAGACTTGTATTTATATTATACCAATTATAATTGGTATAAATGGTTTTTAATCTCTTCCACCAAATACCTGAAGCGCCCAATATACCAAAGATGCTAATGCACCAATAGCTGCAACTAAATACGTTCTAGCAGCCCATTTAAGAGCATCTTCAGAACCTGCATATTCTTCTTGAGATACCATGTTTTTATTTTTCAACCATGCCAATGCACGATTACTAGCATCATATTCTACAGGTAAAGTTATAAAACTGAATAAGGTGGCAAACCCCATCATCGCCAGACCAGCAACAGCTACATAATAGCCAAACCCTAAACCTGCCGCAGCACCTAACATCAATCCACCAATAACAACCCATTGAGACATTCCTGATGTCACACTAACCACAGGAACTAAAGCCGAACGCATTTGCAGCCAGCTATAAGCTTGTGCATGTTGCACTGCGTGTCCACATTCATGTGCAGCAACCGCAGCTGCAGCCGCATTACGTTGATTATAAACGGACTCGCTTAAATTAACGGTTTTGTTTTTTGGATTGTAATGATCTGTTAATTGTCCTGCCGTAGAAATAACCTCAACATCTCTAATACCATGATCTGCTAACATTTTTTCTGCAATTTCAGCACCACTCATCCCGTTGCGTAATTGTACTTTCGAGTATTTAGCAAATTTCTTTTTTAATTTGCTACTTACTAACCAACTTACTAAGGCTATAGCCCCAAGCAATATATAATATTGTAACATTGTTTTTTAGTTTTTAAATTCTATTTCATTATTACAAAAATAACGCCAACTTCATTTTATGAAATTTTGTCAGTAATAACATTATTTTTTACTGTATTTTATTTTAAAATAAATCAATACAATCGAAGACCCTATAGTTATAGCATTGGCAACAACCATAGATGGGCTATGTATATACAATCCATAAACTAGCCATAATGTTATGCCTGTAATAAACATGATTAACATAGGCAGGGACAAAGCAGAAACATCCCTTGTTTTCCAAGTTTTGTATACTTGTGGCAGAAATGCTGCCGTTGTTAAAATTGCTGCTGTAAAGCCTACTATTTCTATGTAATTCATTTAGTATTTTGTAATAATATAATCGCTATAATGATAAAATTGGTGACGTGGTTATCCTTAGAATTGAAACTCAACTATAAAGAGGTTCACACATCACGCCAAAAAAGGACGATTCGCAATGACGTTACCCAACAATATTTACAATTTTACCAGGAACTACGATTACTTTTTTAGGTATTCTACCAGCTAATTGTTCTTGTGTTTTTTCGTTTGCTAAAACTGCTTTTTCTATATCATCTTTACTCATATCCAATGATAATTCCATAGTGAAACGCATTTTACCATTAAAAGAGATTGGATAATTTTTACTGCTTTCTACCAAATGACTTGCATCAAATTCCGGGAATGGCGCAATTGAAATTGACCCATTATTCCCTAACTGACTCCATAATTCCTCAGCAATATGAGGTGCATAAGGCGAAATTAAAACCAGTAATGGTTCAAGTATCTCTTTTGAAGTACATTTTTGAACCGTTAGCTCATTCGCAGCAATCATAAAGGTAGAAACCGATGTATTAAACGAAAAGTTCTCAATATCTTCTTGAACCTTTTTAATAGTTTTATGAAGCGTTTTTAAGTTATCCTTTGTTGGAGTTGCATCCGTAACTTTTAGTCCGTTATCATCAGCATACAATTTCCATAGTTTTTTAAGAAATGAATGCACGCCTGTAATCCCAGCGGTATTCCAAGGTTTGTATTGCTCTAAAGGGCCTAAAAACATTTCATAAAGACGTAGACTGTCTGCTCCATAATCTGAAACAATATCATCTGGGTTTACAACATTGTATTTAGATTTCGACATTTTTTCAACATCACGTCCTACTTTATAAATTCCGTTTTCTAAAATAAATTCTGAGTCTTTATAATCTTCACCAAATTCATCATCAGCCTTTAATCCTTCAATATCCAACTCATCGGATGAGTTGATATATTTAACTTTTACATGAAGCGGTTGAACCTTTTTGTCTTTTATCAATCCTAGCGATAAATATCTATTGGTCCCTTCTTCTCTATAAACAAAAGCACTAGTCCCCAGAATCATCCCTTGATTAATTAGCTTTTTCGCATACTCATCAACAGGCACAACACCTTTATCGAATAAAAACTTTTG
>NZ_CAJQQI010000004.1 GCF_905480415.1 uncultured Algibacter sp. | reverse complement strand
CCTAAAGCAAATACGTTTTAAGCGTCAAATAGATGAAATAGATAACGAATCGGTATCAATTTCAATTTCTGGACAAGAACAAATTACTGCAGGTGATTTCCAAAAGTTTATCTCAGGATTCCAAGTATTAAATTCAGATTTAGTTATCTGTAACTTAGATCCTAAAGTAAGTATCAATATGGAAATTACTATAGAAAAAGGAAGAGGATATGTACCAGCTGAAGAAAATAAAAAAGCTACAGCGCCTATGGGTACTATCTTTACAGATTCTATTTACACACCAATAAAAAATGTTAAGTATAGTGTTGAGAACTTTCGTGTAGAACAAAAAACAGATTACGAAAAATTAGTTTTCGAAATTGACACAGATGGTTCAATCAACCCTCAAGATGCTTTAACAGAAGCAGCAAAAATATTAATTCACCATTTCATGTTATTCTCGGATGAGCGTATCACTCTGGAAGCTGATGAAATTGCACAAACTGAAACTTATGATGAAGAATCACTTCATATGAGACAGTTGCTTAAAACTAAGCTAATCGATATGGATTTATCTGTTCGTGCACTTAATTGTTTAAAAGCTGCAGAAGTTGATACTTTAGGAGATTTAGTATCATTTAATAAAAATGATTTAATGAAATTCAGAAACTTCGGTAAAAAGTCTTTAACAGAGCTAGAAGAGCTTGTAAATGTTAAAGGTTTAAATTTCGGAATGGATTTAAGTAAATATAAATTAGATAAAGATTAATTAATCATATTTTGCTCCTCGCAAGTCGAGTTTGGTAGCAAGATGATAAAACAAACGTCATGAGACACGGAAAAAAAGTAAATCACTTAGGTAGACAAACAGCTCACAGAAAAGCAATGTTGGCAAATATGGCTTGTTCTTTAATAGAGCACAAGCGTATTAATACAACTGTAGCAAAAGCAAAGGCTTTGAAACAGTTTGTAGAGCCAATGATAACCAAATCTAAGGAAGATACAACACATAACAGACGTATTGTTATGTCTAAACTTAGGCAAAAGGATGCTGTTGCTGAATTATTCAGAGATGTCGCTGCTAAAATAGCTGATAGACCAGGAGGTTATACTAGAATAATAAAGCTAGGAAATCGTTTAGGAGATAATGCTGATATGGCAATGATAGAACTTGTTGATTACAACGAAATCTACAACGCAGATAAAGCTAAGAAGAAAACAACTAGAAGAAGTAGAAGAGGTGGTTCTAAACCAGAAGCTGCTCCAGTTGAAACTCAGGCATCAAACGAAGAAGAATAAAGTTTAAATGTTTTTCAGTATCGTTTAAAAATATAAAGGGTAAGCTGTGATAGCTTATCCTTTTTTTTATAGTTAAAAACAGAAAAAAGTATTAAAATTATATGAAAAAGTTAGTTTGTATTATTGCAGTTTGTCTTGGTCTAAATGGAATGGCTCAATCTGATAATGATAATAATGCGCGGTTAGATAATATTGGTATAAATGATTTCGGTAACGGAATGTGGGTGAATTCTAGTGGTCAAAAGACGGATATTAAAGGGTCTCCATATTTGTACGACTCATGGGTAAATGGTGGTAAGGTTTTTTTAAGTAATAAAGTGATAAGTATTAAGTCATTTAATTATAACATAAAATTTGAACGTTTTGAGGCTAAAATTTCGAAAGATTCTGTTTTCGCTGTTGATCCACAAGGTGTTAAAAAGATTGAAATACTTGGTAACGTGTTTATTAGAACTTTGGATCCTGAGTTTCAAAGAAATTCTTATTTCCAGAAAATAGCAGCTATTAACGGGAAATTGCTTTTGGAAAAGCATATCGTGGAGTTAAAGGAGGGGCAAATTAATCCTATGACTATGCAAAAAATGGAAAAAGACGCGCTTATAAAAAAAGAGATCTTTTATTTAGCAAATGATAAAGGAGAAAAACTCAAAAAGTTTAAATTGAGAAAAAGATCTATTTTATCGTTACTTGATAAAAGTAAGGCTAGCAGTGTTAAAGATTTTGTTAAACAAAATAGGCTCAAGTTTACAGACCCTAAAGATGTGAAAGCGCTATTGGAATATTCTAAAACTATATAATTATTTTATATATTTAATGTATTTAAATTTATAGATATGAAAGTTATATTATGTTGTTTCTTTTTATTTACGGTTTCATGTGTTTTTGCGCAAAGGGATGATTCATCTCGATTAACAAATGATTATTCGGGTTTGGTTGTAAATTCAACGGGAGCGTGGATTGGGAATCCTATTGACGATGGTATCGAAGGCTCAGTATACTTATATGATAGTTGGAAATCATATGCGATAGTAACTACTCGAGATGATGATAAGAATCTAATAATAAAAGATTTAAATTATGATACTAAACATAATAATTTTGTTGTAAAAGTAACTAATGATTCTGTTTATGTGTTTAACAATGCGTTGATTAAAGAAGTTAGGCTAAATAACAAAATCTTTAAAGAATATACCTTAAAAGGAGAAAAACGGTTTTTAGAGGTTGTAGCGTTTAACAATAGTTTCGAAGTCTTAAAAAATTATGATAAGGTGATTAGAAAGGGTAAACTAAACCCTTTAACCCAAGTAAAAGATACTGATTGTTATATTAAAAAAGAAACTATTTACATTAATAAAGGAATTTCGATTGCAGAAATTAAACTTAATAAAAAGACATTTACTAAGTTATTTGGTAGAGATGCTAAGCAAGTTCGTGACTTTATAAATGACAACAGCATTAACGTTAAGGATGAGAAAAAATTACAAACTATTTTAAATTTTCAAAACACGTTATAATGTTAATAAGCATTTAATATATATAGGATAAACAATTTTAGTTTATCCTTTTTTTTATGCAATTTTGTAAAACTTTTAAAAAAATATGAAATATCCATAGTCTATAGTTTAAGTTAAAAAAGGAACAAGATATGGATACTACATGTGACACTATTATTAGAATTTAAACGAACACATGAAATATCAAAAAAGACAAAAAGCTATCGTTCTTCTAGCTGATGGCACAATTTTTTACGGTAAAGCAGTTGGTAATAAACAAGGAACATCATTCGGGGAAGTATGTTTTAATACTGGAATGACAGGTTACCAGGAAATTTTCACAGATCCTTCTTATTATGGCCAACTTATGGTAGCTACTAATGCTCACATAGGTAATTATGGTGTTAATGATAATGAAGTAGAATCTGATTCTATAAAAATTGCTGGCTTAATAGTTAAGAATTTTAGCTATGAGTATTCTAGAGATTCTGCAGACGGATCTTTAGAAGATTTTTTAGAAAAGAATGACTTATTAGCTATTTCGGATGTCGACACCAGAGCTTTAGTAAGCTATATTAGAGATCATGGTGCAATGAATGCTGTTATTTCAACTGAAGTTGATAATATCGAAGGTTTAAAAAAGCAACTGGCTGAAGTGCCGAATATGGAAGGTTTAGAGTTAGCTTCCCAAGTATCGACTAAAGAACCCTACTATTTTGGTGATGAAAAGGCAACATACAAAGTGGCTGCTTTAGATATCGGAATTAAAAAAAATATTTTGCGACATATAGCAAGTAGAGACGCTTACATCAAGGTATTTCCTTATAACGCTAAATTTGAAGATTTAGAAGCGTTTAAACCCGACGGATATTTTTTATCAAATGGACCAGGTGATCCAGAACCTCTAATAGATGCTCAAGAAGTTGCGAAAGAAATTATAAAAAGAGATTTGCCTTTATTTGGCATTTGTTTAGGGCATCAAGTAATTGCTAGAGCTAATGGTGTTTCAACCTATAAAATGCATAACGGTCATAGAGGTATTAACCATCCTGTAAAAAACTTAATTACTGGGAAAGGTGAAATTACATCTCAAAATCATGGTTTTGCTGTAAATAGAGAAGAAGCAGAAGCAAATTCAGATTTAGAAATTACACATGTACATTTAAATGATCATACAGTAGCTGGTCTATCAATGAAAAATAAGAATGTATTCTCTGTACAGTATCATCCAGAAGCTAGTCCAGGCCCACATGATTCTTCTTATCTTTTTGATCAATTCATTGAAAATCTAAAGAAATAAAACTTAAATAAACCTCAATAATAGCATGCTGTTTTTGAGGTTATTTTTTACTAAAACGTTATAGATGTTATTTTGTCAATTTCTTCAAAAACATCTAAAAATAAACAAGATTTAACCGTAAATTTGGGGTGACAAACGATTAAAAACAAACCAATTATGAGTATAATAATTAATATCCACGCAAGACAAATTCTAGATTCAAGAGGAAATCCAACAGTTGAAGTAGATGTCGTAACTGAAAATAATATATTAGGTAGAGCTGCTGTACCATCAGGAGCATCAACAGGTGAGCATGAAGCGGTTGAATTACGTGATGGAGGAAATACTTATATGGGTAAGGGTGTTTTAAAAGCTGTAGATAATGTGAACGCAATTATTGCTGAAGAGTTGTTAGGGGTTTCAGTTTTTGAACAAAACCTTATTGATAAAATAATGATTGATTTAGATGGAACACCAAACAAATCTAAATTAGGTGCTAATGCTATTTTAGGTGTTTCTTTAGCGGTTTCTAAGGCTGCTGCTAATGAATTAAACATGCCATTGTATCGTTATGTAGGTGGTGTTTCTGCAAACACATTGCCTTTGCCAATGATGAATATCATCAACGGTGGTTCGCATAGTGATGCACCTATTGCATTTCAAGAGTTTATGATTATGCCAGTAAAAGCTAAAAACTTTACGCATGCTATGCAAATGGGAACTGAGATTTTTCATAATCTTAAAAAAGTATTACACGATAGAAACTTAAGTACGGCCGTAGGAGATGAAGGTGGTTTTGCTCCAAATTTAGCTGGAGGAACAGAAGATGCTTTAGATACTATAGCTAAGGCTGTTGAGAATGCTGGATATAAATTTGGTGATGAAGTTAAGATCGCATTAGACTGTGCCGCAGCTGAATTTTTTGTTGACGGTAAATATGATTACAAGAAGTTTGAGGGCGATACAGGTGTTATTAGAACAAGTAAAGAGCAAGCTGAATATTTAGCTGAATTAGCATCGAAATATCCAATTATTTCTATTGAAGATGGAATGGATGAGAACGACTGGGAAGGTTGGAAACATTTAACTGAATTAATTGGAGATAAAGTACAGTTAGTAGGTGATGATTTATTTGTAACAAATGTAGAGCGTTTATCTAGAGGTATTGAAGAAGGTATTGCCAATTCAATCCTTATTAAAGTAAACCAAATTGGTACGTTAACGGAAACTATTGCTGCTGTAAATATGGCGCATAATGCAGGTTATACATCAGTAATGTCTCACCGTTCAGGTGAAACTGAAGATAACACTATTGCAGATTTAGCAGTGGCTTTAAATACGGGACAAATTAAAACAGGATCTGCTTCTCGTAGTGATCGTATGGCAAAATACAATCAATTACTTCGTATTGAGGAAGAATTAGGTGAAGTGGCTTATTTTCCGCAAGAAAAAGCATTCAAAATAAAATAAGAAACATTTAAGTTTTTGATACAAAAAGCGATTATTTAATAATAATCGCTTTTTTATTTAGTATCAATTGGAATAATCCATAATCAACTAAATCGTTATAGATATTCTCAAAAAATAAAGAGATATTTCGTAATTTAGCAGACAGCATAATTAAAATAAATTATATAGAAAAACATGTCAGATACAGCTATTCTAGAAATAAACGGTGAGAAACACGAATTTCCATTAATCACTGGAACGGAAAATGAAGTAGCTATGGATATTAAGACGCTTCGAAGCGTTACAAAAGGGGTAACAACTCTTGATCCAGGTTACAAAAACACAGGTTCATGTGAAAGTGCGATTACATTTTTAGATGGCGAAAAAGGTATTTTGAGATATAGAGGGTATTCTATTGAAGAGCTTGCAGAAAAAGCTGATTTCTTAGAAGTGTCTTACTTGTTAATTTTTGGAGAGTTACCAAATTCTGAGCAATTAGAAAAATTTCATACAGATATAAAGGATCAATCAATTGTTGATGACGATGTAAAGAAAATTTTAGATGCATTTCCAAAGACAGCACACCCTATGGGTGTCTTGTCTTCATTAACAAGTGCGTTAACGGCTTTTAATCCGTCTTGCGTTAATGTGGATTCAAAGGAGGATATGTATAATTCTGTTGTGCGTATTCTTGGTAAATTCCCGGTATTAGTAGCATGGACAATGCGTAAAAAACAAGGGTTACCACTGGATTATGGAGATAAAAAATTAGGGTATGTTGAGAATGTTTTAAAAATGATGTTTAAAAAACCTAATGAAGATTATGTTCAAAATCCAATTTTAATTAATGCTTTAGATAAGTTGTTAATCTTACATGCTGACCACGAACAAAATTGTTCTACATCAACAGTAAGAATTGTAGGGTCGTCTCACGCAGGTTTATTTGCTTCGATTTCTGCAGGTATTTCAGCACTTTGGGGACCACTTCATGGTGGTGCAAATCAAGCTGTATTAGAAATGCTTGAAGCTATTAAAGAAGATGGGGGAGATACCAAAAAATATATGGCTAAGGCCAAAGATAAAAATGATCCATTCCGTTTAATGGGATTTGGACATCGTGTTTATAAGAACTTTGATCCACGTGCAAAAATAATCAAAGTTGCCGCAGATGAAGTATTAGGTGATTTGGGTGTTGATGACCCAATTTTAGATGTTGCAAAAGGTTTAGAAAAAGAAGCTTTAGAAGATAAGTATTTCGTAGATCGCAAATTATATCCAAACGTAGATTTTTATTCAGGAATCATTTACAGAGGTATGGGAATTCCAACAGATATGTTTACAGTAATGTTTGCTTTAGGTAGATTGCCTGGTTGGATAGCCCAATGGAGTGAAATGCGTTTAAAGAAAGAGCCAATAGGTAGACCAAGACAATTGTATATAGGTGAGAATGAAAGAGCTTATAAAAATATTAAAAAAAGATAAATAAGAAAATATTATATTATTGTTAAGCTTCATGAAAATATCATGAAGCTTTTTCTTTTTTTGAGCATTATTTTGTGAATAATGTAAAATGTCTTTAATTATACTTAATTTTGATGTTTAAAATTTGTAAGACTTATTTAATCAGAAAGAATGATAAAACTGAATATTCAAAATGAAACTTCTAGATTACGTGCTGTTGTTTTAGGTACCGCTGAAAGTAATGGTCCTATTCCTAAAGTTGAAGATTGTTATGATCCGAAGAGTGTGGAACATATTTTAGCAGGGACTTATCCTTCTGAGGTGGATATGATTAAAGAAATGGACGCTGTTGCTAAGGTTTTTAATAAATATGGTATTCAAGTTTTTAGACCTGAAATTATAAAAGACTGCAATCAAATATTTGCTAGAGATATAGCCTTTGTGATTGACGATATGTTAATTGAGGCTAATATTTTACCACACAGAGAAGAAGAAGTGCAAGCCATTGATTCGATATGGAATCAAGTAGCAGAAGATAAGCGCGTAATATTACCTAAAGAATGCCATGTAGAAGGCGGAGATGTGATGCCGTGGAATGACTATATTTTTATAGGCACCTATTCTGGTGATGACTACTCAGAATTAATTACGGCAAGAACGAATACTGATGCTGTCATAGCGATACAAGAACTATTTCCAAATAAAACTGTGAAATCTTTCGAATTGAAGAAATCTAATACAAACCCAAAAGAGAATGCTTTACATTTAGATTGCTGTTTTAATCCCTTAGGAAAAGGGAAAGCAATCATTCATAAAAATGGATTTTTAATTGAAAAAGAATATGAATGGTTAGTTGATTTCTTTGGAAAAGAAAATGTTTTTGAAATCAGCAAAGATGAGATGTACCAAATGTTTAGTAATGTGTTTTCAATATCTGAAGATGTTGTCATTTCAGAACAAAACTTTACTAGACTTAATACATGGTTAAGAGATCAAGGTTTTACGGTTGAAGAAGTGCCTTATGCTGAAATAGGTAAACAAGAAGGTTTATTAAGATGTACAACAATGCCTTTAATTAGAGATAAAATTTAAAATGCAACAAACTACAAATACCATATTAATGATTCGTCCTGTAAATTTTAGGATGAATGAGCAAACTGCTGTTAATAATTATTATCAAGAATCCATTAACGGTGTTTTACCAGAAACGATTAATACTAAAGCTCAAAAGGAGTTTGATGATTATGTTGATAAGCTCAGAAATATTGGAGTACATGTTATAGTTGTAAATGATAGAAAAGAAACGGATACTCCCGATTCAATTTTTCCAAATAATTGGGTATCGTTTCATGGAAATGGCGATGTAGGTCTTTATCCTATGTTTGCAGAAAACAGGCGTTTAGAAAGACGAGAGGACATTCTTGAGACATTAGAAGAAAAAGGCTTTGAAATCAATAATATTATTGATTATACAAGTGCTGAAGAAGAACAAGTATTTCTGGAAGGAACGGGAAGTATCATACTAGATCGTGTAAATAGGAAAGCATATTGTGCTTTGTCTCCGCGGGCAGATGAAGATTTGTTTATTGAATTCTGTGAAGATTTTGAATATACTCCGGTCATATTTACCTCAAATCAAACTGTAAATGGAAAACGAAAGGCTATATATCATACCAATGTTATGATGTGTATAGGAGAAACTTTTGCCGTGATTTGTTTAAGTAGTATTGACGATAAAAAAGAACGCAAAAACGTTATCAAGCATCTTAAAGAAGATGGTAAAGAAATTATTGATATTACAGAAAAACAAGTCAATAATTTTGCTGGTAATATGCTTCAAGTAAAAGCAGCAAATAATGAGCCTTACTTAATTATGAGTCAAGCCGCTTACGATTCACTTACTGTTTCTCAAGTAAAAAAAATCAAAAACCATACAAAAGTGTTATCGAGTTCTTTAGAAACTATTGAAACTTGTGGTGGTGGAAGTGCAAGATGTATGATGGCAGAAGTGTTTTTGCCGAAGGTTTAAAAAACTAGCTATTAGGTCTAGATTTAGGTAATTGCACATAAAACGTGCTTCCAATACCTTGAGTGCTTTCTACCCAAATTTTACCGTGGTTTAATTCTACCAGTTCTTTACAAATGGAAAGTCCCAAGCCTGTACCTTTTTCGTTATTGGTACCCATAGTCGTGAAAGAATTATTCTTAAATAATTTACTCAAGTTTTCTTTTGAAACACCTATTCCTGTGTCTGCAATACTTACAATACAACTTCCGTTACTAATGTAGTTTGATACTGTAATAGTATCTCCATTTTTACAAAATTTAAGCGCGTTGGCTAGTAGATTTTGTATAACAATTTCAAACATACTCCTGTCGGCATAAGCAAAGTCACGTAACGTATGGTCAACTAAGGTAATACCTTTACTTTCCATTCGTTGATCTACAAGCTTTACTTTACTTTCAAAAACCTCTTGAATATCAAAAAGACTAGGTTTTGGTTCTAAAGATTGCATTTGAGATTTAGACCAGTTAAGTAAGTTGAAAAGTAGCAATGAAGCGTTATTGGCATTTTCACTTAATTCCGGAATTAAATCATCAAACTCTTCTCTTGTTAAGGAGCCGTCTTTTAATAGATCTATGAATCCATTAATTGAAGAGAGTGAATCTTTTAAATCATGAGAAACAATAGAGAATAGCTTATCTTTTACATTGTTTACATTCTCAAGGTGCTTGGTTTGTTCGGAAAAGGCTTCATTTTGTAATTCAATTTTAACATTTTTTTCTTCAAGCTCCTGCAAGTCTTTAATACTGCTGTTCCGTTTTAAATACGTAAAAACTAATAGCGCTGAAACCACAATAAGTGCAGCAAGTAATGCATATAAAATAATTTTATATTTGTCTAACACTTTATTCATTTCAACGTTATCAGCCGAAGTTACTTTATCAGTAGATACATTAACTTCAGGTTGGCTTCCTGAATTTGTGTTTAACTCAATATTAGTTTGTTTTTCAGTACTGGTTACTGGTTTAATTTTTGTCTTTTTTAAACTAGTATTCAATTCATAATACTCGCGTTGCCATACAAAAGCTCTATCAAAACGTTGTCTGGTAGAATCTAAAGACTTCATTAATTTGTAATGTCTCAGTAATTCTATTTTGTTATTCAAGCTTTTGGCAATTTCTCCAGCGTCAAGAAGTTGTTTTTCCGCTATATTTAATCTGCCTTGTTTAAGATTTAAATCCCCTAAATTGTTTAAAGTCAGCAATAAACCAGCTTTGTTTTTTGTTCGGGTATTAATGTTGTAACCCTGTATTAAATATTTTGTGGCTTTGTCATAATCGTTAAACATTAAATATTCGCCACCCAACTTTGAGAATACATACCCACGAATAGAGTCATTATTCGATTCGCTACTCTTTAAGACTTTTTCGTAATACTCTATAGCCTTTCGGTGTTCTTTTTTATTGGAATAAAGTTCAGCTAATTTGCTATGCGATTCATTAATACCTTTCGAATCATTAAGTTTCATTTGAACACCCAAGGCTTTCAAATAAAATTCCATAGCTTTTTCGAATAAATTAGTATTGTAATACGCTTTGGCTAAATTTCTATAGGCTAAGTTCAGGTCACTAATCAGATTTCTTTTTTCAAGCTCTTTTATGGCTGCCAAAGAAAATTGTAAACCTCTATTGTAATTCCCTCGTTTAATCTCTATTAAACCAATGCTGTTATTAACTTTGGCAACGCTTAATGTATCGTTAAGGGCGTTGAATAAGGCTTTCGATTTATTATAACCGCTAACAGCATTAATATAATCGTCTTTTTGGGCATAAATTAGAGACTTATAATATGTTATTTCAGCTATACCCTTTTTGTAGTTAAGATTATTTGAAAGTTTTTCGCTTTTTAAGATATATTCACGTGCTCTTTCATAATCCTTTATGTCGAAAAGGGCTTTTATGATTTTTAAGGAAGTTTCTACTTTTAATGAGTCTTGTTCTTGAAAAGCTAACTCTAAAGCGAGATTATCTATGTCATCAGTTTGCGAGAAACCAATAGATATAGATAACATAATAAATAAAGTAGTTATTCTCCTCATTTTAACATTTAAATCGCATCAAATAAAAAAGCAACATAATAGGAAATCTTAAATTTTGAGGAAAAATAAGATTGCTTTATATTGATGAAACTATTTGTTAGGGTTTAATTTTTTAAGCCGAAAAAATTCGGATTAATAGCATTACAATACAAAAATTGACAAAAGGATATTCAAAATCTAATTTCTGCGTTTTAATACCAATAAATTAGTTGAAAGGGCATCGAAAAAATAGAACTAAAATCGACGAATAGACGAACGGTAAAAATCACAGAAAAAGAGCACTTTTATCGATGAAATGCATTTCGGGTTTGATTTTCATAAACTAATCTTATAGCTGTAAGAATTTTAATATTTTAAGGAATTGCAAAGATATTAGAGATTATTATTCATGTTAAAAACAATTAGTTCGTTCTATGAATATCAAAAGTAAGAGTGTCTTATATTCAAAATCGAATAAGCATTGATTTTCTATACACTTCTTCTAATGGAAGTAGATTCATTCTCAAAAAGCAACCCAGTCTTAGCCCAATAGCAAAACCAAATTTTTTGTTCTGTTTTTTGCTATAAATCGAGTATATCAATTGGATTTTCATTAGCATCTTTGCAAGGAATACCATAGGATTCTAGTTCTGATTGAAACGGTGAATCCATACCCTCATAAAAAGCAGACTCTAGTTTAATGTATTTTAAACGCTAGAATTAGGACCACTACGAATAAAACATAAAAATATGATAACTATTGATTACCTATCCATCATAAACATTTTCAAAGGGAATTCGGTTCTAAACTTGATTTAAAATTCTATCTTTGCAGCCTTAAAAATGAGTAAAATGAGCCTTCAAGAGACCTTATCAAATTACGTAAAACAAGCTGTAAAATCTGATTTTAATATTGAACTTGAAACCGTGGAATTTCAAGCTACCAGAAAAGAATTTTCAGGAGATATAACCGTTGTTGTTTTTCCCATGTTACGTTTTGTGAAAGGAAACCCAGTACAAATAGGAGAGACTATTGGTAATTATTTAGTTGAAAATGTTGATGAGGTTAATGCATTTAATGTTGTTAAAGGCTTTTTAAATATTGAAATAAGTGATGCTAATTATATTCATTTTTTCAATGGAATAAAAGATGATGAAACGTATGGTTTTGTCTCTCCAAAGAGGGAAGAAAAAGCCGTAATGGTGGAGTATTCCTCGCCAAACACTAATAAACCATTGCATTTAGGGCACGTAAGAAACAACCTTTTGGGTTACAGTGTTGCTGAAATTTTAAAAGCATCGGGTAAGAAAGTTTACAAAACCCAAATAATAAATGACCGAGGGATTCATATCTGTAAAAGTATGTTGGCTTGGGAGCGATTTGGGAATGGTGAAACTCCTGAATCTACGGGTTTAAAAGGTGATAAGTTGGTTGGTAATTATTATGTAAAATTTGACCAAGAATATAAAAAACAAATTCATGATTTAATTTCTAAAGGAAGTTCTGAAGATGATGCAAAAAAGCAAGCCCCAATATTAATAGAAGCTCAAAATATGCTTTTAAAATGGGAAGCAGGCGATGAAGACGTTGTAGCGCTTTGGGAAAAAATGAATGGTTGGGTCTATGAGGGTTTTGCTCAAAGCTACAAGAATTTAGGAGTAGATTTTGATACCTTATATTACGAAAGCAATACGTATTTATTAGGAAAGGAATTTATTACTGAAGGCCTGAAATCGGGAGTGTTTCAAAAAGAAGAAGATGGTTCGGTTTGGTGTGATTTAACTGAAGACGGGTTGGATAAAAAAATAGTACAACGTTCTGATGGTACAGCGGTTTACATGACTCAAGATATTGGAACAGCTATTCAGCGTATTAAAGATTTTCCGGATGTTGGCGGTATGGTTTACACGGTTGGAAATGAACAAGATTATCATTTCCAAGTGTTGTTTTTAATTTTGAAAAAACTAGGTTTTGAATGGGCTAAAAACTTATATCATTTAAGTTACGGTATGGTGGACTTACCAAGCGGGAAAATGAAGAGTAGAGAAGGTACTGTGGTCGACGCCGATGATTTAATCGAGGATATGGCATCAACTGCCGAAGAAATCTCAGAAGAACTTGGTAAACTTGATGGCTATTCACCTGAAGAAAAAATGGAACTGTATAAAACTATTGGTTTAGGTGCTTTAAAGTATTACGTTTTAAAGGTTGACCCAAAAAAACGAATTTTATTCGACCCTAAAGAATCCATAGATTTTCAAGGTAATACTGGGCCTTTTATACAATATACTTATGCTAGAATTCAATCAATTTTACGTAAAGCAAATTTAAAGGATGGTGGTAGTGGAAATACAACGTCTCTTCATCCAAAGGAAAAAGAACTAATTAAGCAAATTCAGTTATTTCCGGAAGTCGTTCAAAATGCTGCAGACAATTATAGTCCTGCATTAATTGCCAATTATACTTATGATTTGGTAAAAGAATTCAACTCTTTTTATCAAAATGTATCTATTTTGGGAGCTGATAATGAGAATGAAAAAGCATTTAGAGTGCAATTATCTCATGTTGTGGCGAACACTATTAAAAATAGTTTTGGGTTATTAGGAATTCAAGTTCCTAAGAGGATGTAGTTTTTGTAGGTTCGTTTGCAAAGATAAAGTTCCGTCTCAATGAACTTTATCGATTGTTAACCGAAGTTAGATAATTTTCGGACAAAGTCAATTTTTGAAGCGATGCTCAAGTATAGAAGTTTTGCTTATTAAACTTTAATCACTTTATGGACCTCTTTTTTGCCACCAGCTAAAATCTCAACTATATAAACACCACTATTTAAATGAACTAAGTTTAGGCTCAATTTGCCATTAACTATATCGCCTGTTTTGTTGACTATTAGAACACCAGAACTATTATAAAGTCTATAGGTTATAGAATTTATGTCTTCTATTCCAGAAATATTTAAAGTATCTCTAAAAGGATTTGGATATACTAACCAATTTTTAACGTTTTCAGAAGTATTGGTTGATAATGTGCCACCAAAACATTCACTGTCAAGTTTGAATTCAGCTTTTAAAAGATTATCTAACTTCAAATCAGTAAAGCTCTCATTTAAGGTATGGTTAAAAAATGTAGCATCAATTATCGTGTCATCAGCACCTAAAAAGTTTTGAAGTAAAGTGGCAAAGGTTTGTCTGTAATCGTGTTGTACTGTTTGTATTTGATAATTATTAGCATCAGTGGCTTCAGATAAATTTGGGTTTATTCCAGAAACACCTCCAGCCACAGGTTTGCCAAAAACAAACATAGGTGCTATTTCGCCATGGTCTGTTCCAAAGTTACCATTTTCTCTGGCTTTTCTGCCAAATTCTGAAAAGGTAATCCCAACAACATCATCAGCAATATTTTGACTATCAATATCGTTCATAAAAGCATCAAGAGCTCCAGAAAGCTCATCGAGTAAAGTATGATGCTTTCCTAATACATCACCAACACCTTGTACTTGTAAGTTATGCGTATCGAAACCAGAAATGCGAACCATATACACTTTTGAGCCTAAATCGCCACCAATTAAACGTGCAACCGTTTTTAATTGGTCTGCTAAATCAGTGTCAGGATAACTAACATCGTTTTGTCCGCTATTAAAGGCATTGGAAATAGATTCAGCATAGGTATTAGAAAGCGTATCTGTGGTGTTAATAAATTCTAATTGTCTGCCATAATCAGAGTCTGGAATATTAGCTGGACCTGCGCCTCCCAAACCATTTAAAATAGAATAAAAACCAGCAGGGTCTTGTCCAGTGATATTTAAAGATAAACCATGGGCTTCTTCAGCATGAAATCCAAGCGAGGTTTTATTAGAGCCAATTTCAACAGCTAAAGGAAAAGTCTCAACAACCAAATCAGCATAAAATAATTCCATAAAACGTCCAATCCAACCAGTATCTCCGTCATTTAGAAGACTGTTTCCATCGTTTCCTGTTAAATATAAATCAGTAGATTTAAAGTGACTTTTGTTTTGTGATGGATATCCAACAGATTGCATAATACGCAACCAACCTTTATCATAAAGCGATTTAAAACCAACAAGAGCTGGGTTTAAACCTATTTGTTGATTATCGGGCAACGTCGCATCTAAATTTATATATTTATTTGCTCCAGATTCTGGAACTTTAATAGTCGGCCTTAAATTACTGTAAGTATCGTATTGGTTTAAAGGAATAATGGTGTTTAATCCATCATTGGCTCCTGCTAAATTTATTAATACTAGCTTTCTGTTTGAAACATCGGGACATGCCACATAAGGCAATAATGATTTTAATGCCGCTTGTAACTCTAGTGGTGTTAAAGCGATTGCTGAAGCTGCAGATGATAGTTTTATAAAATGTCTTCTTTTCATTTTACGGGGTTTACATTAATTGAAATTCTGCAGCGTTTACCATAGCAATTATTAGTGCATTTAAACGTGTTTTTACTGTTGTATCGTCACCGTTATTTATAAATTGATCCCAACTGCCAGTCCAGTAGTAATCTGGAAAGCCTTCATCAACTAAAAAGCTTTTGAAATAATTTATTCTATCGCTATCAATACTTTCAGGGTATAATAAATCGGCAATTTCAGTAACTAATAAATTAGGATCGGAAGCATTATCAATGTTATTTTTTATAAAATTAACAGTATCAAGTTGGGTGTAAATGTTGCCACTGGTTATAGTGTTTTTGCCTTCAATAAAGCTCTCAATAAGTTTATACCGCCCAATAAGTGTATTTGATGAAAACCAGTTTCTATCAAACCCTGGTTCTTGGTAGTAAGCTGGATAACCAGCTACAGAATCAGGATTGTACAGTTCCATTCCTGCAGCCTTGAAATATATATTGTGAATAAATCTTAGAAAGAAATTAATGTAATATCTGTAGGCATCAGTGGTTGGATTAGGATAATTCAATTCGAACATCGAACAGACTTCTGAAAATAGTTGTAAAGGACTTTTTATTATACTACCAATAATGTTATCTGTGGCATTACTATCATCAGCATCAAAAAAATGCTCGCTTGAAAGTAAAGTGGTTACAACAGGCAGTATTTCGTAATTATTATCAATTAATATTTGAGAAAGCGGAGTAATAATATCGGTTTCTACTTCTTCATTCCATTCACTTTTTACAAAATAACGATAGAGTTTTCTGCAATATGCCTTAGCGGTTTCTGGTTGAGCAAAAACCATGTCAACAAAATCATCTAACTCTTCAAATATTTCTGAGGCTGTATTTTTTCCTGTAATAACTAGGTCTCCAAAAGCAGTACTAAAGGTTTTGTTGTTAGTATCATGCTGATTTATATTGATATAACCCATTGGTAAATTTGTATCAGGGTCAATATTGCTTCTATCAGTACGTTTTTTAAAACCAGAAAATACTTTTGCAGCTTGCTGTATGTCTATTTCAGTGTAATTTGTATAATTGCCATTTCCTATTTGTTCACCTTTTAGAATGGTAAAAAGTTCCAAATATTCACGGGCATAATTTTCGTTTGGGTTGTTTTTATTGTTTTGGGTGTTATCTAAATAATCTAGCATGCCGTTATCCAACGTGATTTTTTTTGCTAAAGTTTTTAGATTACCCATTGCATAGAAATCTAATAAATTTATATGATCGAAAAAATAGGTAGCTGAACCAACACCAGAATCTTTACCAACTGTAAAACTTGTATGTAAAAAGAATGATAACTTGTGTTTTAAAGAAACTTGCTGCATGGCATTATACCACCACCAAGCGGTAACATGTGCTCGTTTTCTAGTTTGACCTGAAAAAGAATTAGGAAGTTCTGAGGAGGACGTCCAAAATCCATCTGGATCTGAATTTGGTAATGGGTCGTATGGTTCTGCAAGGGTGTTGGCTGATGCAATTGTTAAACTATTAACGGCAGCAGTTGCAGACATGCCAACAAAGTTATTTAGTTGATTTTTTGTAAAATTAAAAGTAGCTCGTCTTAACAAATGTTTTGCTCGTCGTAAGTCTAAATTTGAACTGAGAGGGTTAAGTGATGCCATATTTTAAATTTCAATAAAAATATAAAAAACATTTTTTAGATTTTAATAAATACAGCTTTTTTCATTGAAAATCAGTTGATTGTATGTATTAAGTAGTATTTCATCTAAAACTATAGCCTAAAGCTTACGTTTGGGGTTATGCCAAGCAATTCATTTGAAATTGGTGTTACTTCATTATTCTCATCCAAAACATAATAAGTATTTATAATATTTTTTTTATTAAGAACATTCCTAATTGAGGCGCCAACTGTCGCTTTAGCACCTTCAGAAACATCAAAAGTATATGTTGCAGAACAATCTGTTCATAAATAATCTTCTAAATTAGAACTGTTTGGGCTGGTAAAGAAAATAATATTGTCTTGATTATTGTCATTCGCTTCTGGTTCAGTATTTGGTATTCCGGAGTGCCAATTTAAGTCTAGCCAATTTTATATTTCTGTATGTATAAGTGCCCGCAAAGCTTATGGCGTACCTGCTTGCCAGCAGGCAGGTGTCGGGCTATTCTTTACAAGTCCTCGCTCGTAAATCGCTGCGGACTTTCCACTGCTATCTCTAAAGCGCGAGCACAACATGTTTTAAACTTATAGAATTTGATATTAAAAAATCATTCCTTTTTTTTAGGCAAACTTGTTTAAGTAAAAGGGAAATTCAAACCCGTAAAAACGAAATATTTCGCTATTTTTGCAACTTAAATTTTAATTATAGAGCAGACTGCATACTGCGGACTGCCAGCAGAATACTAGAAATTATGTTTAATAATTTAAGCGAAAAATTAGATAAAGCCTTACACGTTCTTAAAGGACATGGCAGTATTACCGAGGTAAATGTAGCAGAAACTTTAAAAGAAGTTAGGCGTGCATTACTTGACGCCGATGTTAACTTTAAAATAGCTAAGGATTTTACCAATAGAATAAAAGAAAAAGCACTAGGTCAAAACGTATTAACGACGTTACAACCAGGGCAGTTAATGGTTAAAATCGTAAAAGATGAGTTAACCGAGCTTATGGGTGGCGACGCTGAAGGTCTTAACCTATCAGGTACTACAAGTGTTATTTTAATGTCTGGTTTACAGGGTTCTGGTAAAACCACATTTTCTGGTAAGCTAGCAAATTATTTAAAAAACAAAAAGTCTAAAAAACCATTATTGGTAGCCTGTGATGTGTATCGTCCAGCAGCAATAGACCAATTACATATCGTTGGTGAACAAATTGGTGTTGAGGTTTTTAGTGATAAAGGAAATAACGATCCGGTTGCCATTTCTCAAGCAGCAGTAGAGCATGCTAAAGCGAATGGATTTAACGTCGTAATTATAGATACTGCTGGTCGTTTAGCTGTTGATGAAGCAATGATGGCCGAAATATCAAACATCCATAAAGCCATTCAACCACAAGAAACATTGTTTGTTGTAGATTCTATGACTGGGCAAGATGCCGTTAATACAGCAAAAGCCTTTAATGATATTTTAAATTTTGATGGAGTTATCCTTACCAAATTAGATGGTGATACTCGTGGTGGTGCAGCTATTTCTATTAAATCTGTAGTCGATAAACCAATCAAGTTTATTGGTACAGGTGAGAAAATGGAAGCTATCGATGTGTTCTATCCGTCTCGTATGGCAGATCGTATTCTGGGGATGGGCGATGTTGTGTCTTTAGTTGAAAGAGCACAAGAACAATTTGATGAAGAAGAAGCTAGAAAACTTCAAAAGAAAATTGCAAAAAACCAATTTGGATTAGACGATTTCTTAAAGCAGATTCAGCAGATTAAAAAAATGGGGAACATGAAAGACCTTATGGGTATGATTCCCGGTGCTGGAAAAATGATGAAAGATGTTGATATTGATGATGATGCATTTAAAGGTATTGAAGCTATTATTCATTCTATGACACCCAAAGAACGCACTAATCCGAGTATTATTAATGCAAGTAGAAAAAAACGAATTGGAAGTGGTTCAGGTACTTCTGTACAGCAAGTTAATCAACTTTTAAAACAGTTTAACCAAATGAGTAAAATGATGAAGATGATGCAAGGTGGTGGCGGTAAAAAGATGATGCAGATGATGAAAGGAATGCAGTAATTAAATTATGAATAAAAAAACAAAAATTTGTTGCTAACACCTATTAAACTATGACAATTTTAGACGGTAAAAAAGTAAGTAACGATATTAAAGACGAAATTGCTGAACACGTGAAGGCAATGGTTTCTAAAGGCGAAAAGTTGCCGCATCTTGCAGCGATTCTTGTAGGATCTGATGGCGCAAGTATGACGTATGTAAATGCTAAAGTAAAAGCTTGTGAGCGTATTGGTTTTAAATCGACACTTATTGAATTACCAGAATATACTTCAGAAGAAGAATTACTAGAAAAAATACATGGTTTAAATACCAATGATGACATTGATGGTTTTATAGTACAATTACCGTTACCAAAACAAATTGATGAGCAAAAAGTTTTAATGGCTGTAAATCCAGATAAAGATGTGGATGGATTTCATCCAACAAATGTTGGGAAAATGGCTTTAGACTTGCCCACTTTTTTACCAGCAACACCTTATGGGATTCTAGAGTTATTAGAGCGCTATCAAGTTGAAACTTCGGGTAAAAATGTAGTTGTAATGGGAAGAAGTCATATTGTTGGACGTCCAATGAGTATTTTAATGAGCCAAAAACGAAAAGCAGGAGATGCTACGGTTACTGTGGTTCATAGTCGCTCAAAAAACTTAACAGAGATTACAAAAGAGGCCGATATTATTGTTGCAGCCATTGGTATTTCAGAATTTTTAACTGGCGATATGGTTAAGGAAGATGTCGTTATTATCGACGTGGGCATTACACGCGTTCCTGATGCAACTAAAAAGAATGGTTACAGACTTGCTGGCGATGTGCATTTTGAAAGTGTGAGTAAAAAAGCAAGTTATATTACTCCTGTTCCTGGTGGTGTAGGACCAATGACTATAGCTATGTTACTTAAAAACACTTTGTTGGCTAGAGAAAGACATATTAAATAGAATAAACAATATTTAACTAAATTGCATTATGAATTTCACAATTTATAATGCAATTTTTTTGTTTAGTAAAGTTACCATTGGCAGCACTCAACACTTCGTTCCAATAATAATGGCGTTTTTGTTCAGTATAGTTTTTATAAAATATGCTCAGCGGGAATTGAATAAAACACAACAAAAGAATGCGTTACATATTTTTGCTTGTGTTATTAGTTTAATAGTCATTGTCTTTCACGCTCATATAATTAGTCTTGGTTTTTATAATATATCTACAGATTTGCCTTTGTATCTGTGTAGTTTGCTAGGTTTAATAATTCCTGTTTTCACGTATTATAGAAAATTTTGGATGTATGAAGTCTTAGTATTCTGGATTATTGGAGGCACGCTACAAGGTGTTTTAACACCAGATATACCTTTGGGCTTTCCTAATTTTGATTATTTTAGGTATTGGGTGGTCCATTTAGGACTTTTAATAGTCATTTTTTACGCCACTTTTGTTTTTAATATGCGGCCTAAACTGAAAAGTGTGTTTAAATCTTTTTTGGCATTGCAGATTTATGTTGTCATCATGGTTGTTATAAATAAGATTTTAGGAGCTAATTATTTTTATCTGAATGAGAAACCACAATCAGCATCTTTGCTTGATTATTTTGGCGAATGGCCTTGGTATATTATAGTCGCACAAATAATAATTATACCACTCTTTTTAGTAGTCTATTTACCTTTTCACTTAACAGGTAAAAGGCAAAAGAATGAGTAGCTCTTTATTTAGCAAACAACTGATTAAGATCTCTAAAAGCTTTAAATTCTAAAGCATTTCCAGAAGGGTCATAAAAAAACATTGTGGCTTGTTCTCCAACTAAACCTTCAAACCTCACATACGGTTCAATTACGAATTCTATGTTTTTACTTTTTAAATCTTCCGCGAAAGCGTGAAAGATATCCCAAGATAAAACAACTCCAAAATGAGGTACAGGAACGTCTTTTCCATCTACAGGATTAGTATGCACTGCTATTGTTGTTTCTTTTGGTTTGTAGTGAATTACTAATTGATGCCCAAAGAAATTGAAATCTACCCAATGGTCGCTGCTTCGTCCTTCATCACAACCTAAAATATCTCTGTAAAACGTTCTGCATGCACTTAAATTATGAACGGGTATTGCTAAATGAAAAGGCGATGTGTTTTGCATATAAAAGTTTAAACAGTTTTAATTTTACTATACTTTATCAAAGAAGGAGCTCATAGCGAGAACATGTTACCTTAATCTTTCTGTTTGTTATTCTTAAGGAAGGTTTTTGTAGAATCTTCTAAAAGCGCGTTCAACTCGATGAATTCTTCTTTAGTTAATTCTCGATATTCACCAACAGGCGTGTCTAACTTAATATTCATAATTCTAACACGTTTCAAGGTTTGTACCTCATAATTTAAATAGTCACACATTCTACGAATTTGTCTATTTAAACCTTGTGTTAAAATGATTTTGAATTTATAAGTCCCCAGTTTTTCTACTTGACATTTTTTAGTGGTTTTGTTTAATTCCGCTAGAGGAATACCACCAGACATGCGTTCAATAAAGGTCTGCGAAATAGGTTTGTCAACTGTAACAATATATTCTTTTTCATGGTTGTTACTAGCACGAAGAATTTTGTTTACAATATCACCGTCATCTGTTAAAAGAATTAAACCGTCACTAGGTTTATCTAACCGTCCAATAGGGAAAATACGTTTGGGATAATTTATAAAATCAATGATATTGTCTTTTTCAACGCCAGTATCGGTTGTACAAACAATACCAACAGGTTTGTTAAAAGCAAGGTAAACAAAAGATGTTTTGGTGTTAGTAATCTCTACGCCATCAACAGCAACAACATCATCTGCAGTAATTTTGGTACCCATTTCTGGAATAACACCATTAATGGTTACTCGGCCTGCGTCTATGAGTTTGTCTGCTTCTCTTCTCGAGCAATAACCCACTTCACTTAAAAATTTATTAATACGTTTTAATGCTACTTCTGCCATGCTTCAAAAGTACAATAAACTTAGTCGTTTAAAAAGTCTAAGATATGTTGATATACTTTTTCTGATTTAAGACCATGACCAAAACCTTTAGTAGCAATAAACTCCGAATTCGCATAGTTCTGTTTAAATTTTAAACCGTCTTTATAAGGAATAATTCTGTCTTTTTTATCATGAATAATAAGTCCTTTGGCTTGAATCTCTTTTGAAAAATTTGCTGGAGAGAAATATTCTGGAAGGTGGTTGTACTTTTTTAGTACTTGGTTTTCCAGTGCTTTAGAAACACGTTTGTTGTAACCCATCATGTTTTCATAGCGACTAAAAACCCCAATAAAATCTGCAGGAGCACCTAATAAAACCAATTTCTCAATAGATTTTATTTGATATTTATGCTGAAAAAAAACAGATGCCATGCCGCCTACAGAATGTCCAACTATAGTATGTACATTAAATTTTTCCACGACTATTTTAATGCATTCTGCATAAAGTAGGGCGTTAAAAAGTTTACCACTAGAGGCACCATGTGCAGGAGCGTCTAGTGCAATAATATTATAATTTAAAGGTCTTAACGATTCAATTAAATCCATCCATCTAAACGAATTGCTTTCCCAGCCGTGGGCAAGTAAAATGGTTTCTTTATCACCTTTCCAGTTATACGTTTTTATTGAAAGACTTTCAAATAAAACATGGTCTTGAGTTGCAGATTTAAGGTATTCCGATTCTTCAGGTTGAATTTTACCTTTTTTGGGCATTGAAAATAAATCGATAGCTAGTTTCGCGGCAAAACGAGAAGAAAAGTAACTCGTAAAATTTATAGTGCCTCCTATTATTTTTGGAAGATAAGTATTCATTTAATCTTCTCGGTTTACTAAATTCATAGAAAAGGCTGGAGTACAAATAGCTATATATTCGCATACCTCGGTAAACGGATTAGAATATTGAACTCTTGTGTTTCTTTCAATTTTTATAGACTGTCCAGCTTCTAAAACAATCTGTTCTCCTTCTATAATAAATTGTTTTTTACCACTAATTATAAATGTAAACTCATCAAATTCTGGCGTTTGAAAAGGCTCGCTCCATCCTGCTGGAGCTTTCATATGAGCAATGCTTATTTCTGAATTTCCATCGGTAGTTTTTCCGAAGTGTTCTTTTATAATTTTACCATCAGTTGTTGGCACAACAAAAGGGTTATCTTGAATGGTGTATTTTTTTTGGGACATAATTTTGTAGGTGTCTAATATTGATCTTTTAATGGTTTTTTCTTAATCATTCCGCCTTTTAAATCTTTTACAACACCCATAATAATAAAGGCGTTTCTATCAATTTTATCAATTTCTGTTTGAAGCTTGGCAAGTTCTAAACGGGTTATCACGGTGTAAATAATGTCTTTGTCGTAGCTGTTTCCGTTTTTACCATAACCACCTTTTCCGGCGTAAATAGTACAAGCTCTCCTTAGCTTTTGGGTTATCATTAATCTTAATTCTCTATGCTTGTTTGAAACTATGGTAACACCTACATATTCTTCAACACCATCAACAACAAAATCTACGGTTTTTGCTGCCGCTAGGTAGGTTAAAATAGCATAAAGTGCCGTTTCAATAGAAAGTACATAAGCACCAACAGAAAATATTAAAATATTAATCAGTAATAATACATCTCCAATAGTAAGCGATAATTTTCGTCCTAAATAAATGGCTAAAACTTCAGTGCCATCAATAACGCTGCCTCCACGCATAGACATACCAATTCCCAAGCCTAAAAAGAATCCGCCAAAAACAGCTATTAATAACTTATCTTCAGTAATGGTGGGGTAGTCAACAAAATGAACAACTAATGCTAGAAAAGTTATGGCTATTATACTTCTTATAGCGAATTTATTGCCAATAGTTTTAGAAGCTAAATAGATAAAGGGGAGGTTAACGATAACCAATAAAATCCCAAGGTTTAATGAAGTTATATTTTCTAAAAGTAAAGAAATACCTGTTGCGCCGCCATCAATAAAATTATTTGGGAGCAAAAACCCTTTTAACCCAAAACCAGCTGAAAATACACCAATAATTATATAAATATATTCTTTTACAGCATGGGAGATCTCCACTTCATAATTCCGAGCTAAAGGCACTATCTCTCTTTTTGTAACAGGGGTATTATCTTGTTTTTTTTCAAGTTTTTTGCGTGCTACATCAATTAGTATTTTTACTATGAATGGATTCATTTGGTTTCTCTTTTAATTATTCCAACCGATAAAAAAGTATTTTATTTTAGCCTTATCTGGAATATGAGTGGCTTCAAATTTTAAATCCATATCAAATCTAAGATTTGCAGGGAGCTCTTTTTTATCAATCGTAAAATTGGCATTAATGTCATCTACTGCTATTACCAAAGAATTAATTAAATTACTGATTCTAGATACTTTGTAGTTGTTTTTAATATCTTTAAAAGTACTCATTACAGTAATGTTTTTGTTAGTTTTATAACGCGCATCAAGTATGCGTATACCAGCAATTGTTGAGGT
This sequence comes from uncultured Algibacter sp., assembly GCF_905480415.1. Classification (GTDB taxonomy): domain Bacteria; phylum Bacteroidota; class Bacteroidia; order Flavobacteriales; family Flavobacteriaceae; genus Algibacter_B. The sequence continues at coordinate 29,613 of NZ_CAJQQI010000004.1, read as the reverse complement.
AGAGTCTAAGGATTGTTTTGGTGTAAGTGTTAATAGTTTTTTTCCACCTTTCTCAAAAATCTCTATGTTATTGACATTGCCTGTAAATTCATCTCCACCAATAAATTTAACAATAGAATCGTTTGCGTAAACACGTTTTAAGTCTTTTACTTGAGTAGAGTCGGTTAGTAAACCAATATGTTGATTACTAATCTCAAAAGGGTTTTGTTCTTTTTTGCAGCTCGTGAAAAGAAACGTGATAATAATGATGCTTAAAATGGATTTATACATAAATTGAATGGGGTTTTATTATTTAGTTCCTAAGTTTAAAATAATGCTTTCTTTAGGAATACGGTTATGAGTTATATATTAATAAATATCGATTATCGATTTATCTTTTCATCACTTTATTTAAAATACCAAACACGCTACGAATAAAAGTAGCGCTAGTTAATACTTTAATAATGGGATTCATTGCAGTGCTTTTTCGACGGGTACTCGTTGTTCTTTTCTTAGACTCTGCTTTTTTAAGGGCTTCTTTTTCTTTTCTTACTTTTTCTTTGGCCTCTTCAGCATCAGCTTCTTTTATTTTTTTATTAAGCATTTCATAAGCACTTTCTCTATCAATAGTTTCATTGTACTTCTTGACTAATTTGGATTTAGAAAGCAGAGCACTTAATTCAGACTCGGTTAAAACATCCATTCTACTCATGGGTGCACGCATCATGGTGGCAGCAAGAGGTGTTGGACGACCTTTTTCATCTAAAGCAGATACTAAGGCTTCTCCAATACCTAAAGATGTTAATACTTCTGTAGTATCATAATACTCAGAATCTGGATAGTTTTGAGCTGTTAATTTTATTGCTTTTCTGTCTTTGGCTGTAAAAGCTCTTAAAGCATGTTGAATTTTTAAACCCAATTGCCCCAATACTTCCTCAGGAACGTCAGTTGGGTTTTGTGTTACAAAATATAAGCCTACACCCTTACTTCGTATTAGTTTTACGATACTTTCAATTTGATTTAAAAGTGCTTTTGACGCTTCTTTGAATATTAAATGTGCTTCATCAATAAATATGATGAGTTCTGGTCGGTCACTATCACCTTGCTCAGGAAATGTAGAATAGATTTCAGCCAATAAACTGAGCATAAATGTTGAAAAAAGCTTTGGGCGGTCTTGAATATCGGTTAGTCTAAGAATATTAATATAACCACGACCATTTTCATCAATCCTTAATAAATCATCAACATCAAAGGACGTTTCTCCAAAAAACAATTCAGCACCTTGCTGCTCTAATTCTATAATTTTACGTAAAATAGATCCCGTTGATGCCGTAGAAATTCTACCATAGGCTGCATTAAACTCTGCTTTACCTTCTTGGGTAGCGTATTGTAATATTTTTTTAAAATCTTTTAAATCAAGAATAGGCATTTTGTTATCATCACAATATTGGAAAATAACCGCAACCACACCAGATTGTGTTTCAGATAAATCTAAAATTCGTGATAAAAGTACAGGGCCAAACTCACTAACGGTTGCTCTTAAACGCACACCATCTTGTTCAGATAAGGTTAAAATTTCAACGGGAAATGGTTTCGCTTCAAAAGGAAGTCCAATTTTTTCGTGGCGCTCATCAATTTTAGCATGTCCAGGACTTGGTTGCGCTAAACCACTTAAGTCGCCTTTAATATCCATAAGAAGTACAGGAATACCTTTGTCGCTTAAATTTTCTGCTAAAACTTGTAGTGACTTGGTTTTACCCGTTCCGGTAGCTCCAGCAATTAAACCATGTCTATTCATGGTTTTTAAAGGTATTTTTACATGCGCTCCAGTGATGGTTTCACCATCTAACATGGCGGCGCCAACAGTTATGGCTTCGCCTTTAGTAGTATTTCCTTTTGTGATGTATTTAAAAAAAACCTCTTTAATGTTCATCCTTATTATTTTCCGTAAAAATACAGGAAAATTGAGGAAGGAAAAAATAAGATTTATTTAAGAATTTATTTAATTCTTTCAATGTAAATGTTAGAAGTGCCAGCGCTTCTAAAGGTTGCAGCAGCACTATTACCTTCTCTTCTAGTCTTTAAACTAATATTTTGTCCTGCTGTAATATTAAAAACTTCAGTAATGTGCAATGAAGCTTCATTATGCCCTCCTGTTCGTCTTATATAACCTGTACTCCCAAAAGTACCAGTTGGAATGTCGTTAATAGCTAATTGCATCTCTACAGCTACACGTGTATGAGAATTGTTCCCAGCATTTTCTACTCCGTAAGAGATGTTTGCCGTAATTCTATATCTTCCTGTAGCATTTATTGTTATTACATTACCAGACCGGTTATATAGAGTACTATCATCATTCCAATCTTGAGATCCAAAAATAGGTACATTAGCAAAAGTTGATGTGTTTATATTAGTTGACGTGTTGGTGTTACTATATTTCACCGACATGTTATGTGAAATTTTACTCCAATCGGGAAGTAGTTTACTGCCGCAATTGAATTGAAATTCATTCAAGTCTGAATTAAAAACTAAAAGACCTGAAGCTGGATTTGAAATCGTACTTATTTGATTATTACTTAAACGAGGAACTAATACACCTTTATTGGCAGATTCTATATCTAAAATTGAGGATTCGTCTGGAGAGGTAGTTCCAATACCAACTTGAGAAAAGCAATTACTATGCAAGCATAGTAGAGCTATTAGGCAATACGTTATTTTATTCATTCTTGAGAGAGCTTGAGAGCAATTTTTATCTTTGTAACACTGCCAAAATTAAATAAAAATAATCAAGTATCCAAAAATCGTCTAACTGTTATTAAAAAACATTAAACGGTTCTTAATAAACTGTCAGTCGTCTTTCTTTTAAATATATGTACATTTGCACCCAAAATTATTTTGGATGATTCAAGAGGTAATAAAATTGGTTGAAAAAGGAGAGATGTTGCCTTTAATGGAGGAGTTTTACACCATACAAGGCGAAGGATTTCATAAAGGAACTGCGGCGTATTTTATTAGAATTGGAGGGTGCGATGTTGGGTGCCATTGGTGTGATGTAAAAGAAAGTTGGAATGCCGAATTACACCCACCAACAGAAATAACCAAAATAGTTGAAAATGCTAAAAAATATAGCGATACCATTGTTGTAACAGGGGGCGAACCTTTAATGTGGGATATGACTGCTTTAACGACGCAATTAAAAGCAGAAGGTTTACAAGTGCATATTGAAACCTCTGGAGCTTATAAATTAACAGGCGTTTGGGATTGGATTTGTTTATCGCCTAAAAAAATGAAATTGCCAACTAAAGAAGTTTATGAAGAGGCTCACGAGCTCAAAGTCATTGTATATAATAAAGACGATTTCCGTTTTGCGGAAGAGCAGGCAGCAAAAGTTAATAAAGATTGTATTTTATATTTACAACCAGAATGGAGCAAGCGCGATAAAGTAGTTCCAGAAATTGTAGATTATGTGATGGCCAACCCGAAGTGGAAAGTATCTCTGCAAACCCATAAGTATTTGAATATACCATAAAACACTGCAAGTAGGCATATTGTTAAGTTGACTCATATTTAAAAATAGAAATCGGGTTTTTTCAATTGTAAAAATCGTATATTTCCTACTTTTATTATATGAAGGTTACTCTCTCAATTATTTTTTTCTTATGTGCATGGCAAATAACTGCCCAAGATGCAGACATAAAATCTAAGATAGACTTTTTCAATTCAAAAATTGTAAAAACTGAAAGAGGCGAGCGTCTTGCGTGGCTAGATAGCTTAACAAGAATCACCATACGTAATTCGGATTTAAAATACGATTCCATTGTTCGTCAAACAATTTCTTTTGCTATTTCATTAGACTCTTTAAGTCTAGCTACTAAAAAATTAGCTGATTTAATTGGCTTTGAAAATAATTATAAAAGTAGACCAGAGGAAGGTCTCAAATTATTTAAGACTTATGAAGAGGTCTTAAATAAAGGTACAGATTTTGGGTCAATTGGCTGGATGTATTTAAATGCGGCTGATAGTTACTATTTTACAGATGATATTGATAAGTCGTTAGAGCTTTATGAAATAACGAAGACATTTGCTCTCAAGGCAAAAAGCAAAGGGCTATTCGCTTATGCTGAACTTTACACAGGTTATAATCAGTCTCATTTGGGGAAATTCTCTGAATCTTCAATAAGTTTAAAAAAAGCTATGAATGCATTTTCAAAGCTAAAAGACACTTTTAATATTCTAAGTGCTAAAAACGCATTGTCTATACTTTACAGTAAAAATGCTTTTTACAAAGAAGCCGAAAAAGAACGAAATGAGGCAATTGAACTTGCTGAAAAAACAAATAATAATACAAGTTTAGTAAACTTATACTTTAATGCGGCTCAGGATTATAAAAAAACTAATGATAATGTAAAGCAAATAATCAATTTAAAAAAATCATTGCTTGCAAATAGTAATTCTGATTTTGTACTTGCGATCAAGCCAGTACTAATTTCTTCCCTAGTAAAGGCCTACGCTGAAAATGATAGTTTATCCCTCGCCAAAACTAATTTTAAAGAATTTGAAAAACTTTATAGAAAGAATACAACAGAAAAAAACAGAAACCTTTATGTTGATGCAAAAAAAACATTATTATTTTTTAATAAAGATTATCAGAATGCACTAATATATGGTAAAGAGTTTTTAAAACTTGAAAAGCAAAAAGAAGGATATGAAAATATAATGAATGCTGAAATTTTTTTATCAAAAGTTTATGAGGCCTTAGGTGATAACTATAACAGTAATATTCATTTATTAAATCATTATGCAATTAAAGATTCCATTACTAATGTTCAAAACGTAAAATCTTTAGTCTATTACCAAACACTCTACGAAACAGAAAAACGAGATCACCAAATTGAAAACCAACAAGCGAGCATTGGGTTATTAAATCTTGAGAATAAAAATAAAAGGCAGTTTATAATTTTTGGCTCCATCGGGTTGGTTATTTTCTTTAGCTTGGTTATTGTATTACGATCAAGAAAAAATTTAAAAGAAAGACAAGCTGTACAAGAAGCATTTTCACAGAATTTGATATCCGCGCGCGAAGAAGAGCGCACCACAGTAGCTAGAGATTTGCATGATAGTGTAGGTCAAAAATTGATGTTATTAACTAAAATAACTAGGACCAATAAAAATAATGAATTAGAAACCTTATCATCAAGTAGTTTAGAAGAGTTACGTACCGTGTTGCGCGGTTTGCATCCGCCAGCAATTAAAGATTTGGGAATAACAAAAGCCATTGAGGCCTTAGTTAACGAGGTAGATTCGCATACCGATATTTTTTTCACAAACGATATTGAAAATATAGACAATATATTGAGTAATGATAATGCACTCCATTTATACCGTATTATTCAAGAGTCTTTAAACAATATTGTAAAGCATGCCAATGCTAAAGCCACTTTTGTAAATATTGAGAAGGTTAAAAAACAGATTCTTGTAGAAATTAAAGATAATGGCAATGGTTTCGATTTTTCAAAAAACACAAAACATGGTGCACATTTTGGAATGAAAACATTAAAAGAACGCGCAAAAATAATTAGATCTAAGTTAGATATCGTATCGCAACATAATCAAGGCACCGTTATAAAACTTGTAATCCCAATATAAATGCTAAATAAAGACTTCACTATTGTAATAGCAGACGATCATCCAATGCTTTTAAACGGGCTGTACGATGCTCTTGTGTCCAACGAGTATAATGTTATTGGCAAAGCCCAAAACGGTACGGAAGCTTTACAGTTAATTTTAGAGCTAAAACCAACACTGGCTATTTTAGATATAGAAATGCCTTTTAAGACAGGTTTTGAGGTCATAAAAGATATTAAAGAAAAAAACATACCAACAAAATTTATAATCCAAACACTTCATAAAAATTTGGAATATATCACACTGGCTTTGTCATTAAAAATTGAAGGCTATCTTTTAAAAGAAGATCCATTTACCGCCATTGAGACGTGCATGGAAAAAGTGCTTAATAATGAAAGCTATTTTAGCGACTCTATAGATAGTAATGGCCTTTTAAATGCGACTAACGAATTTAAAAATCTAAAATTACTAACACCTTCAGAATTGGTGATTTTAAAATTAATTTCAAAGCAAGCTTCTACAAATGTTATTGCAGAATCTTTATTTGTGTCTAAAAGAACCATAGAAAAGCACCGTAGCAATATCATTGATAAACTAGGCTTAGGAGGAGCAGAACAAAATTCTCTAAGCTATTGGGCTATTGCTCATGTTAAGGTTATTTCGACTTTTTAGTGCGAGTACATGCTACATTATTTTTCAAACACTATGTCTTAGCTTGAATTAAGGAGATCTGCGTAATAACCCAATCGTGTTTGTGGCCGGGAAAAACATTGCAGAATTAGTAAAAACAGCTGTTGCTGCGGAAGTAAGTTACATTGCACAAGACGATTTCGTATTGGTTGATTGACAAGTAATTGAAACTCAAATTAAAAAATTTATTTAAACAAATAACGCCTTGACATGTCAAGGCGTTATTTTATACTCTAAAAATAAGTGTGATTTATTTTGTAAAAGGTACAGCCACTCGAGTTGTTCCCCAACCTAAATGCATATGTACACCATCATCAGATTTCTTAAAAGCTATAGAAAACGCTTCAAGAGATTCTTCTCCAGTTGAAACAGGAACAGATAAACGCGCCACATCATTAGCTTCTTTATAGAAATAAGATCCCCAAACATTTAAGTCTGAGCTAATAATAGCCGTCCATGTTGTATCGCCAGGAATCACATAAAACGTATAGGTTCCAGCCTTAACATTGGTGTCACCTAACTTCATGTCGGTATACAGTGTAAGTTCTGCAGCTTCATTTGCACCCGTTCTCCATACCTTTCCATTAGGAGCAAGTTTACTTACCGCGCGATCTTTTAGTTGAGGTCTACTATAAACTATTTTTATTAGTTTATTGGATTCTTTATAACTTGTTGGAAATGCCGCAGCATCCATTGGGCTTTTGTCCATTTTTGCAAATTCTTGTGCATTTGTATTGAACGATAGTAGCATGATAAATGCAAAGGCAATTGCTGAAATACATGTTGATTTTTTCATAATAGGTTTGTGATTTTAAAATTTCAATAAAGTTAAATGTAAATTTTCTTAAAGTTTTTATAAAAGTCGGTATGGAGTGTTAAAGTTTAGCTTTTTAAGGTGAGTAGGTAATTTCTATTTGGATGCCGCTGCAATTCATAATGCTTAGAATCAATTAATCAGATGATCCTCATACTTAATTTGTATATACATGTCTAAACCAATACAATAGAGACCTATTTTGATAAAAACAAGTAGCTATGAGTTATACACTTACTTGGTGGTTCGTTTTAATTTACTCTTGCTCTGATTTTTTTCCTTGAAAAGCATAAATCAGAAAACCTCCAAATACCATACTGAACAGACCAATTAGGGTATTAAAGGGTCTAAGATTAGGAATAACAGAGTTAATAAAGTGTTGAAAATTTTCTTGCCCCATGAAAATTAAAAGGCTAGCAGCTGCTAAAAACAGATAGCCTAAAAATTTAATTACGGTAGGGTATTTTGATGCTTTGGCAGCTACTATAAATATAATACCAAGTACTAATCTAACCACTATTGCAAAAATATAGAGAGAGGTGCTTTCCATATTATTTTCCATAAAACCGAAAATAATACCGGGCTTTACAATCAATACGATACCTGAAAAGAGCATGAGTATTCCAAACGACGTGACAACTAATTTCATAATTATAATTTTTAAAATTGGCTTATTTTTTTAACACGCTGTTGTGCTTAGTACCTTTCCAATAATTTACTTACAAAGTCTTTAACTGTGTCCCAAACGCCGTTACTTTATCCCAATTGGTATATTCAATTTCGGCGCTAGTATTCGTTGGTCCCTTTGTGATCCACATAATAAATTGAATCATAATTCTATCAAAAAATGGGTATTTTTTATAGTCTAGTTTACCTGCAAACACTTCAACAATAGTAGGTGCCCAATCGATAGTTTTAAAAAATTTTATGACATACGGGTTTGTTTCCGGGGTGCTTTTTTCAGGTTTTCTTGCAACCAGATTCACAGAAAAGAAAGCTGTTTTTATGGAATCTAGTTGTTTTTTATTCGTGTTTATAAAATCAATTATCTTTTTATTATGCACGCCATATCTAATACTTGCGCCTATAATAAGCCTATCATAATGGGTTACATCTTTAGTAAAATCATCAATAGAGATAAGCTCCGCTTTTTCGTTGTTTTGTTGGTATATTTCTCTAAGTTTATTACAGATTTTTAGAGTTTGTCCATCTACCGAAGAATATAGTATTACAGTTTTAACTTTCATCTACTTATCAAGTAATAATTATTAAAGATTAATATTTAGGTTAAATGATACACAGCAGGTTCGTGTGTCGTATTGATTAGGTCTAAATTAGTAAAAGAAAACGAATCAAAGAAAAATTCGTAAGGTTTTTCGAGTACTTAGAGAACAAGTAATTAATTATACGCGGCTTAAGTTTGTTTTTATTTTATGTCGTAATTATCAAGTATAGTCTTAATGCCCTCTTGATAAGAAGTTACTTTAAAATCTGGAAATCTATTCTTGAATTTAGAGGAATCAAATATATTGTCGATAGCATAACGAGGAAGTAATTCTTGAGTTTCTTGAATATTTTTATTAAAAAATGCAGCTATTTTTAATATAAACGAATTTAATACGTCATACTTTATTGTTCTGCCTAATTGCTTTGAGATTTCTTCCATGAGTCCTTTGTAAGTTAGTCGGTTATCATCGCAAGGAAGATGCCAAGTTTGTCCATATGCTTCTGGTGTATTTCCAATCAAGGCCATAGCTTTACTGGCATCAGGAGTGTAAATTAAAGTTCTTAATACATCATCTTTTAGGAATATTTTTGGTTTTTTATTTTTTTTCAGCTTCTCAAAAACAAGGGTATTTGTAATACCTTGAGTTTTGCCCGGACCATAAAACTCGGGTGCTCTGCATATAACAGCGTTGAGGTCTTTTTCTTTAATGGCCTTCAATAAGATTTCAGAAGCTATTTTTTTAGCTCGCCCTTTCTTTCCTTCCGATTTTAAAGGGGTGTTTTCTTTTTGAATTTTACAGTCTTGAGGGTATGCATACGTATTGTCAAAGTAAACAAGTTTACAGGTATTGGTTTTACATGCCGATATTACATTTTGCATAATTTTAGGCCAATCTTTTAACCAAACGTCCGATCTATAAGGAAGTCCAACGGTTAAGTATGCAATTTTAGCATTTTTTAAAGCATTATTGACATCTTCAGAATGGAGTAAGTCGCCTTTGAATACAATATCGTTGGTATTAACTTTTTTAGGATGCCTTCCAACTAAGGTTATGTCATTCGTATAATGGGCTCTTAATTCTTTTGCCAATTCTTCTCCAATTATTCCATTGGCTCCTAAAATTACCTGCATATTGTTTTTTTTTAAAAGACGCTATCGTTATTGTATAAAATTCGTTTCGCGTTTTAAGGGTCTAATTTAGTGCATACAAACTGAACTTGCCTGCCGGTAGGCTTTGAAAGTAGACACCAAACTGAAAATTATTTTGCAATTTATGGAGTAGGCGAGAATAAGTAATGACTTATACCCCTTGTGGGCACTGGTTTTTAGTCAATAACTTATATTAATACGTACTAATTTTATCTATTACAAATAGTCTAGATGCTTCACCATCTTTTAGTTTGTATTGTATTTGGCGCATACCGCCCGTTGGGTTGTTATTTGTGTCTCCATTTTTGTAAATTGGAAATCGTCGCGCTAAACTAGTTTCTATAATAGCAAATTCATCGTGGCCCATGTAACCAATATTGGCTTCTTTGTTATCCGACAGTTCTGGAAAGTAAATCTGACTTATGGACTTTCCATTATTTACGGAATAGCCAATGACGTTCCCATAGCTGCCGCTTCCTAAAGACCTCGTGTAAATCAAAATTTCGGGAGATCCATCTGAATTTAAATCTTCAATTTCTGCATTAACTACTTGCCCATCTATTTCAAGTGTCATGTTTTGATTGTCTATTTCTAACCCTTTTGGTTGAATTGAAAGTTGTCTAATAGAACCTTCTCCAGTTGTTTTTATATCAAACGATATGTTTTGTAATGTCAATGTTTTTTGAAAAATAATCTTTTGTTCTTTTTGAATAGCATTATCTTTATTTGAAGTCTGCTCAATATTACTTTTTTCTGTGTTGGGTTTATCCTTATCGTTTTTACATGCAACTATCGTCAAGGCAATTAAAAGAATATTTATGGTTTTTTTTAAGTGTTTCATATTAACTATTATTTAATTGTTGTAAACGTATTTTTAATTGCTTTGCCTGTGTCCTAGTCATCAATAACTATCAATTAAATATACAACTAGTTAATTAGCCTTTCCTTATTCTAGTTGTTTTTATCCTGGTCCTGGATACGGTTCAGCTCTTCGTCGAGCCCACTTTTAACATTCTTACTTTTGGCTTTTGGACCACCAAAGTTGTACGTAAGGCCTAGTCCAAAGCGTCGGTTATCAGCAATATAGGTACCATCTAAGTCAATGCCACCATAATCGGAAGTATATGGGTATTCACTCTCGGTACGCAGAATATCACTTCCTGTGATGCGCAGTTGGAGTTTCCTGTCAAAAAAGTCTTTACGGATGCCAAAACTGAGGCCTTGTGTGCCTTGAATAAATACAGAACCTCTCCAGATCCATCTACTACGTTGGGTAAATGTGATGTCTAACAACCAGGTTGAGTTTATTTTTATATTGTTTTGTATGCGGTAATTCCATAGCGTATTATCAATATCGATAACGGTGCTTTCTACATTACCTTTAAAGGTTTCTTTAGATAAGTTTCCCAAGACTTGAAGCCCCCAATATTTAGTAAGTGCTACAGGGAAACTTACCGAAAGTCCTAAAGTGGTAGCTTTCTCCATATTTCTTGGAATAATCTGTGTGGATTCGTCACCCGTAATTTCTACAATCCTTGAAAAGAAATCGGTGGTTTCACTATAGGATGCCGTTAGAATATATTTCTGTTGAAACGCGTACGAGGTTTGGTAATTCATGATGTAATTTGGATTGAGAAAAGGGTTTCCTTTCCAAACAACTAACTGACTTGTTGGACTTTCAAACGGATTTAAATCTTGGTAATTAGGACGTGTAATACGTCGTCCGATACCCAAGCTAAAACTGTGTTTATCTTGATCGTCATAAGACAGGCCAATATTAGGGAAATAATCGGTGTAGTTCCGTGAGACGTCATTATTATCAGTGTCTACTTCAGAAAATAACTGTCCGCGAGAATCGGTATTTTCTATTCGTAATCCAGTATTTAAGGACCATTTATCACTTAATATAAAATTAAGATTGGAGTAGAATGCTGTGACATTCTCAGTATAATCAAATGCGTTACTTTTTGTTGGATCAAAAACAGGGGTTTGATTATCGATATTAAAAAACGTAAAGTTATTTTTAGTTTTCACCTGTGCGTATTTAAAACCGGCAGTCAAGCTAAGTTTATTCCAACTTTTTTCGTAGTCTACTTTGGCAGACCATAGATTAATTTGTGTGTCCGAATTAAATTGGGCGTCGTCTATGTCTATAACCGTTAAACCATCTGCCTCAAAATAGGTATTGGGTTGCATGGTGTTTTGATCACTATCATAAACACCTAAACTTAAATTAGTGATGATAGAACTATCATCGTTTAAGGTCCATAAATGAAAACCATTAACTAAATAATTGGTCGAAGTTCCATCTGCAAAGGATTGTGAGCGTAAGATTTCAGACAGTTCTGGAGGTTGCACCGTGAAAATATCAGTAATACTATTTAATCTGTTATCGACAATATTAAAAATACCACGGCCATTAAGGCCCACATAGTGCTTGTCGTTTAATTGAGTTTCTAGTGCTAATCCAACATTATACCCATCTCTAATCTGGTTGTCTTTGGAGTCGAGCAACAGTGCCACATTGTTTTGTTGTTTGCGATCGTCAAAACCGACGAAATTGTTATTATACGACTGGGTGATGTCAAAGCTCGTTTGAAGTTTTTCAAGTCCGAGATTTAAGGATACATTGTTGCTGTAGCGGTATTCTTCGCCTTTAGTAAAACTAGAAGCAGCGGTTCCATTGAGTCCCGTGGCTACTGCTTTTTTAAGTCGGATATTAATGATGCCTCCTGTTCCCTCAGCTTCATATTGCGCACCAGGATTGGAAATGATTTCAATAGATTCTATAGTGTCAGACGTGAGACTCTGCAAAAAGGTGGTTAAATCATTTCCAGACAAACGGGATTGCACGCCATTAAGATACACCTGAACATTACTTTTTCCTAATAGAGAAATCGAATTATCTAAATCTAAAGTTACCCCAGGAGCTGCTTTCAAAAGATCTAAGCCATTGGTTCCTGAAGCACTTGGACTGCTCGCTACATTAAAAATGATCTTATCGGCTTTGACCTCAATCATTTGTTTTTTCTTAGTGATGACCACTTCATCTAAAGTGTTATTTTCTTCCTTTAGGATAATAGGAGGTAAGTTGACGCTTTGAGATGTGGATATATTAAATACTTTCGAAACGTACGTGGTATAACCCATATAGTCTATCCGGATGGTATAGCTGCCTGATTCTATATTTTTAAGACTAAACCGACCTCGAGCATCAGTGATCGTGCTTTTTACAAAACTTGTATTGTCTATAAACAAGGCTACCGAGGCGAATTCTAAGGTATTAGCCTCGTCAAGCTTTACAACCCCATTAATCGTGTTGGTTGTGTTTTGCGCGATAAGTGAACAAGGGATTAGAAAGCACCATAGTAGTGCCAGAAAGGAATATGTAATAAAACGCATATTGGATTTATGGTTGTTGTTAGACCGAAAAGGTTTGCTTGTTCCGTTAATTAACCGTCAAATATAATTAATTAATTGATTTTACGATTTGTTTTTTAGGGGCTGAGGCTATTAATCGGTCACAAATCCATCCCAGCGTTTCATATAAGTGACAAACTTTTCGCCTAAACCTTCATTTCGAAGATACCCTTCGGAAACAGGTAATGCAGTGGGTTCAAAGTTTGTATGAGCCAATACTTGCTTTGGAAAATCATGATGTAAAATAGCCGATCGTCCTATAGATACAAAATCTACACCAGCGTCTAAGACTGTACGCACATCTTGTCCAGAATTAATCTTTCCAGCGACGGTCCATTTCACATGTTTATAGTCTAACTCGGCAAAATACTGCAATAGGCTTTTGTCTTGGAACTCGAGCTCTTCAGGTTGCTTAAACACATCCCACAGTGAGATGTCTAAAAAATCAATATGGGAGTCATGGATTAATTGCTGACAAATGGTTTTCGCCTCTTGTAATTTCATGCCAAAACGTTCAGGAGATAATCGCACACCTAATAAGAATTCTGGTCCGCAAGTCTCACGAATTCCATCTACAATTTCAAAAAGCAGACGTGCGCGATTTTCTAAACTGCCACCATAATTGTCTGTGCGTTTGTTAATGTCCGCGCTTAAAAATTGAGTAAGTATGTAGCCGTGAGCTCCATGGACTTCCACGCCATCATAACCCGCTTTTTGTGAACGTACGGCGGCTGTGATAAAGTCGTTACGAAGTTTTATAACTTCCTTTAAACTTAAGCCACGTGCGTTGTGTTTTTCTCTAGCTGACGGACAAACAGGTTGTTCACCAATTAAGTCTTCAGGAGTGCGCATTCCAGCATGATGCAGCTGAATCACCGCTAAACTATTATGGGACTTAATACCAGCAGCTAGACGGCGGTGACCTTCAATATGTGTGTCGTTATAAATACCCAATTGTCCTGGAAACCCTTTACCAATAAATTGCACATGCGAAGCGCAGGTCATTGTGAGTCCAAAACCACCTTTTGCGCGCATTGTTAACCACTGGTATTCGTCTTTAGAAAGTGTGCCATCCTCGTGACTTTGGGTATTAGTCATTGGTGCTAGCATGAAACGGTTTAACATTACAGCACCACATTGAAAAGTTACAGGAGTATTTGGTTTGGTATTCATAATTGATAATATTAATCAGCAATCAAAGGTAATTAGCTAGTTTTAAATACCAGATGTCTAAGGTCATTTAAATCAACAAGAAATAATATAAGTTAGAATATCTCGGGATGCTGTATTGAAACTATTTGAAACTTTGCATAATACTTGTCAAGGCTACTACCAGATTTAAAACTCCTTACTTAAGTTAAGGTTTTAAACACCACTCATCTATACATTTCTGTATTTAGACTACACTAATGTGTAAATGGCAGAAAAATTGAAACCTCATAAGGATTTAATACGTATGTTTAATTTTACACAAATACTAGATAAACTGTGAAATACTTGATTATTATGGGATTACGCTATATGACAGAGGAAAAAAGTTTGGATTAAATAAGTTCAGCTATGGGCATTAATAAAAAGACGTCCTTGGACGGGAGGCACAAGATATTGGCAGAAATGTTGGACAAGGCTGGTAAGGATGGTTTTATGGGGATTACCGAAAGTGACAAGACTTTTTTTTTAGGTTGGAAAAGAGAATGGATTTAAATGACCTTAAATACGGAAAAAGATTAGGGAATCCTGTAAAAAAGTTGTCATCAATGGTTAAGTTTTGGTAACCGTTACTCAACACAGAAAATGGACATGGGACCTTAGTTTAGTCAAACTTGGGCATATCGGGAAATCGCATATAGAAAATGCCATTAGCCATCGGGCTCAAGTTAGTTGCCACATACAACAAGTAAACTCTACTCATAACAGGATCAAAAAGTGGATCGACAATACCTTCCGGGGGTGGGTCTACAAAATACATAAAACAATATTTGAACCGGCAAGCTACTTTAGAAAGTATATAGTACAGAAACCATCGGGCCAATTCTTTTATCAAGAAAAAGATGGCATTTTGGTTTTTTGGAACGGTTTAGTCAAACTCAATCAAAATATAAAAATTAATATCAACGTCTAGCTAAACTAGAGCAAAATATATTTAAAATGATAATAAAATACCTAAAATTTGTCGGGTTTGTTTTAACTACACTTGTAGTAAATCATTTACAAGCACAACAATTTGAAGATAGAACAGTTCTAGCAGGAGAAAATTTTTCATTTATTTCCAAAGATATAATTGCAAGCAATACTGCTGTTCATGTTACTTCTAGTAGTGGTTTTACAGGTGTTTTAAGTGCTAATCCTGAAACTGGAGAAATAAGAATCACCAATGCAGGACCAGTAGGAACCTATACCATAACAGTTGCTAAATTTGATATTATAACGAAAACCGATTATAGCGATTGTCTTTCTTTAGAAATTCCTCCTCCAAATCAAGATTTTTTATCTGAATGCCTAAAAAGAACAAAAGAATTAAATAAAGTAGGAGAATATAAATTTAAACTTACAGTTATACCAGGTTGCGATGCTGTCGGAGAATTTCAAGAATTTTCAACTATAACAATGCCAAGGGAGGTTAAATCTATTGCTATTGGAGACTTTAATAATGACGGTAATCAGGATATACTAACGACATATAACCCTAATTTGAATGTTTATAATGATGGTGACTTCGCTTCACCTGAAGTAAATGGGGCAACTATAAGTTATGGTGACGGATCTGGAAATTTTACTACTAACAAGACAATTACAGCATCGGGTTTTTTTCCTAGTTATAGTGCGATTGCCGATTTTAATGGAGATGGTTTTCAAGATATCACCACAAGTAATGAAGATCCTATAGGACATGTAGAAACCAGACTTGGTGGAATTGATGGTAGTATGTTTAAAACCTTACCACATCATTCCACAACACCCACAGGTCTTGGAAGTAGAATGGTTAAAGTAGGTGATTTTAATAACGATAATATACCTGATCTTGCCATAATAAGCAAAGATACGGGGGAAATTGGCGATGTCGTTGCTGGGTTTTATGGAGTGTCAAGAGTTTTTGCTGGATTAGGAGCTACTCTAGTTATAGCACTTGGTGATGGTCTTGGCAATTTTAACCAAACTATAAATTTACAACCATTAATAGATGCTGTTCAAGACCCATCTCCTTATACCATTTATAATGCTCTTAAGGATTTTCCAGATATCTCCGAAATTTTAATTCCTCAAGACCCCATTGATATGAAATTGGTTGATTTTGATTATGATGGAAATTTAGATATAGTCATAGTTCACGGTAATGCTGAAACTATTAAATTTTATAAAGGCACAGGTGACGGTAAGTTTAAGGAGGGCCAACATTTATGGGAGAAATTTATATATAATGGGGTTGGTAGTGGTACTGCTTCATATAGTCCACCTGAAGGAATTGCTAGTCCTAAACAATTTGAGTGGGCTGATATTGATGGTAATGGCTACAACCAAAAAATATCTCTTTATAAAGTTAGGACCAACAGGTATTTAGGTATAGGCGATGATTACGATATATCTTTAGAAGATGTTAAGGTTTTTGAAGGTATGACGATAGGTTATTTTAATAATGATAATATTCCGGATTTTGCTTTTGTTAATGACTTATTTGACTCCTTACAGGTTTCATTAGGCAGTAGGAAAGATAGTAATTATAGATTATTGAAACCTAAAGGTACTTCTGTAATAAAGGGTTTTTTTGGAGAACATACCAAAGATATAAAAAAAGGAGATTTTAATAATGATGGGGTTATAGATTTAGCTGTCAACAGGGGTAATAGTGTAAATATTTTATTAGGAAAAAAAGAAAAAAATAAATTTACAATAACCCAAAAAAAGAAAAATATATTTGATCTTGACTTTATTCCAGTTTCTGAGAATCAAACCTTAAAGTGGTCAATAAATCCTCCAAAACAAATAGAAGAAATATTTACTGTTAAAAATACAGGTTTAAGTGTTTTAAATTTAAAATCTTTAACTATAAATTCAATTGATGCTCCTCAAAATTTTTCGATAAGCCCAATACCAGTGTATCCAGATAATGGTGATGAGGCTATTTTAAATACGGGACAAGAAATAGAGTTTAAAGTTACGTACACCCCTGTTGGGCAAATCTTAGACAAAAGCTATAAGGCTGAAGTTAGTTTTGAAGCTGAGAATGCATGTGGTGAAAAATTAGATTTAAAGTTCAATTTACAAATCAATGAAGTGGAGGGGCCGTTATTAGGTGATTATCCAGAAACTACTGTTTATCTTGGAGAAAATGCTTCTATAACTCCATCCGGTATACCAAAAAATGCAAGAAGTTTAGATGCTATGTCAAACATCGATTTTGCAGATGTTTTAACGGTTGATAAAGCTACAGGTATATTAAACATAACCAATGCAAAAAATCCAGGAACATACAATATAACCATGACGGCATTTGATGCTCAAGGCCTTTCAATTTCAAAATCCTTTATAATACACGTGCTAAACAAAATATGCACAGAAGGGGATTTTTTATCTGGAGAAGCATTAGGTCTAATTAAGAGTAATTTGGATTTCGATCAAGAAATAAAAAAACAAGCTTTAGGCGATTTTAACAATGATGGTCTACAAGATGTTTTAGCCCTGATAACAACAGGAGGTCTTGACGATAACTATGGTTTGGTAAAAAATGCAAATATAGGCTTATTTTTAGGTGAAAAAACAGGAGGTTTCAGTTATATAGATACTTCCGGTGATATTCAATGGAGAAATACATTAACAAACTTTACCGATATAAAAGTAGCAGATTTTAATAACGATGGAAACTTGGATTATGTCTTTACGAAAACAGGTTATCTTGCAGGTGAAAGGCTTACGGTATACTTAGGTGATGGTAAGGGCAGTTTTAACCTAAGTTTCCAATTGTTTGAAAGTCCTGATTTTAGATTTCCTAGAAATTTAATTATTGGTGATTTTAATGGAGATGCTATACCCGACCTGGCTTTAAATTATACTACGAATGACCGAGTTACTTTGCAGGGGGTGAAAAACGACAAGGTATTTGTAATTTACGCAGGAAATGGAACCGGTGGTTTTTCTGAAATATTTTCTATTCTAGATGATCATCATTTAACCCAAATACGCGACGAATTAATAAAGACGAATTTAAATAATGATGGTTGTGATGATATTATAAAAATTAGTAAATATGGTAAGCTTAATGTTCTCAGCGATGGAATTTTTAAAAACATGGATTTTCCTGGGATTGATATGAGTTTTGGGAATGATATAATATCTGCCACGGGTGATTTTAACAATGATGGAAACGCTGATTTTCTTATTAAAAATGGCACTTTGTTACGGACTTATTTACTAGATGGAAAGGGAGGTTTAATTGTTTGTGAAAAATCATCTGTTAATGCTGGAAACTCTGATTTCGAAAGTATTAATGTGGGCGATTTTAATTCAGATGGTATTCAGGATGTAATATTTAATAGTGGTAAAACCGTTTATTGTTATACAGGTATTGGTGATGGAAAATTCACTTTTAAAACTAAATTTAGTGGTGGTGCGGCATTACTTGGAGAATTTAACAATGACAATATTTTAGATGTTTTTGTATTTGTTGGCACAAGTAGGGAAATTGATTTTCCAAACTTTCCGGATCCCACTACTGAGATAACAAATACGGCTTTAGTGAAAGTTATGTATGGAAAAAATATAATTAGCATTGCTGATGAAGATGGTATTGCAGGTGTAGATTTTGGCGATAAATGTATTACTGATGATGTGTCAAAAAAATATACTTTAAAAAACCAAGGAGCTGAAGATTTAGTCCTACTAAATTCTTCCATTACAGGTACTGATGCTGTAATGTTTGAATTAACAGGGGTCACTTTTCCATTCACAGTTTCAGCAGGCGATACATCCGAATTTACACTTACATTTAAACCAACTACTGAAGGTTTAAAAAACGCAATATTAAATTTTAATCTTGAAAATTGTTCTAATGGTGTATATTCTGTTGCGCTAGAGGGAAATGGCCTTAATCCTTTAGAACCAACAGGAGGTGATTATAGAGATCAAACTGTTTACAGCGGTAGTAATATAAAAATTTCACCTTCAGTACCGTTTGAAAATTTTAACGAGCTTTTTGCATCTGCACAATCCAATTTTAGCGGAATTATAAATGTAGATTTAGAAGGAAATTTATTTGTAACCAATGCATTACAAGCAGGAACCTATGAAGTAAACATCATAGCGACAACTTCGTGTAAGGCCTACCAAACATCTTTTATTTTAAATGTAGAGGATCCATTGTGTAGCCAGGGAGTATTTACAGAAAACAATCCTAATTTATTAAGTGAAACAAAAAGGCTGGTTGGAACAAATACACCAGCTACACCAGCTACACCAGAATTTATAAGGTTAGGCGATTTTAACAATGACAATAATCAAGATATAATTGTTGTGAATGGTGGATATGACAAATACAATAAGAATATTGGATTTAATTCTTTATCAATAAGATTTGGTAATGGTGATGGAACTTTTAATGAAGAAATTGAAATAGAACTAGGCACTCCTCCTACCAGTTTTAACAGAGGAAATCGTCCAAATTCAATGATTATACATGATTTTAATAAAGATGGTTATCAGGATATATTAGTTGGTCTAGAAGGTGCGGTTTCACTTCTAATTAATAATGATGGTAATGGCAAGTTCACAGAACAAACTATATCTGTATTAGACACTGAGAACTCTGAGCCAATAATTCTAGATAATTTTAATCTTAGTGATTTTAACAATGATGGTATTAAAGATTTAACATTATTTAAAAATGATGAGAGTGGTTCTTTAGCAATTTATGAAGTAAATCGTTTTGGAGAGTTTTCATTAAATCAAGATATAAACATCGGAGGAGGTTTAAAACATTTAACAACTGCAGATTTTAATGGTGATGGGAATGTTGATATAGCCTATTCTGATATAACCAATAATACGGTTTCTTTACTTTTAGGACAAGGTAATTATAATTTCGAAACAGGAGCATCAATAGCGGTAAGCCAATTCCCCAGTTGTTTAATTCAAGGTGATTTTAATAATGATACCATTATCGATTTGGCTACTTTGAGCTCAATAAGCAGTGTAATTTCTATAAGACTTGGGGATGGAGCGGGTGGCTTTGTAAATGCAGCAGATATAAGTACGGGAGAAGTACCTTTTTCTATGAGTACAGGAGATTTTAATGGCGATGGGAAACAGGATATAGCCGTAACTAATTCTGGGAACGATAATATTTCGTTTCATTTAGGAAATGGAACAGGTCAATTCTTTAAATCCTCCCTAATTAATAATTTGTCCAACCCAACATCAATTGTAGTTGGTGATTTTAATAATGATAACCTGCATGATATAGCAGTAACTAATATTGACAGTAATTCTATTTCAGTTTTAACAGGGAAAAAATCATCAGCACCAGTTATTAATGTAACGGGTAACGAGATAGTAATTGAATCTGGTGATACTACACCAAGCTTATTAGATTATACAGCTTTTAAAGCTATTAGCGTAAATGAAAAAACTAAAAGAAAATTCACCATTTATAATTTGGATGATTCTGCTTTAATATTTGAAAAAGAATCAATAATTATCTCAGGTACCGATGCATCTCTATTTACTGTAGATGACAGTATATTTCCTTTAACTATTGCTAAAGATGAATTTGAAACTTTCGAAGTTACTTTTACTGCTAGTAATTCAGAAACAGGGCTAAAGGAAGCTACAATTACTGTAGGTAATATTGCTTGTGATGAATTATTTAGTGGTACAATGTTTGCCGTAGAAGGGACTATTTATCCTCCAGTTTTATTAGGTACTTATAATAGTGCTAGTATGTATGTTGGTCAAAATTTAAATGTAGAAATATCTGACTTACCGGATAACCTTACGAGAATGAATGCTTATGCTGATGCTAATTTTTCTGGTATAATATCGGTCAATCCGAATACAGGTGTTATAAATATTACAAACGCTAAGTTTGCGGGAAATTATAATATAAATGTTAAAGCTTATGATGATAATCTTGTTTTAGCTGAAACCTCATTTATGCTAACCGTACTAGACCCGCAATGTGCTGCGCCAAATTTAGTAGAAAATAATTTTGATTCTCAATATTTAAATTATGCATTTTGCATTGCTGATTTTAATGGAGATAGTGCCCAAGATGTTTTACTTTTTTCTAATGGAACCGGTAAAGTATTTTTTAAAGCTGGTAATGGTCGTGGAGAGTTTGATAAAACAGGAATCTTAACAAATATAGACACTACTTATATTGGTGGAGTTAAAAGTGCTGATATTAATGGAGATGGTAATCAAGATTTTGTTGTTTATTATCAAGGAACCTCAGGGCAAATCACCATTTATTTGGGACAAGGAGATGGCACTTTTATTGAGGATAAAATGATACAAGCAGGTGAAGTGATAAATGATTTAATCATTGAAGATATAGATAAAGATGGTAGACAAGATGTTATTTTTTTAACCTACCATCATATCAATTTTTGGAAAGATAAAGGTGTTTTTGACGGTGAATTTAAGTTAGATAGTTTTTTTATGCCAGAGACTTTTAGTTCTTTCGATAGAGCAGAATCAATGGCTTTAGAGGATATTAACAAGGACGATTATTTAGATTTTACAATTTCTTCAAGAAAAGGCTTATTAACATATCTTGGAAATGTTGACGGTGATTTTAACTTTAATAATAAGATAGAATTAGGACTTAATTTTTATGAAAAAATTAAAGTGAATGATTTTGATAAAGATGGTAATCAAGACGTTGCCCGGGTGAGTAAAGATAAATTAACGATTTATTATGGAGATGGGCTAGGTAATTATGTAAATCCAGTAATAATAACTTCACTATTATTTGGAAACGGAACCATTAAAAACTTTGATATAGCTGATTTAAATGGAGATGGGTATTTGGATTTTGTTATTCCTGATTCAGAAATTAAATTAGTGTTAAGTAACAGTTTAGGCAGCTATACTGTTCAAACAAAAAAATTGGAATTAAGTGAATTTACGACTAGCACAGTTCCTCGTTTTAATGAGGTTCTTGTCGGAAATTTCAATAATGATAATCTTTTAGATATTGCCAGTACAAGTGCCCTTGCAAAATATCCTTTTTCTGTTTTATTAAGTAACCCTAACCTTGTTATAAAAGGAAAAGGAACTCCTAATATACTAATTAGTAATAAAGCTTCATCTCCAAATAGAGATGATAAAACAGATTTTGGCAATCAGTGTTTAAATAAAAAATCTATTAATCACACTTTTATTATTGAGAATAAAAATGATACTGTTCTTAATTTAGATACGGACGCTATTAGTTTATCTGGAACAAATCCCGATATGTTTTCTATTGAAGGAATATCTTTACCTACTACTATAAATGTTGGAGAAACTAAAGAATTTTCTATTGCATTTAAACCAACATCCTTAGGGTATAAGTCCGCATTAGTAAGTATTTTATATGGTGATGCTTGTGGGAATGATTATAGTTTTCTGATTGCTGGAAATGGTTCAGATTCCGGAATTCCTGTATTGGGTAATTATTCAGATACCTCTGTAATATCTGGAGGTAATATGCAAATAAAACCTAATAGAGCTCCAGAAAACATTAATAATCTTATAGCCTATATCCCAAATTTAAATTTTTCAGGTTTAATTACTATTAATCCTGAAACTGGAATTATTAATTTATCTAATGTTACCATTGCAGGAGAATATACAGTGTTTATTAATGCATATACTTGCTCAGGTAATATTACAACTACATTTAAGTTAACAGTTACAGATCCTCAGTGTAGTGACGGTAGTTTTGACTTAAGTAATGATATACCTAGTTTTGAGTATGATAAATTAATCGATATTGCTGATTTTAATAATGATAGTATATTGGATTTTGTTGAATATGAAATGAGTAATAAATCACTTTCTATCAATGTTTTTATAGGAGATGGTGCGAATTATAATGATAAAAAAAATTCTATTTTAAATATTTCTGAATCTTTAGGTATTATTAGTTACCATATTATAGATTTTAATAAAGATGGAAATTTAGATTTAGTTTTTGAAGGGGAAGTTTATAATTCAAATTTATACCCAGATAATAACTATTCTTTTTTAACCGTTTTAGGAGATGGTAAGGGCAATTTTACGGAATACAATCTTAGAATAACAGATTATGCTATGTCAAGTACCGGTCCTTTAAGTTCTAAGTTTAGTGTTGGCGATTTTAATAATGATGGTGTACAGGATTTTATTCGACCATTAGATGGCTCTAATGACATACTTATTTTATCATTTGATGAATCATTAAATCTTACTCAAACTATAATAACTCCAACGGGAAGTAATTTTGACCGGAACACAAGTATAGTTGTTGGTGATTTTGATAATGATAATAATCAAGATCTAGCTATTACGGATAGAGATAATAAAAAAATTAATATTTTATTGGGTAATGGCACATTAGCTTTTACTAATTATGTGCCTTTTAATAGCGTGTATAATCCATTGAGTCTAGTTACAGGTGATTTTAACAATGATAGTATTCAAGATTTGATAATACGGTCTTACGATTCTAATAGTACTAATCCTATTAATTATTATATTTCTATTTTTCTTGGTAATGGTATGGGAGGTTTTGTATTAAAGACTTCCACGGTTGAAGATGATATTGTAAATAGATTTAACATTGTTGTTGGCGATTTTAATGGAGACCAAAATCAAGATATCGGTTATGTGGGTTATTCGACAACAACATACTATTCTTTTATTTTATCAGGTAATGGTTTTGGGGAGTTCGTTGAGAACCAAAGAGTTGAAATTCCATTTATATACAATAAGACGATAGTAGCTGATGTGAATAATGATGGCAAATTAGATAAAGTTTTATCGAACAAAGGATCTAAACCACTTTTATTGTTAAATCAAGGATCAGAAATAAGATTAACTGGAAATGGACGAGAAATTTTAAATGGGGATAATACGACTTCAATAGATGATTTTACAGATTTTGGAACTAGCGTAGACCCCATAGAACAAATTTTCACTATTGAAAATAAAGGAACAGCTCCATTAGAGCTTGGTAATGATGCCATTTCTTTTTCAGGGGTAGATGCACAAAATTTTGCAATAACAGCTATAGCATTACCATTGAGTATAGCAGCGAATTCAAGTACAACTTTTAACGTTGTATTTACACCTAGCGAATTTGGCGAAAAAAACGCTATTATACATATTTCAAATAGCGATTGTAACGAGAGCGATTACAACTTTGCAATTAAAGCTACGGTAGCAGATATTGAACCACCTGTTTTTGATACAATTCAAATTTCAGACACCTATTATACTGATTTTAGTCAAAATTATGCCACGATTGGTTTAAATATTATAGCAACAGATAATTACACTGTTAGCCCTTTTATTACAAGTAATGCACCTGCTAATAACCAATATCCAATAGGTTTAAATAGAGTTAAGTTTACCGCACAGGATGAGTCAGGCAATAAAACTGATTTTGAAGTTACATTGAAGGTTGTAGACAATGAACCACCTTCCTTAAATTGTCCATCAGATGTAACTATAGGTATATCAAATTTAAACAATGCAACCGATTTTGGCGTAGCTGCGGCAATTGATAATAGTGGTTCTGTTTATGTGTCTTATGGTGATGTTAGTGCCCAAGGAGATTCAGGATGTTCACTTGTTAATTACACCATTACTAGAACTTATACTGCTATTGATAATTATCAGAATAGTGTAAGCTGTGATCAGTTGATTAATCTGTTTGATGATATAGCTCCAGAAGTACAAGTTCAAGAAGAAATTGTTGTGTTTTTGGATTCAACAGGTGAAGTAAACATATCAACTGCAGATATTCTAATATCTAGTTTTGACAATTGTGGTATTGATACCATTGTTTTAGATAAAACTACCTTTAATTGTCTAGATAATGGGCCAAACATAGTTAAACTTCGGGTGACTGATCTAAATGGGAATAGCACTGAAAAAACATCTATAGTATTGGTGTTAGATAGTTCTACCACAACGGTTATAACAAAAGATATTAATGTGTTTTTGGATGAAAATGGTGTTGCAAACATTACAACTGAAGATATTATTGATAATGTTATCAATGGGGTTTGTAGTACAAATTATTCTGGAGATTTAGATAAAACAACTTTTACCTGTTCAGATTTTGGCCCTAACATTGTTAATCTTAGCGCATATGATACAAATGACAAGCCTATCATAGCTGAAGCTATAGTAACAGTTTTAGATAATTTAAGTCCAACGGTTGTAACAAAAGATATTAATGTGTTTTTGGATGAAAATGGTATTGCAAACATCACAACCGCAGATATTGATGATGGTAGTTTTGATAATTGCGATATTGATACTATGGTTCTAGACAAAACAACCTTAACCTGTTCAGATTTAGGCCCAAATACCATAAACCTTACTGTAATAGATAAAAGTGGTAATAGTGCCTCAGCTTCAGCAATAGTAACAGTAGTAGATAATTTGCCACCAACAGTTTCAGTTGCTTCACCATTCACTATATTATTGGATGATTCTGGAGTTGCCACGCTTTCAGTTTCACAAATTGAACAAGGAAGTACGGATAATTGTGGTGTTGCCTCATTATCAATAGATAAAAAATCTTTTGATTGTTCAAATATAGGAATCAACAATGTTATGTTAACAGTAACTGATGAAAGTGGAAATATAGCAGTGGCATATGCTTTTGTAACTGTAAATACAGCATTTCCAGATATTAGCACTAAAAATATCGCTTTGGAATTAAATAATGATGGAGAAGCATCAATAGGATTATTAGATATTATTGATATTTCAAATTCCTGTGGGTTTACTAACGTATCATTAGATAGGTCTAATTTTGATTGTACAAACATCGGAGAAAACATAGTAACATTTACGGATTCTAACGGAAATACAAACAGTGCAACCGCCATTGTAACCGTAGTTGACTTGATCAAACCAATAGTTTCAACACAAGCTATCACGGTACAATTAGACCCAACCGGAAACGCAAGAATTACCCCTACACGAATAGACAATGGTAGTACCGATAATTGTGGTATTGAAGCAATGGTTTTAGATATCAGTAGTTTTGATTGTTCGAATGTTGGGGCAAACACAGTAACCTTAACGGTAACCGACGTTAATGGAAACTTCGACAGCAAAACAGCGATTGTTACTGTTGAAGACACCATAAAACCAATAGTTTTAACCCAAGACATCACAGTTCAGTTAAACGCAACAGGAAATGCAACTATTACAAACGAAATGGTTGACAATGGTTCAACAGATAATTGTGGTATTGCAACCACTGTTTTAGACATCAGCAGTTTTGATTGTTCAAATGTTGGAGCAAACACAGTAACCTTGACGGTAACCGATGTGTACGGAAATGAAGCAACTGCCATGGCTGTAGTAAGAGTAGAAGATTCAATAGTACCAATAATCACAGCGCAAGCTATTTCGGTTGTCTTAACCGAATTAGGTACAGTAAGTATTGCTTATGAAGATGTTTTAAGTAGTGGCACAGACAATTGCGGATCCATTAGCTACACGCTAAGCCAAAACACTTTCAGTGCAACAGATGCGATAAACAGTCCGGTTACAATTCAATTAACAGGAACAGATCCATCAGGAAACGCAACTTCGGTTGCAGTAGAGGTTACCGTAAGTGATCCATTTCCGGTGGTGATCACACAAGATATCACGGCATATCTTGATGCAAGTGGAAATATATCAATTACACCAGACCAAGTGGATAATGGCTCAAGTTCTCTGGTTGGCTTATCTGGATTGTCTTTGGATATCACTACGTTTAATTGCGCTTCACTTGGAGAAAATACCGTAACACTTACTGCTACAAGTACCATGGGAAGTACCGCTTTTGGAACAGCCACAATTACCGTGGTAGATGATCTAAAACCAACAGCAATAACGCAGGATATCACAATTTATCTTGATCAGTACGGATTAGTTTCAACCACAGCGGAAGCGATTAATCAGGGGTCAACAGACAACTGTTCCGTTGCAAGTATGTCAATAAGTAGTACCGATTTTGATTGTTCCAATGTAGGCGATAACACAGTAACTTTAACGGTAACAGATACTAGTGGAAATAAAGCAACAGCCAGTGCCATTGTAAGGGTAGAAAACAACAATACACCTAATGTGATTACGCAAAATATTTTTGTAGCATTGGATAGTGACGGAAATGCTTCCATAACTATAGATGCTATTAATGACGAAAGTATAGATGTTTGTGGAATTGCTTCTATAAGCCTGGACAGAACAAATTTTGACTGTGCACCCTTAGGAGATTACACAGTCACCTTAACGGTAAGAAATACAGCAGGGATCTCAGCTTCAGAAATAGCAATTGTAACGATAACTTCAGACGATATGGATGATGATGGTATTGCTGATGTTTGTGATGATGATATGGATGGCGATGGCATAGCCAATGCAATAGACAATTGTCCAACAGTATCAAATTCAAATCAGGCAGATCTAGACCGCGACGGTACTGGAGATGTTTGTGATGAAGGAGGTTTATCAATACCAAATGGTTTCTCACCAAATGGCGATGGTACCAACGATGAGTTTATTATTGCCGGACTTCAAAAGTATCCAAACAATAGCATTGAAATATACAATCGATACGGAAATATGGTATATGAATCCAAAAATTATCAAAATTATTGGGATGGTGTTTCCACAGGTAAAACACAAAAATTACCGGCCGCACCTTACTATTATGTGTTAAGCATAAATGGAGGAAGTAAAATAGTAAAAGGATGGGTTTATATCAATTATTAAAAGAAGCAACATGAAATTCAAGAGAATAATTAAAAATATACTTATTGGAATTGTCCTTCTTACTGCACTGCATACTTATGGACAACAACATCCTTTATACACACAGTATTACAATAATTTTAGTTTAATAAACCCAGCCTATTCAGGAAGTCATGGTCTTTTTACAGCCACGGCCGATATTCGCAGCCAATGGGCAGGATTAGTAGGAGGACCAGAAACGCAAACACTTTCCTTGCACGGCCCTGTAGGAAAAAATGTAGGCTTGGGATTGTCTATTGTAAATGATAAAGTATTTGTGTTAAATGAAACACATTTATTTGCTGATTTTTCTTATTCCATAGAGACCTCAGATAATGCTATCTTAGCCTTTGGATTAAAAGCGGGCGGAAGTTTTTTAAATGTAGATTTATTGGGATTGGGCATTGAAAATGATAATTTATTTAGTGAAAATATAAACCAGTTCAATCCAAACTTTGGAGCAGGCGTTTTTTATTATACAGAAAAGTTTTATGCAAGTTTATCCACTGTCAATATATTAAAAACAAAACGGTATGCCAAAAATAGCAATGTGGTTTCCAGTGCTTCGGATGAAATGGTTTTTTATGTTTCATCGGGCTATGTTTTTGATATATCAGAAGATTTCCAGCTAAAACCATCAGTAATGATGCGAGCAGTAAATAGAAGTCCTTTGTCTGCGGATATCTCTGCAAGTATTTTATGGAATAATAAATTAGAATTTGGGATTTCACATAGACTAGACGAATCCATATCAGGATTATTTCAAATACGTTTAACTGATAATTTCAAAATCGGTTATACATATGATGCAACCATATCTAATCTTTCAAATTACAACAATGGAGCACACGAATTTAGTTTTATCTTAAACTTAGGTAAAACAAGAAAAAATGCCTCAAAAATAGCACCTCCCTTTTATTGGATGAAAAAGTAAAGCTTCAAATGAAGAATAACTCAAGGAAGAACCTAAAGCAGTTATTCAATAAAAGAGCACAAAAAATAACATATAAAAAGGGTTTAGCGAAAGTTAAACCTTTTTTAATGTGGTATAAGCAGTTGAAATAGGATATGGACTATACCATACACCGAACATTCCAAATGCGTTTTCCAATTCAGAAGTATAAGATAAGTTGTCTTCAATGGATTATTATATTTTCCTTAACTTAATAATGAACTGATTATTATAAATGGTATCATTCTTAAAGTTATTTAATGTAACTTATAATATTGATTTTACTTCAAGTAAAAGGTTCAATTCTTCATTTTGAAGTTTTCTATTTTCACTCTAATTATTGATTTGAAGAGCAATTAAAAGCCCAATTACAACAAGAACAATTTCTCCAATGGCATATTTAAAATACTTTTCAGTTTTGTTTTTTTTCATAAGGTCGTATTGTATTTTTCTAAAGAATTTTATCATTGGTTATTGGTTGGTCATAATTAAGTACAACGTCTCCGTATATGAAACGAAGCGTGTATAAAAGTACTTTTATTCTGGATTATACACGGGCCAAATTTTTATGTTTTGTTTCTATTTTTCAATTCTATAAGCCAAATTTAAAAATTTGACGATGTTTGTATATGGAAAGTTGCGTGTTTTAAGAACCTAATTTAGCAAATACAAACCAAATAGAAAATCCGCGAGGATTTTCGTATGTAGGCTAGAACCAGCAATAAATTATATACATTGTTGGCAGTAGTGTTTATTTTACTTAAAGTAAAGTTTATT
>NZ_CAJQQI010000003.1 GCF_905480415.1 uncultured Algibacter sp. | reverse complement strand
GGTCCCTATGTGAGCAATATTCATTGGAATACTATTGCAATTTATAAAGGAGAATTACAACCAAAATTTATTTTAGAACTTATAAACCATAGTTATGACATGGTCGTTAAAGGGATGTCCAAAAAGCTAAGAGATTCCTTAGTACAATAAATAAAGAGTAATTGTCTGATAATCGAATAATAAAATTGTGTATTTAGATTCTCTCTTCATCCTAATTGAATTTTTAGCATAATCAAATAGCCCAAAATCTTAAAGTCGTAATTAATTTTACCAATATATTAACTTTAATTTTTAACAGATTATGAAAGCAACCAAACAATTAGTTTCAACAATAGTACTAGCACTATTGTTATTTAAAAAAAAGATACCGTGTAAATCTTAACTTGTAGAACCTTCTATTTAGCTGTATCATTGTAGTAATAAAATGTAGAAAATGAGTTTAGATAGAGAATTATATAAAAGAGCTGATAATAAATGTGAACTCTGTGGAAGCGAAGAGCACTTACAAATACATACTTTAGCGCCACAAAAAGATGAAACTTTAAAAAAGTCTTTAGTTGCCTGTAAAACCTGTGTTGACCAAATAGAAGACCCAGAAACCACAGATGCAAACCACTGGCGTTGTTTAAATGATAGTATGTGGAGCGAACAAGATGCTGTAAAAGTAGCCGCTTGGAGAATGCTTTCTCGTTTAAGAGCAGAAGGTTGGCCACAAGATTTGCTAGATATGATGTATTTAGAAGATGATGTTTTAGAATTTGCTAAAGCGACAGGAGAGGGTGAAGCAGATCCGGAAAAATTAATTCATAGAGATGTAAATGGTGTTGTTTTACAAGCCGGAGATTCAGTAGTGTTAATAAAAGACTTAAAAGTTAAAGGCTCTAGCATGGTTGCAAAACAGGGAACTGCAGTGAGAAATATTCGTTTAGACCACGAAAACGAAAAATATATTGAAGGTAAAGTTGGTCCAACACTAACCGTTATTATCACAGATTACGTTAAGAAACTTTAATTCAGCATTTTTTTAAATTCGGATGGGTTATAGCTTTTTAAAGCTTTAAATTGCCTGTTAAAGTTCGACATGTTATTAAAGCCAACACATTCTGCAATTTGTATAATAGATAAATCATTGTTTGATTGCAGCAGTCGGCATGAGTGTTCTACACGAAGCTCGTTTAAAAACTGAATATAGGTTTTATTAGTACGTTTTTTAAAGTACTTACAAAAGGCATTTTTCGTCATATTAGCCACGTTAGAAATGGTCTTTAAAGAAATTTCTTGTTTAAAATTGTTCATAGTATATTCAAATACATTCCGCATGCGTTGCCCTTCATTATCCGAATAGGTTTTATCATAAATAAAGGATGATAGGCTATTATAGTTTGCCTTTGATGTGATTTTTATAATTTGAAGAAGTATTAAAAAGCGCTTTAACTTGGTGCTTTCTTCAAGTTGAAAAAAAAAGGCACTTATCTGTTTTAGTTTTGAAGCTATTTTAAAACCATGTTTAGCACGTTTAAAAAAAGCTTGTACTTCTTTCAATTCTTCCAAATCAAAAAAGCTTGACCCAAAAGAATTTCTTGTAAAAAATAAAGATATCATATGGAAGCTATTAGAAGCAGAATAATCACTTTTAAAAACGTGGGGAATATTACTACCAATGATAAGAACATCATTTTTTGCATAATCATTAACTGAATCTCCAACAACAAGCGTGCCTTCTCCTTCCACAATTAAGCTAATCTGAATTTCTTTATGTTGATGTAGTTTGTCATAGAAAGAAGTCCCGTAATCAACTTGATAAACGAGAGCATCTTGTTCTGGTTTGGGAATTTTGAAGGGTAGTGCTTTCACTTATGCTGAATTTATTTCAGTAAATCATTTTTCATTTTCTTTTGAAACTGAGAACCCGAAATTACACAAATAATATTCAAATATCCATTATTTAATATTAAAATGGATAATATAGTATGTATTGTGATTAACAAACCATTCTTTAAAATGTGAATACTAGTGTAATTTTATATTATCAAAAATTAAAGATTATGAGTATTCAATGGAAAGGTGTAATGCCCGCAGTAACAACCCAATTCAATGAAAATGACGAATTGGATTTACAATTATTTAGAAAAAACATACATGCACAGTTGGATGCTGGGGTACATGGTATTGTATTAGGAGGAACCTTGGGTGAAGCCAGTACGTTAACTGATGAAGAGCGACGTATTTTAACCAGAGAAACCGTTGAATTAGTAGAAGATAGAGTTCCAGTGTTAATGAATATTGCAGAACAAACTACCGTAGCAGCAATAGCCTTAGCAAAAACGGCTGAAGAAGATGGTGCAAAAGGACTTATGATGCTCCCTCCAATGCGTTACAAAGCAAGCGACGAGGAAGTTGTAGAGTACTTTAAAGCTGTTGCAAATAGTACATCATTACCAATTATGATTTACAATAACCCCGTAGATTATAAAATTGAAGTAACTTTAGATATGTTCGAAACGCTTTTAGAAAGCTGTCCGAATATCCAAGCTGTTAAAGAATCTACCAGAGATACTACTAATATTGCACGAATAAAAAACCGTTTTGGAGATAGATTAGCCATTATGTGCGGTGTAGATACTTTGGCTTTAGAAAGTTTACTTATTGGCGCCGATGGTTGGGTAGCTGGTTTGGTTGATGCTTTTCCCGCTGAAACTGTGGCTATTTACGAGCTTCAAAAAGCAGGTAGAATAAAAGAAGCCCTTGCTATTTATAGGTGGTTTATGCCACTTTTAGAGCTAGATATACATACAAAATTAGTCCAGTATATTAAACTAGCTTCAACCCATACAAATATTGGTTCAGAATATGTTAGAGCTCCAAGATTAGTATTAAAAGGTGATGAACGAGTACGTGTAACTAAAATTATCGAAGATGCTTTAGCGGTAAGACCCGTATTGCCAGATTATAAAAATCTAAGTATTTTAGTATAATTAAATTGGGTGTTACCGCTCCAAAAAGCGGTCAGGCTTTCGGCACTCGCTTTTTTTGAGAAAAACAAAAAAGAGCTTAAACAAATGCCTCAATCCTTAACACAAAAACAACATGTTAGAAATAAGACCAACATGCGAACATTGTAATAAATCATTGCCATTTGATTCTCAAGAGGCAATGATTTGTGCATTTGAATGCACCTTTTGTAAAAACTGCATAGACAATGTTTTGAAGCACGTTTGCTCTAATTGTGGGGGCGGATTTGAGAAAAGACCAATTCGGCCAGAAAATTTATTAGAAAAATATCCAGTATCAACAAAAGTGGTTCACAAACCAATCCATATTGAAGCGCACATAAAAAGATTAAATAAAGCATGATAACAGGAAAAAACTACATCGGAAATCAACTATCAGCAATAGGAAACAAAACGTTTAAAACATTTAACCCTTTATTAAATATTGAAAACGAATGGGAAATCACAGAAGCATCAACTAACGAGGTTAATCAAGCCGCAAAATTAGCTTCGGAAGCGTTTAAAACCTATTCTAAAATATCAGGAGAAAAAAAAGCAGTATTTCTAAGAGCCATTGCTGAAGAAATTGAAGCTTTGGGCGACGACTTACTACAAGTATATTCCTCAGAAAGTGGATTGCCTAATGGGCGAGCCATGGGCGAACGCGGAAGAACACTTGGCCAATTACGAGCTTTTGCAAACCATGTAGAAAAAGGGAATTGGGTAGATGCCTCAATTGATACTGCACAACCAGATAGACAGCCTATGCCAAAGGTAGATTTAAGAAAAATGAATGTAGCTTTAGGTCCAGTTGTGGTTTTTGGAGCATCCAATTTCCCTTTTGCATTTTCAACAGCTGGAGGAGATACAGCGGCAGCTCTTGCGGCAGGTTGTCCGGTAATTGTAAAGTCACACCCTATGCATGCAGCGACAGGTGAAATGGTTTCTGCTGCTGTTATAAAAGCAGCAGAAAAAACAGGAATGCCAAATGGTGTGTTTTCAAACCTTAATAGTAGTGGTATAGAAGTTGGACAAGCTTTAGTACAGCACCCAAATGTAAAAGCTGTGGGTTTTACAGGAAGTATTAGAGGCGGAAGAGCATTATTTGATTTGGCAGCAAAACGTGATGAGCCAATTCCTGTACTTGCAGAAATGGGCAGTGTAAACCCAGTAATTATTTTACCTCAAGCTCTAAAAAATAGAGCTGAAGATTTAGCAAAAATATATTCTGGATCTATAACTTTAGGTACAGGACAATTTTGCACAAATCCAGGATTAATAATTGGCATAAAATCAGAAGGATTAACAAATTTTGTAAATACTTTAGCTGAAGAAATTGTAAAAGTTGAACCTTCATGTATGTTGCATCCAAATATTGCTGGTGCTTATGAAAGTAATAAAGCCAATGCCATGTCTCAAAGTGGTATTAAAGTTTTGGCGGGTTATAATGAAGATGTAAAACCTAATTATGCTCGACAAGTTGTTACAACTGTTGAAGGAAATACGTTTCTAAATAATCCAATATTACATCACGAGGTTTTTGGACCATTTTCGCTAGTAGTTCAATGTGAGAATAAAGAGCAATTAGAAGAAATAATTATCAATCTAGAAGGACAATTAACGGGAACGATTATTTCTGATGATGACGAAATTAGAACATTTACTTCAATAGTAAATGCCTTGCAAAATAGGGTTGGACGCATTATTTTTAATGGCGTGCCTACAGGGGTTGAAGTTTGCCCTTCAATGCTTCATGGAGGACCTTATCCAGCATCTACAGACTCAAGATTTACCGCAGTTGGTGTAGATTCGATTAAACGATTTGTAAGACCATTTAGTTATCAAGATTGGCCAAACGATTTACTTCCAATAGAATTAAAAAACGAAAATCCTTTAGGGATTTCTAGATTAGTTAATAATGTAAGAACGACATCTAAAATATAAATGGCACGCTCAAAATTTGTTTGTATTGATGCACATACCTGTGGAAACCCTGTGCGTGTGGTAACCAAAGGATATCCAGATTTAGTTGGCAAAACCATGAGTGAAAAACGCCAGCACTTTTTAAAAGAATTTGACTGGATCCGAAAAGGACTGATGTTTGAACCTCGGGGACACGATATGATGAGTGGAAGTATGCTTTATGCACCACACAACCCAGAAAATGATTTTTCTATATTATTTATTGAAACATCAGGGTGTTTACCCATGTGTGGTCATGGAACCATTGGTACGATTACTATCGCTATTGAAGAAGGATTAATAATACCTAAAACTCCAGGGAAGATACTTATGGAAGCTCCCGCTGGTTTGGTCGAAATTGAATATCAACAAACAGGGAATAAAGTAGATTGGGTTCGTCTAGTAAACGTGAAAAGTTTCTTAGCTGCACAAGATTTATCGGTTGATTGTCCTGAATTAGGAGAGCTAACTTTTGATGTGTCTTACGGTGGTAATTTCTATGCTATTATAGACCCTCAACAAAATTTTTCTGGAGTTCATGACTTTTCAGCTGGACAAATCATTCAATATTCTCAAGTGATTAGGCAAAGAATAAATAAGAAATACCCTAATATGTTTATTCACCCTGAAAATGACACGATACGAAATGTAACACATGTACTTTGGACGGGTAAAACTTTAGACCCAACATCAACAGCAAGAAATGCGGTGTTTTATGGTGATAAAGCCATAGATAGAAGCCCTTGTGGAACAGGAACATCAGCGGTTCTAGCACAATTATATGCTAAAGGAAAACTTAAAAAAGGAGCCGATTTTATTCACGAAAGTTATATTGGGAGCAAGTTTATTGGTCGTGTAGAAGAAGAAACGACTATAAATGGAAAGCCAGCTATTATTCCCAGTATTAAAGGTTGGGCAAAAATATTTGGATACAATACGATTATCATTGATGACGAAGATGATCCTTATGCACATGGGTTTCAGGTGATTTAATCTGTAAGAATACATTCATCATAAACTTGTTTCGAGATCTTTTAAAATTAAATAGAATGTCAAAAAAAGTTATAATTATTGGAGGTGGAATAATAGGATTATGTTCCGCATATTATCTTCAAAAAGAAGGGCATCAAGTTACTATTGTAGATCAGTCAAACCTCGATTCTGGTGCGTCTTACGTGAATGCAGGTTACTTATCTCCAAGTCATATTATTCCTTTGTCTGCGCCAGGTGTCATGAAAAAAGGCTTGAAATGGATGCTTAATAAGTCCAGTCCGCTTTATATAAAACCACGGCTAAATTTAGATTTTTTAAAATGGACTTTGGCTTTTAATAAATCATGCAATTCAAAACATGTTAAAAAAGTAATTCCTACGATTAAAAGAATTACACTTTTAAGTCAAGATTTATATGATGACATTAAGCGAGATGAAAACTTTTCATTTCATTACGAGAAGAAAGGTTTGCTCATGTTATGTCAAACCGATAAAGCATTAGAAGATGAAATAAATACGGCTAACATAGCTAAACAGGAAGGTTTAGATGTAAAAGAAATTAGCCTAAAAGAACTAAAAAAGTTAGAGCCTAGCGTAGCATTAGATCTAAAAGGAGCAACTTATTATAAATGCGATTCTCATTCAACACCACATGAGTTTATGGATGAAATGAAAACATATTTAAAAAATAAGGGTGTTGTCTTTTATGCCAACGAGAAGGTTGAAGATATAGAGATTGAGAACCAGAAAATTTCAACAATCAAAACCAATAAACAAGTTTTAAAAGCAGACGAGTTTGTTTTAGCAGCAGGATCATGGAGCGCTTTTTTAAATAAAAAATCAGGTTTAAAACTATTGATTCAAGCAGGAAAAGGATACAGAATAAATACCGAAAAACAAACTAATATTTCAATACCAGCAATTTTAGCCGAAGCAAAAGTAGCGGTAACACCTATGAATGGTTTTACACGTTTTGCCGGTACTATGGAAATTGCAGGCATTAACCATGATATAAATAAAGTTAGAGTTGAAGCTATTGCTGATGCTGTTAAACGATATTACCCAGAAATTAATTTAACTTCTGAAGAAAAAAGTAATGCAGCGAGTGGTTTACGTCCAGTGTCACCAGACGGATTACCGTATATTGGTAAATCTTCAAAATGTAAAAACTTAACTATTGCTGCAGGTCATGCTATGATGGGTTGGAGCATGGGTACCGCAACAGGAAAATTAGTATCAGAAATTATTTCGGAACAAAAACCTTCATTAGAATTAGATAATTATCATCCAGATAGAATTTTTTAAATTATGCGATACAATCAGATTTCAAATACTTTATTCATAACAAACAGATCTAATTTCTGTTCTAAAATGATAGTAAATACCATTGCTATTTTAACGTCCAATGATGTCAAGCACAATAATGCCGATGATGTAATGGGATTTAGTCAAAATAATGATTTGTTTTACTTGTCAGGAATTGATCAAGAAGAAAGTATCTTGGTTTTATATCCTGGTGCTTATAAAAAAGAAAACAGAGAAATTTTATTTATTAAAGAAACCAACGCCCATATTAAAATTTGGGACGGTGAAAAATTAACTAAAGCCCAAGCAAGCGAGATTTCAGGGGTTAAGCGCGTAGAATGGATTCAAGATTTTGAAATGACTCTACAATATATGGCTTTTGAGGCTGATGGTTTTTATTTAGGACATAATGAATATTTAAAACGGGCGACCAAAGACCAACAAACAAGACAGGATAGAATGATTAGTTGGTGTAAAGAAAAATATCCTTTGCATCAATATTTACGGGCTGCAAAAATTACACGAGAGTTACGTCAAATTAAATCTGATGAAGAAATTGGGCTTTTAAAAAAGGCTGCTAATATTAGTATTGAATCTTTTAAACGTGTTTTAAAAGTTTGTAAACCTAACATTAAAGAATACGAGTTAGAAGCAGAATTAACCTATAATTTAATAAAGGCTGGAGCAAAACGGCATGCCTTCCAACCTATTGTGGCTTCAGGTAAAAATGCTTGTGCGTTACATTACAATACCAATGATGACATTTGCAATGATGGAGACATGATTTTGATGGATTTTGGAGTTTGTTATGCAAATTATAACAGTGATACCACGCGTTGCTTTCCGGTAAACGGGAAGTTTTCAGCAAGACAAAAAGAAGTGTATAGCTCAGTTCTGCGTTGCTTAAAAGAAGGAAGTAAACTTTTAAAACCTGGAGTTATATCATCTGATTATGAGCAACAAATGGCAAATTTAGTTGAGACCGAATTAATAAAATTAGGGTTGTTGAAGGCTGATGAGGTTTCAAAACAAGACCCAGAAAAGCCTTTATATAAAAAGTATTTTATGCATGGTACGGCACATCATATTGGATTAGATGTGCATGATGTTGGTTTGTATTCACGTCCATTTGAATCGGGGATGATATTAACTTGTGAGCCAGGAATTTATATTCCAGAGGAAGGCATTGGTTGTCGCTTAGAAAATGATTATTTAATTACTGAAAAAGGGAATATTAATTTAACGGAGGCTATGCCAATAGAAATTGAAGATATTGAAGCTTCAATGAATAATTAAAAGAAGATACACTATGAGCACCATTGGAATTGGAGGGTCAACTGCAGAAATAGAATTAAACGCAATCGTATCGAATGGACATTTAGTTAAACCCATTCAAAAGGAAGAATTTCAATTACGAATTAATAAAGCTTGTGAATTAATGCAAGCTCAAAATGTTCAAACTATATACTTACATGCAGGATCTAATTTGTTTTATTTTACAGGAACACATTGGGGTTCTAGTGAACGCATGGTGGGCGCTTTATTGTTTCCAAATGGTGAACTTCATTATATAGCACCTCGATTTGAAAAAGGCACCGTTTTAGATTTTATGAAAATTGAAGGGAAAGTCAATTGTTGGGAAGAACACGAAAGTCCTTATCAATTATTTATTCAAATTCTTAAGGATAATGGCGTAGCTGATGGTGACATTTTAATGGATGAAACCACACCGTTCTTCATCTCTGATGGCATTTTAAAAGCATCAATAGAATATACATTAAGTAATGCTAATCCAATTATTTCGGGTTGTAGAATGATTAAGTCGGGTGCAGAAATAGCCATTATGCAACACGCTATGAATATTACTCTAGAAGTTCAAAAAGCAGTAGCTAGAATTTTAAGAGTTGGTATTAGTGCTAAGGAAGTTGAAGATTTTATTAATGAAGCTCATAAACGCTATGGTGCCTCGTCAGGGTCTTATTTTTGTATTGTGTTATTTGGTGTGGATTCTTCATTTCCACATGGTGTAAGTAAGCCAAAAGACCTTGAAATGAATGATATGGTTCTTGTAGATACGGGTTGTATGCTGCATGATTATATATCAGATATCACTCGAACATATGTTTATGGAAAAGCCAATGATTTACAACGACGCATTTGGAACATAGAAAAAGAAACGCAACAAGCTGCTTTTGATGCTTCTCAATTAGGAGATACTTGTGCTGCAATTGATTTGGCATCTAGAAAAATATTAGAATCTCATGAACTTGGACCAGATTATGAGATTCCAGGGTTGCCACACAGAACAGGTCACGGTATAGGCATAGATATTCATGAATATCCATATATCGTTAAAGGAAATGAAACCGTTTTAGAGCCGGGAATGTGTTTTAGTAATGAACCAATGATTTGTGTGCCAGATGAATTTGGAGTCCGTCTTGAAGATCATATATATATGACCAAAGAAGGACCAAAATGGTTTACAAAACCAATGCATAGTATTGAAAATCCATTCGGCGCATAATAGATTATTTACCTTAAAATAAAACCGTCTTTCATAGGGTCATTCGGATCAATTACAAAGGTTTGCATTCCGGTAATGTATGCGGTTCCTTCAACTTGAGGGATTACTGCTTTAAAAGAGCCAAAGTCTTCCTCAGAAAATACTGAGCCTTTAAAAACCGAATTTGTAATACTTTCTATAGTCATAGTTTCACCAAAATCAATTTCATTTCTTGACTTATGGATAGCCATTCTACCAGAAACACCAGACCCAGTTGGACATCTGTCGACTTCACCTTCGGCAAAAATGCAAACATTTCTGCTATCGTTGCCAGATAATTGTTTATTGTTATTGATAAAAATAGTACCATAAAGAAAACTCAAATCGTTTTCAAAAGGATGTAAAATTTCTTTATCGGCTTTCATTACAGCATTTTTAATGTCCATGCCTTTTGCAATTAATGTTCGGTAAGATTCTGGTTTTAAATTAAAA
>NZ_CAJQQI010000002.1 GCF_905480415.1 uncultured Algibacter sp. | reverse complement strand
GATGAAGATGACTGGAATCTACTTGGCAATCCATACCCCTCTGCGATTTCTGCAGATGAATTTATCACACAAAACAGCAATATCAATGGGACCCTGTATTTTTGGACACACAATACTGCTATTTCAATAGACAATCCAGGTCCTGACACCTATAACTATAGTGTCGATGATTATGCCATGTATAATTTCACTGGCGGGATAGGAACAGGTGAGGCGTCTGAATCTGGCAGTGCTGTGCCTACAGGTATTATTGAAACTGGTTTAGGATTTTTTGTAGATGCTGTAGATGCTATCAGTCCAGGTTCTACTGTAGAGTTTAATAATAGCATGAGAAGTAAATCTTATGCAAACAACAACTCCTTTAGCGCTTCTTCAACAAATGAGATTATTGAAAAGGATCGCTTTTGGTTAAACCTAACGAATCCTAACGGTGCTTTTAGTCAAATCCTTATCGGATTTTTTGAAAATGCAACTCTTGAAAAAGACAGACTCTATGATGGTGTTCGTTTAAAAGGGAGTAATTATATTGACTTTTACTCACTTGACAATACCTCCTATGAATATGGAATTCAAGGTAGACCTGCCTTTGATGAGAATGAATCTATTGTACTAGGATACCAATCAAATATCTTAGGAAATCTATCTATTGATTTGGGAGACAGAGAAGGTGTCTTATCAGAAACTCCTGTTTATATCACCGATCATTATTTATCCATTACTCATGATTTAACCATCGCTCCTTACAGCTTTAATACAGAGGTTGGTACTTTTAATGACCGTTTTGAAATTGCTTTTAATGAAGAATCACTAAGCACTAATGACATTCAAGTAGACTCTAAGACGCTGCAAATTACTGAACTGCAAAATGGACAGGTACAAATTAAAGTGCCTAGTCAATTTGAAATGGCATCCATACAAATCATGGATATCTCAGGAAAAGTAATTTATAACTTCTCAACACAAGGATACTCTCAAACATTCTCGCTAAATAATCTTAGTAAAACCGCTTACTTGGTAACTGTAGAACTTAACAATGGACAAACCATTACCAAAAAAGCCATAAAAAGAAAATAGAATATCTTCCGTGTTTTTATTGTACTAATTCGTTCACCCTCTGATAAACCAAATGAGATTCCCATCCTCTGTAAAGCAAGTAATCTGCTAATTTCTTTCTCTTTTTTAGTTTATTAGACTCTTTGATAAATGATAATCTTGATTCAGACAGGTCATTAAACACCTCTAAGTAGTCTAATTCATTTATTTGACTGATTGCTTGATTTATATTAAATATACCTATTTCTTTTTTCTTTAATTCAAGAGTTAATCGCCTTCGTCCCCATTTTTTTATTCTGAATTTTCCTCTTACATAAGCTTTTGCAAAACGCTCCTCATTGAGGAAATTATGATCCAATAAAGCTACTATAATTTGATCAATCGCTTCAGGAATCATTCGCATACTTACCAATTTACGTCTAACTTCTTGATGACACCGCTCTTGATAAGAACAATAATTTTGAAGCTTCGAAAGAGCTTCCTCTAAAGTGTAGGTTTTATAAGGAATCATATATGCAATTTAGTAACATTTTATTTAGGCTTGTTTTTTTAACTTCAAAATCTCTTGAAATTTATTATCAAATAAGGATTCTCTCAAACATTCTCGCTAAATAATCTTAGCAAAACCGCTTACTTAATAACTGTAAAACTTAACAATGGGCAAACCAACACCAAAAAAGCCATAAAAAGAAAATAGCATTCACCCTGAAGAAGCTGTCTGAGCTGTTATAGACTATATTTTACTGATACAATAAAATTTGTTCCTGCCGAGGTGATTCCTGACGAGTAAGTTCGATAGCGTTGATTTGTGATATTCTCTAATGTTGCAACCAAAGATAATTCTTTACTCAATTGATACTGTGATCTAAAATTTAGTGTGTACCATGAAGGAGAATAAGGATCTCCATTCTTGTCTTTAGCGTATAAATAAGCCTTATCTCTCTCTGAAAGCGCTAATTGATTATTAGACAACGCTCCGTTATAATTTATAAAGACATCACATTTAAACTTTTCATTTTCCCACAAGAGATGCGTTGTTC
Organism: uncultured Algibacter sp.; assembly: GCF_905480415.1. Classification (GTDB taxonomy): domain Bacteria; phylum Bacteroidota; class Bacteroidia; order Flavobacteriales; family Flavobacteriaceae; genus Algibacter_B. The sequence goes on along the minus strand of NZ_CAJQQI010000002.1, from coordinate 30,966 downwards.
CAAAGTTTGGTGCTACATGTCTCACTGGGACCTCAATACCATTGGCATCTTGTTCTGTCCCATTAACAATACTGTATTGTGATTTAAACGTCAGACTTTTAGAAAACTGTATTGACAACCCTGCTTCAAAACCATAAATCCAGGCCTTTGATGCATTTTGAATAGCTTGAACATTACTTATTTCACCATCATACAAAATTTCTGACACCCCACCAATGGTGAAATCTCTTCTTACCAGCGCGTTATCTAAAAACGTATAATAGCTAGCGACATCAAGCGATACACTCTGACCTAAATTTAAAGACAATCCCAATTCTGCTCCATAGGCGTATTCAGGCTTTAAACTTGCATTTGGAACAACCACCGAACCAGGCTCAGAATCAAAAATTTTACCAACATCGTCAATATTAGGTGCTCTAAATGCTGATGATAAATTAAATTTCCAATGAGTAATTTTATTAGGCAACCAACTAACACCTAAAGTACCTGTAAAAGCTCCTGTGCCGACATCAGCATTGGTAAATGGCAGGTTATAAAACACATTATTATCAGTCAAATCTGCCTTAATTTGAATATGATTGTAACGTATTCCCGATTGAAATGTAAATTCTTTATTTGGTTTGTATTTATAACTTAAGTAAGCAGCCGTTGAAGACCATGTTGATCCATCTGGATAGCGCGATGCAATGCGATTGGACTCACTTGAGACAATATTAGTTTCTAATCCTTTTGAATGTACTTTATTGTATAAATACTCAAGCCCATAAAAAAGCTTGGATTTGTCAGTGATTGATTTTTCAAAATCAACATTTAATGTCATCATATCGACAAGTTCCTCTCGCTTTCTTCTCAATAGAGAGTTAAAATTTCTATCAATGCGACTTTCTTGAAAACTTTGATAGGCAGCACCAACTTTTATTTTATCGTGTAAGGTTGAGTTACTGCTTAGTTTCGTAAACTGTAAGTTTGCCAAAAACCACTTCTGAGGACCGTAATTCCACTCTGCAGACTTTAAATTATTAGTATCATAGAGAATTAATCTGTCATATCTTGGGTAGTCAGAAGTTTCTGAATAATGCAAGCCAAAATCAAAACTTACGTTATCCTTTGCTTGATAATGAATTTTTTCAAGAATATTAATCTGATTATATCCCGTAAACTTTTGAACTCTCGCATCAGAATTTTCTCTTATCACGTCAATCCCGCTACTCGTATCAACATACTCGCGTCTCAAATAATCATCTGGACCATATTTTCCCATTTTTAAATCATCAAAATTTGTATAACTAATACTTGTAAAGGATGCCCATTTTTTCCATCCTAAATTTAAATCAAAATGACCTGATTTCTCACGACTTGCCGAAGCATACCTCATTGTGCTATTAATTTTTAACTCCAATGAATCACTAAAAGAACGTAAGGGCTTTTTTGTGTAAAAATTCATGACACCACCAATAGCATCACTTCCGTATATAACTGACCCAGCACCCAAAATAATCTCCGTATTTTGAATTGAAAAAGGATCAATAGCAATCACATTTTGCACATTCCCTCCTCTAAAAATAGCATTGTTCATACGAACACCATCAATGGACAGCAGCAATCGATTGGTTGAAAACCCTCTAATCATTGGACTCCCCCCTCCTAATTGACTTTTTTGAACAAATACCTGACCACTTGATTCTAAAAGGTCTGCACTTGTTTGAGGATTCATTAACACAATGTCATCCTCTTTAATGCTAATAATTTTTTGAGGAACTTCTCTTTTACTCTGCTCAAATTTCGAAGCAGAAATCACTATTTCATCTAAATATTGTGGTTGACGTTGAAGGTGTAAAACATTTTTAATATCGTTTTTAATGACACTTATTTTAAAGTAGAATACATGCTGAAAAATAACCTTATCAAATTCTTTAAAGTTATTTAATGATAATTTTCCCTCTAAATCTGTCATTAAACTAACCGTTCCAGAGCTGTTAGAAGCAATCGCTCCAACAACTGGCTCTTGTGTTTCCTTATCTAAGACCACCAGGTTTTGAGCCAAAATATTTGACGTAAAACAAAAGATAAAAACGGACAGAACAAATTTCATTATTTAGCTAAAAACTTGATTTAAAACAAGCATTGATTTTGGTTGATAAAATCCAGGCAAATGTAGTTTAAAATAGAGTATTATCATATTTAAAAATTCTTGTTTGTGCCTTGGTTTGAGCATGACTGATTTATTGACATCAAATTTTATACCTAACAAGATTTTAAAATCAATTAAATTTTCACCATCAACACAATACTTACCAATTTTTTGGTTATAAAATTTCCCATCCTCAAGATTAAAATAAGATGATTTAATTTGACTAATATCAGGGTAGAAACCAAGATACTTCGTGAGTTCAATTAAAAATATGTAATGATAATTTGTATCTAATTTATGTTCATTAAACCATATGAATGCAGCCTCTAAAAAATTAAACAATGGTGCGTTTTCCTCTTCCTCTCTCAAAACAATACTTAAGACCTCAGCTAAAAACATAGCCATAGTGCTTTTTATGATATTTGTATGAATGGACTCAAACTTATTATGAATTTTGACATCTTTTAAAAAATGAAGCGAACGATTTTGCTTATGTTCAGCTTCAATATGAACCATTGTTAAAGGTTGAAAATAAGCTGGTTTAAACTTTCCTTTTCGGCTTTTAAGAGCATTCTTTATAAGGTAACTTTTTATTCCAAATTTTGCCGTGTAACACTTTACAATTAAATCGCTATCCTTATAGCGCAATTTTGACACCACTAGAGCTTTCGTAGATACCTGCATTAGCGAATAACCATTAATTTTAAAACTTTTGTTTCAAATGTATCTAGGTCTGATAACATGATTAGATATACTCCAGAAGCTACTTGATTGTTTCCAAGATTTTTTCCATTCCAATAAGCAGTTCCCCCATCAATTTCTAAATTATACCCTCTGTATCTCAAATTAGTTCTTGATTCGGCTTCAGCAACTAAATTCCCTTCAATATCAGTAATTTTGATATTTACATTTTCTGAAATATCCTTAATTTTTACTTTATCCTCTATAATATTAAACCCAGGCCTTACTGGATTTGGGTAAGCGAATGCTTCTTCTAAATTTTCAATAGGGATTGAACCACCCGAGTTGAAAGAAAGGAGTCCTTTACTTGTTGCTATGTAAACGATACCGTTTATTTTATCTAATGACACATCACTAATACTATTTGAGGGCAAAGGCGAATTGTCTTTAGTAAAATGAAATATCGTGTTTTGCCCATCTGGGGAGAGGTAAAACAAGCCTGAATCTGCAGTACCAATCCATTTATTATTTGATCCATCTACTTCGATATCCGTTACATACTGCTCGAATAATAATTCTTTAGCAATTCCATCTTCCTCAATAATAATTTCATCAACTCTAATGTTTTCTTCTGTAAAAAAATTGGATGTATTATATAATACTCGTAAACCTCTGAGGGTCCCAATCCATAGTTGATTTCTGTTATCTAATACTAAGGCTGTAGCTAATTCAGTCGGCATGTTCGCGTCTTCATTACTAATACTTTTTATTAATGGATTATTCCCGTTCTCATTAAACCCAATAAGCCCATATTTATATGATGCAATCCACTTTGTTTCATTATTACCAATCACAATATCAGCATACCCTAAATTTCCACCAGTAAAACCATCGATAATAACATCAGTAAAATCATAAGACCTCCATTGATTTGTAGCAGGGTTGAAAGATTTCAGAGGCTCATCAATAAGTGTACTTAACGTCCAAAGCAGCCCATTGCTATCGAATAGAGGATTTAACACTCGTACACTTATAAAATTTGTGTTATTTGGAATTATCAAAGATTCTAGTCCACTATTGTTTTGATCGTATAACGTAGTTGGAACATTTTCATTAACCTCAATTAATCCATTGTTAAAGGAACTTATAAAAACTTGATCAGTATTAAACGGATTTATAGCTATGCCATTTATATCTCTTGCTTGAAATGCTTCTGGGTATTTTACATTAACCCAACTATCATTATTTAAATGACTAAAGCCTTCCCTGTTGCCAAATGGAACGTAGAACAAACTATAGCCACCAAAAGTCACCCAAACACCATTAGGCTCTGATTCTATTGAAAAAGGCGTGTTAAATAACGGTCCATCAGGATGAATTTCTTCAAAAACTAATGTATTATTTATAGCTATTTTAAGAATCCCAAAATCTTTTGTGGCTATATAAATATTTTCTAAATCTATTATGGCTGATGTATATTGTGTATTAAAATCAGAATTAATAGGTATTTGAGCAACAATCGCAAAATTTGAATCATATATAAAAACTTCATCTCTGGTTGAAACTATCAAATTTGAGTTAACAGATCTTAAATCTAAAGGCAAACTTGAGTATGTAAATAATTCACTTACTGAGTTCCCTATAACTTGATATATTTTACTGTTGCTATTTATGGCATAAAGTTTATTTTCATTAGCTTCTATAGATTGCCAATTCCCAGAACTTACTAATTGCCAATTTTGAAAATCGATTAAATTAGGGCTAGAAACTGATGCTTTCCTAATGCCATTACCCCCAAGAGAAGAAGCATAAATATGATCTTCGAAAATTGTAGTTTGAGTTACAGGAATTTGGCTTCCACCATTTCCAATAAAATAAGTGTCTCCAAATTCTAGCCTTTCCAAATCATAAACTGAAATACCATAATTTGTTGATATATAAATAAGATTCTGATAAGCGTTAATATGATTGATTTTCTTATCGGTTGGCGATATCGTTACTTTGTCAATAACATCTACTACAGTGAGAATTTCGGCATCATTATCAAATACTATTTCAATAAGTCCATTTTCATAAGCAATAACTAATAACTCGTAATCTTCACTGTAAAAAATTGTTGAAACACTCTCTCCAGACAACCCATTTACAGTAGTTATCTCTGATATTTCATTGGTTTGGGTATCTAAACGAAAAACAGCATTATCTGCAGCGGCATAAATGATGTTATTTCCTTTAGTAACATCTTTAATCTCGTTATACGAAAAATGTCCCTTCCAAAGCACTGAGAAATCTTGAGAAAATTGAAATAATGGAAATAGAAAAATTATAATGACTATTACTTTTCTAAGCATAGGTGTTTTTTGAATATTCAAATATATTTATAACTAACGAGTTTTACTTCAAAATAATATATTTTAAACAAAAAAAGCTCCCTAATGTTTAGGAAGCTTTTTATATCGAAGTGTTTTAAATTTATTTAAACAATACCTTGTGCTAGCATAGCATCAGCTACTTTAACAAATCCAGCAATATTAGCTCCTCTTACATAATCAATGTAACCGTCTTCATCTTTTCCGTATTCCAAGCATGATTTATGAATATCAGACATAATATCTTTAAGTTTATTATCAACTTCTTTTCTTGACCATTTAAGTCTTAATGAGTTTTGACTCATTTCTAATCCAGAAGTAGCAACTCCACCAGCATTTGATGCTTTTCCAGGAGCATATAATATTCTTGCTTTTTGGAATGTATGAACAGCTTCTTTAGTAGAAGGCATATTAGCACCTTCACTTACACACATACATCCATTATCTAATAACATTTTTGCATCCTCACCATTAAGCTCGTTTTGTGTTGCACATGGCATAGCTACATCACATTTAACTTCCCAAGGTGTTTTTCCTTTTACAAATTTTGCTTTTGGATACGCTTCTATATATTCACTTATTCTGCCTCGCTTTTCATTTTTAAGTTCCATAACGTAAGCCAATTTAGCTCTGTCTATTCCATCTTCATCATAAATATATCCTGAAGAATCTGATAACGTTAAAACCTTACCTCCTAAGTCTAATATTTTCTCTGCAGCATATTGAGCAACATTTCCAGAACCTGAAACAGTTACTTTTTTTCCTTTTATGGAGTCTCCTTTAGTTTCAAGCATACTTTTAGCAAAATATACTGTACCATAACCCGTAGCTTCTGGTCTTATTAAAGATCCTCCCCAAGACTGTCCTTTACCAGTTAAAACTCCAGTAAATTCATTTCTTAGTTTCTTATACATTCCAAATAAAAATCCTATTTCTCTTCCACCTACACCAATATCTCCAGCAGGGACGTCAGTGTTTGGGCCTATATATCTAAATAATTCACTCATAAAAGCATGGCAAAAACGCATGATTTCATTATCTGATTTACCCTTAGGATCAAAATCACTACCTCCTTTTCCACCACCCATTGGCAACGTCGTTAAAGAGTTTTTAAACACCTGTTCAAAAGCTAAAAACTTTAAAATACTAGCATTTACGGTTGGATGAAAACGCAACCCCCCTTTATATGGGCCGATTGCAGAGTTCATTTGAACTCTATAACCCCTATTCACTTGTATTTCACCACTGTCATCTACCCAAGAGACTCTAAAAGAAATCAATCGTTCAGGTTCAACCATTCTTAGCAGAATGTTTTTACCATAATAAATATCATGTTGAACAATGTAAGGAATTACAGTTTCTGCAACTTCCTCTACAGCTTGTAAAAACTCAGGTTCATGACCATTTCGTTCTTTTACAAGGTCTAAAAATGCTTCAATATTATCTTTCATATATACAATTATTACATCGTTATTTATTGAATATGTAATTTATCGATACAAATATACGTTATCTTCAAAAAAATATCGGTTTATTTTTGAATTTCGCAATAAATTTTTCAACGTTTTTTTGGTGCTATTTATTAATATTTGTTTGTTTTACTAGTTTTTATATATTTGCTCAAAATATTGCCCTCAAAACATTCCTTTAATGCTTAACTTGAACCATTTAGTTTCTATTTTTTGCTTGGTTCTTATCGTTCAAACAACAAATGCTCAACTTGGCTTTTCTCATGAATTAGGTGTTATTGCTGGTCCGGTACAGTTTCGTTCAGATTTTGGAAGCAGTAACGAATCAAAAACCAACTTTGGAAATACAGGTTTTGGTATAGGGCTTGTTCATTATTTAAATTTCGCATACAGAGCAGACTGTAATTGCTACACAACAGACACCTATTTTAATGATCATTTTAAATTAAGAAATGAGATTTCTTATAATAAAACAAATCTTGAACACTTGGGCTTTTGGGTGCTTCCTGATAAAATTTCCACAAATGCAGATAAACTTAGAGCTCATAAAGGTGTTGCAGAGAATCTTGATATTGGTACTCAACTTGAGTTTTTCCCTTTAAGTATTCGTGATTTTCAAGGATTCGCCTACAGTTTTGCTCCTTTTGTGAGTATTGGGGTTCATTACACGTCTTTTAGTCCAAAAGCAAGTACCACATATACAAATCCGAATCCTAATGCAATTGGTGATGTTTTTGACAGAACAAATATTTATTCCTTATGGTTTGAAAATTTTCCTGTTGGTAGTGATTCGTACCCTATTAATTTAGATGGTGGCGGTGCTTTTTCAGTAGTTTCCAGCGTTGGATTTCGTTATAAACTAACTAAACTTTCAGACTTAATGTTGGATTTAAGATGGCAATATTATTTTAATGACGCGATAGATGGATTAGACCATAATTGGAGAAATTATGATAAAAATGATGATTGGTTGGTCTGGCTAAATATTGGGTACATTTTTTACCTGAATTAGAAAATCAAAATACACAAAACATAATCAAGTTAATTTAGCGCTTGCTCTAAATCAGCAATTAAGTCATCTATATCTTCAATACCCACACTAAGTCTAATTAAAGAATCTACAACACCCGTTTTTTCTCGTTCCTCTTTTGGTATACTACCGTGCGTCATACTTGCTGGATGTCCTGCAAGAGATTCTACACCGCCTAAAGACTCCGCCAAAGTAAATACGTTTAGTTTTTCAACAATCTTAATAGCGTCCTCGTAATTATTTCCTTTTGTTGTAAAAGATATCATTCCCCCAAAATCGCTCATCTGACTTTTGGCTATCTCATGATTAGGATGACTTTTAAACCCAGGCCAATACACGTTTTCAATTTTTGGATGATTCGCTAAAAATTCAGCAACAGCTGTACCATTTTCGCAGTGGCGTTGCATTCTAACATGTAATGTTTTTATACCTCTTAAAACTAAAAAACTGTCTTGAGGACCACAAATAGCGCCGCTTGCGTTTTGAATAAAGTACAATTTATCAGCCAAATCTTTATCATTAACTGTAAGAGCGCCCATTACCACATCACTATGTCCGCCAAGATATTTAGTAGCCGAATGCATTACAATATCAGCTCCTAAATTTAATGGTTGTTGCAAATATGGGGTTGCAAACGTATTATCCACAGCTAATAAAATATTATTGTTTTTTGCAATAGATGATACAGCCTTAATATCAATAATATTCATCATTGGGTTTGTTGGTGTTTCAACCCAAATAAGCTTTGTATTCTTGTTTACATAAGCTTCAATATTGGACGCATTTTGCATGCCAATAAAATGAAATTTTATTCCAAAATCCTGATAAATCTTGGTAAATAACCTAAAAGAGCCTCCGTATAAATCATTTGTAGAAACAACTTCATCACCAGGTTTTAATAATTTAATTACGGCATCAATAGCTGCAAGACCAGAACCAAATGCCAGACCAAATTTTCCGTTTTCAATACTTGCAAACGCATTTTCCAAAGCATTTCGAGTAGGATTATGTGTTCTTGAATATTCATACCCTTTGTGTCTTCCCGGCGTGGTTTGAGCGTAGGTTGTTGTTTGATAAATTGGAGGCATAACAGCGCCATAAGCTTTGTCGTGTTCTTGACCTCCGTGAATGACTTTAGTATTGAATTTCATACCGTTTATTTATTGTTTTTAAAATGACGCACCTGTCTGCTGGCAGGCGAGTGTAATATACATAGAATCATTTTTTTTGAATACAATTTTAGTCATGGATATCTTATAACAAAATATCTTTACTAAGATTTCCGATTTTATGAGAATGACAATTTCAACCAAAACCTCGATCATTTATATCCAGGAATTCTTTCTCAATCCAAATGCAATAATTATCTTTAAACTGGGTTTAAATTTAATATATGCGCCTTTATAAACATCTTGTATCGATTTGTTGTTTTTTAGTTCTTTTCAATTGCAACAAAGAACAGAAAATTGGTTTTTCAGATATCAACATCACAGCAGATAACAATACTATTGTTGACGTAAACATTCCTGAAGCACATGGAGATAAAACGGTATCAAATCAAATAAATTCTGAAATACAAAAAGCAATTATTTCGGCATTGCATATTGGCAACCCAGATGAAATCACCTCATCTAGTTTAGAAGAGAGTATCACGTCTTTTAATAATGAATACAATGGGTTTAAATCTGACTTTCCAGAAACAGCACAACTATGGGAAGCTCAAATAGACGGGGAAGTGATGTATCAATCTCCAGAAATAATAAGTATCGCAATGACCTCATATACCAATACTGGTGGAGCACATGGTATTTTGAATATTTCTTTTTTAAATTTTGATTCTAAAACAGGACAACGTATTCAAAACAATCAAATTTTCAATGATGCTGAAGCTTTTAAAACAGTAGCCCATCCTTTTTTTATAGACGCTACAAAAAACAAAAGTTTACTTATAGATTATAAACAATTTGAGTTACCCACAAATATTGGATATAGTGAAGAAGGTATTGTTTTACTTTATAATACTTATGAAATTGCGCCCTACTCTAGTGGCATACTAGAGTTAGCTATTCCTTTTGGGGATGCTGAACCTTATTTAGTTTTTAATAGCTTTTAAAAGCGCTAAAACATAGCCGTAGTGTAAACCTTCATGAATCGCTACAAACTGCAAAGCTTCATCAATATTGTTTAACGTATTTCCTGTTGTAGAAACAGTATAGGTATTATAATTTTTAAAAGCACCATTTGTATAATCTGACTCTGTTTTTTTAAGGGTTGAAAACAATAATTCTTTTATTTCGTTTACTGCTTCTTGAGTTACATTGCCTTCTGGCTTAGTATCTTTTCTAAATTTATTAATCATATCGTCTGACAGCATGGATTCTAACCCAGACAATTTATAGGCCAATAACTGCTCGGAAACAACAACATGCCCAATATTCCAAATGATGTTATTATTAAAACCATTAGGTATTTTATTCAAGTCCTCTAAAGCGTTCTGTTCGATTATTTTTTTGAAAATCTCGCGAGTATTTCTTAAAACTTGAAATGTAAAATCCATATTATTTAATTTTTTGATAAATATAGTTTTAATTTGTTTTTAGAAATAATCCATAACATGAAAAAAGTATATTATTTAAAAACCTGTAGTACCTGCATTAGAATTTTAAAAGAGTTGAATTTATCTTCTGAGTTTATTTTACAAGACATTAAATCTGAAGCCATAACAGTTAAACAAGTTGAAGAAATGCAAGCTTTAGCAGGAAGTTATGAAGCCCTCTTTAGTAAACGTTCAAAACTATATAAAGAAATGGATTTAAAAAACCAAGACTTAACCGAACGTGATTATAAACACTATATTCTAGACCATTACACATTTTTAAGCAGGCCAGTTGTAATAGTTGATAATCAAATTTTTGTTGGAAACTCTAAAAAAATTGTTGATGCAGCAAAGGCAGCACTAAACTAAAACAAATTCAAAGAAAATATTAAAAACAAATAAAGTTGCATTTTGACTTGAAGAGGTCAAATTGATTCTTTTCTGGGAAATAGAATGAAGGCTTTACATAATATGTAGAGTCTTTTTTGTTAAACGCGCTTACTGAATAAAAAAGAATCCCGCTAAAGCGGGATTCAATATGACTTGAAATATCAAACTAATTAACACTAAAACATGATGTAAATTATTTCCAATTCACTTATGAAATTCTTAAATGTATTTAGTTGATGAATTTAGGCTTAATAACTAACATCGCCCATGCCCAGTTTTGTCCACTTGCAGCAGCATCTTCAGTAATTCCTTTAAGCTCATACATCCCATCGCTAGCAAACATTTGGGAATAGCCTGCTACTAAAGCGTAACCTTTAAACTTCCTTTTAAATACGATGTCTATCTCTGTTCCTAAAGCATTTTCACCACTTGGTAAATCTTGTTCTCCACTAAAATTTAAGGCTTTAACCATAAGGCTAGATGCTTCACTTAATTTAAAGTTAGCACTTACGTGAATATCAACTAAACCAATAGAGTTTGCATGATTACCTACATAAAAATAATCCATAAATCCATTAAACTTGTGGTTAGTACCATAAAGCGGAAAGAACGCTCCAGTTTCTCCTGCGTCACCATCATTTCCGCTTATAATTTCGATACCTGCACCTAAACTTACTTTTGGAGATGCTTTAAACGTAAAATCCAATCCTAATAAATGTGCACCTTTAACATCAACTTCGCCTTGACGTTTTCCTGTTTGAATAAAACCATTAAACGCCGCTCCGAAACTCCCTTTTTTATAATTTAAGTGGGTGCCTAATGTTTGCAAATTACTTACGCCATCTGCATCGCTATTGGTATCAAATTCTTGAAAACCATTGTTCATTAATAACAAACTACCTGAAAAACTCTCCCAAGATTGTTTTAAATAAGCATATTGCATCGTTTTATATGAAAAGAAACCTGTTGTATTATAAGCTGTTCCTGCACTTACAAAACCAGTCGGGTTAGAATAATCTTGATTAAAGGCTAACGCAACATCCAAAATAAATTTATCTTTTTTGTATTCTATTAATGCTGCATCATGATTACGCCCTTGTTGTGCCCAATCTAAACCTCCAAGAATACGTTGATCATCATACGATAACACCTGACGTCCTAATTTAGTTGACCAACCAGAACCAAAATCAATTTCAGCCCAAGCTTGAAATATAGCAAAAGAATTATTTTGATCATAAGGCAAAATTTGTCTGTTTTCTCCCCAAACCATAACATCTTGCATGCTTAAATAAAATTTATAAGCTTCAGTTTTATAGCCAGCATTTAAGCGTGCTCTTGTAGAAATACCAAAACCAGCATCAGCATTATCAGCTATTAAACTTCCAAACCCGTTACGGTATTCTGTTCGTGGTCTAAATTCACCATCTAATGTAAATTGCGCTTGTGCAAATTGTAAGCACCCTAGCAATAGTCCAAAAATTACATATTGTTTTTTCATGTTTCCTTGTTTTTAAATTTTAATTGTTTCTGAGTTTTTGTTTTAATCTTAATTATTCTTGATTCAATGTTTTGTTAAAATATGGGTGTAGGTCTCCTATCATTATGAAAATTCTTAGCTTTCATAACCTCTAAATCATCTTATAAGGTTTGTTGTTTATTCTTCTCTAATTAATGCTCTAAGAAATCGATTAAATGCTTTCTGTATTTGTAATAATCATCATGTTCTAAAACCGATTTCCTAGTTCTCGGTCTTTCAAAATCAATGTCTAAAATATCACCAATTTTGGCTTTTGGTCCACTAGTCATCATGACTACTCTATCTGCTAAAAAAATAGCTTCATCTACATCGTGGGTAATCATCACTGCTGTAATTTTTTCTTTATTCCATATTTCTATTAAAATATCTTGAAGTTCGCCGCGCGTTAAAGAATCTAACATCCCAAAAGGTTCATCAAGCAATAATACTTTGGGCTTTATAGCGAAAGCTCTAGCAATACCAACACGTTGTTGCATGCCCTGAGATAGTTCCGAAGCTTTTTTATTAAAAGCATCTTCCAATCCTACTTTCTGCAAATAGTATTTCGCAATATCATTTCGTTGTGCTCTTGTCGCATGCGGGAAAACTTTATTCACACCTAACAATACATTCTGAAGCGATGTCATCCAAGGCATTAAACTAGGGGATTGAAAAATTACGCCTCTATCTGGTCCTGGACCTTTTATATGCTTTCCTAAAACTGAGATATTACCTCCAGAAATCGGGTTTAATCCTGCAATCATTGAAAGCATTGTCGTTTTACCACAACCAGAATGTCCAATAATAGTAACAAATTCTTCTTTTCTAATTTGAAGATTCAAATCCTCCAAAACCACATAATCCCCTTTTGGAGTTGGATATACTTTCTTTAGTTTTTTTAAATCCAGCATCACCTCATTTGAAGGAAAAAGTCCGTTATCAATAAAACTATTTGTTTTTGTATGATCAAGTATGGTACTCATCTCGTTTACTTATTTAAATTGATTAACAAAATCCTTTGGACTCAAATCTGGAAGTACAAATTCCGCTTTAGCTTCAGACTTTCTTTCATCTCCAATGTCCATTAAATATTCAATAATGGCATTTCTAGTTTCCTTAAAATTTGCATTATCATTCATCTCAGTCTTATCACGAGGGCGTTCAATATCAATTTTAAACTCAGGCCCTAAAGTTGCATTTGGTCCTGGACGTAAAGGAATAATACGATCTGCCATATAAATACCTTCATCCACATCATTGGTAATCAATAATGCGGTACGCTTATCTTTTCCCCAAATATTTAATATTTCATCTTGAAGATTCCCTCTAGTCAATGCATCCAATGCACCAAGTGGTTCGTCCATAATAATCATCTCTGGCTTCATAGACAATGCCCTAGCAACGGCGACACGTTGACGCATACCTCCTGACAATTCTTTAGGTCGTTTGTTAATTGCCGGTGTTAAACTCACCATATCAACATAATCAGCAACAATAGTATTCAACTCTTTTTTGCTTTTTTTAGGAAACGCTTCCTTGACCGCCATATACACATTCTGTCCGACCGTTAACCAAGGTAACAATGAGTAATTCTGAAAAATCACCCCGCGCTCATGACTCGTTCCTTGCACTGGTAAACCTTTAAACAAAACTTCTCCTTTTGTTGGCTCTATCAAACCGTTAATCAAGTTTACCAAAGTCGTTTTTCCACTACCCGTAAACCCAACAATCGCAACAAATTCACCTTCCTCAATCGACAAATTAATATTCGAAAGTACATCGGTTGTATTTTCACCTTGTCCGTAAGTCTTATAAATATTATTTAATTCTAAGTATGCCATTTCTTCTTTGTTTAATCATTGCTTTGGCGATTCGTTTATTCGATTACACGATTAAACATTTAAACCATTCAACATCTATTAAATCGCGTCTGTTTTATCAAAAGACACCCAGTTTTGTATCGTTAGCATCAATCGGTCTAATAAAAAACCTATAATACCAATCACAAACATGGCAACAATTATCTTTGCATTCGAGTCGTTTGCTCCATTTTGGAACTCTTCCCAAACAAACAAGCCTAAACCTGGGCTCTGTGCTAATAATTCAATAGCGATTAACACCATCCACGCCACAGACAAAGTGATTTTTAACCCTGTAAATATTAATGGTAAAGATGATGGTAACACTACTTTAAATATTTTCTGAAAATTTCCAAGCTTTAACACTTTGGCTACATTAATAAAATCCTTATCCACACTTGATACACCCATTGCCGTATTTACCAAAGTCGCCCACATAGAACATAAACCCACACTTATAAACGAAATAGTAAAAGAGCTATCTTCATTAGAATCTATAAGTAAAGTTTTCACAATCATAAAAACCAATAAATACCAAACCACAGGAGATACAGGTTTAAAAATCTGAATAAACCAGTTAAACGCACTTTTTATAGTAGGACTCAATCCAATAAATATGCCTAACGGTACAGCAATAAACAAGGCCAATAAAAAACCAGCAAAGACTGTTTGTAAACTTCTAAATATTTGATCAACAAATGATGGTCTTCCTGTATACGTAATAGCATCTTTACCATCAGCAATTCGCTTTTCATTCAAATCAGCTGTTTTTTCTATAAATGCCGCTTTATCTGCGCTAATAATGTTATGATCTCTTAATAAAGATTTGTAAGACTCCCAAACCTGACTGGGTGATGGCAATGTATTTGGTTGACAACTAGAATCTCCCGATGCCATACATGTACGCAGTGCATCGGCAGCTTCTGGCCCTTGATCGTTAAGCGCTTTTTCTATTTTAAATTCTGCTTCTATGTTGTACAAAGACGTTGAACCCATATGCCACAGTCCAATAAATAATAATATGGAAGCAAGCGGTACAACTCCTTTACGCAGAAAGGTTTTAAAATCTTTCTTTTCTAGCTTCCCAGTAAATAAGTCTTTTAATGCGCTTAAAACACCTAACCCCATAAATTTGGTTACTTTTCCTAATGTTATACTTTGCTTCATCGCTCCTTTATTAATTTACTTTACTAATTATTGTATAGCTTTATCCTTGTTACCAATTTTAAAACTATTTATGTATGAAATTGGATCTTTAGCATCGTAAGATGTACCATCTATAAAATCAGCAGTTGCTGGTTTGAAACCATCGGTTGTCGGAATATCACCTTCTGGAATATTTCCTTCTTCTACTAAAAGTTTAGCTGCTTTAGTCCAGATATCAGGTCTGTAAATATCTTTAATGGTGTTGGCATACCAATCTGCTGGCTTAGCATCAGGAATTTGTCCCCATCTTCTCATTTGAGTTAAGAACCAAATACCATCAGAGAAAAAAGGATATGTTGCATTGTACTTGTAGAATACGTTAAAATCAGGCATATCACGCTTATCTCCTTTTTCAAATTCAAAAGTACCAGTCATAGAGTTTGCTAATACCGCCTCTGGTGCTCCAACATATTGAGACATTGATAATATTTTTACAGCTTCAGGTCTATTCCCTGGCTCGTCTAACCATTTACCAGCTCTAATTAAAGCTTTAGTAATGGCCACGGCCGTATTTGGATATTCTTCAACAAATTTCTTTGTCATTACAAACACTTTTTCCGGGTTGTTTTTCCAGATATCATAATTTGTTACCACTGGGACACCAATACCTTTAAAAACAGCTTGCTGATTCCAAGGTTCTCCAACACAGTATCCGAAAATTGTTCCTGCTTCAAGAGTTGCTGGCATTTGTGGCGGAGGTGTTACTGATAGTAAAACTTCAGCATCAATTTGCCCTTGAACATTATCTGCAGTATACATTCCTGGGTGAATTCCAGCTGCTGCTAACCAATATCTAATTTCATAATTATGTGTAGAAACTGGGAATACCATTCCCATTTTAAAAGCCTTTCCAGAGTTTTTATATTCTGTAATCACTGGCTTTAAAGCTTCTGCTTTAATAGGATGAACAGGCTTTCCGTCTGCATCTTTAGGCACATTTGGTTTCATTTTAGACCAAACATCATTAGATACTGTAATACCATTACCATTTAAATCCATAGAAAATGGTGTTACTAATTCCGCTTGACGACCAAAACCAGCTCCCGCAGCAATTGGTTGACCAGCTAACATGTGCGAGCCATCTAACTGACCATCAATAACACGATCCAATACGTTTTTCCAATTTGATTGTGCTTCAACGGAAACAAATAATCCTTCATCTTCAAAGAATCCTTTTTCCTTTGCAATGGCCAAAGGTGCCATATCTGTTAATTTGATAAAACCAAAAGTTAATTGTGGTTTTTCAATATCTAAAGTTTTTGTTTTTGATGTTTCTGTAGTTACGTTTTCAGCTAACGTATTTTTTTTCTCTTTACCTCCGCAAGCGAATAGTAACACTGCTACTGGTAAAATCCAAGTTGTTCTTTTTAGTAGAGATTTCATTTTTTTAATGATTTTAAATTAAACTAAGTATTAATACTTATTCATGGCAAATATATAAGTAGAATACAATCTATTTCATGATTATCACCATATACAAACCTCTTTTTAAACATAATAAAACCTGCCAAAACACAGGTTTCATAAGTATAGTATTTATATACAGAGCTTTACATATATACTTAGATTAAAATTAAGTATATGTAATCTGAAAATGGTTTGAAAAAATATTATGGAATGTAATTAGGCGTCTAAAAAGTAATTATGTTCACTGATTTCATTTTTGAGTAATTGAACATCAGTAATACATATTTTTTTTCCTCTTACAGAAATTAATCCTTCTTTCTTTAAACTTGAAAAGATCCTAATAACTTGCTCTTCTGTAGTACCTGCATAATCAGCATACTCTTTTCTACTTAAAGGCAAATTAATGTAACTATTTAAAACACCAAACTTTCTGTGAATATATAATAAGGAGTCTACCACACGCTCTCGAACAGTCATTTGAGAAATCGATTTAACTTTATTCTCACTTCCGTTTAACTCATTGGCATAAAACAACATCATATCATATGTAAACTTTGGATTCTCGAATAGCGTTTCCTGCAAGTTCTCTTTGGAAAAATAGCATAAAACAGAATCTTGTAACGCAATTGCTCCAATAGAGTAATACTCCTCAGTACCAAAACCACGATGCCCAATAATTTCACCTTCCTTTGCAAATCGAACAATTTGTTCACGTCCATTAATACCTGTTCTAAAGACTTTAACTGTTCCTTTCAAAATAAAAAACAGGCCATTAACGGGTGCTCCTTCAATTATAAATTGCTGCCCTTTTTTACATTTAATATTATTTTTATTATTAATGAACTGTGAATCTTTAAAATTACTTAAGTTTCTATTAATCAGACAGTTTTTATTCTCGCATATGCCACAAGAAGTTGGATTAGCAGTAAACTTGCTCTCTATTTCAGTATCTATATTTTTATTTTCTGTTGTCAAATTTTACATCTTAAAGTTAAAACAATTAACTATTTTGAAATAAATATGAAAAATCATAATTTTAATAAAACTTTCTTTTCAAAACTACTTTTAGGTGCCTCACAAAGCGAACATTCGTAAGTCTCAGAAAGGCTTTCAAAAGATGTATTTGATTCTATGTTTTGGGTGATATCACCATATATTTCATTGTAGATAGTTAAGCAATCTGAACATTGATACACTTCTTCTGTTGTCAATTTTTTTGTAGTGATTTCAACTTTTTCGTCTTCTCGCTCCGTACCTAATTCTTCAAAATATAATTGGCTTAATTCCATTAATAGACCGGGCAATTCAACCATATCTACATCTTGTACATGCATAATATATTGGCGTGTATTTGGATCGAAGTTTTTAGCATAAAGCAAATTATAAGTATCTCTTATTTTAAAGTTACCAAGTGCTTCTGGAATTTTATTCTTTTCTATGACAATGGATGTGAAATTGTAAGTATCGCTATTATGATTGGTAATACCAAAGGTTAATCCGTAGGTACTAATATCATTCTGGTCAAAATTAGTGACCAAATATTTTTTTAGGCTCAAAGCGTCCTTATCGTTTACAGGTAAATGCCAATTCATTTCCAACATAGAATGGCGTACATTAATGCCATATTTACCTAAGAATTTTTCCCAAGTTAATTTTGAATGCAATGGAATTCCTTTTACAATAAAAGATTTCCACGGTGTGATTGAAATTTTACCAATTTTATTTTCTGAGCACAAATCGCACATAGCCTTTAAAAATGGGATATCGTATCTATTATTTCTCCAATATAAACCTAGCCAATATCTATCTGTACCAATTCTGTTCATACCCTCGTAATACGGAAACGGATAAAAAGGAACATCCAAAGATTTGTCTACCGTTCTGTTATTTGTTTCTATGGCATCATTTACTAAATCAAAAACCATTTCGATTGTTTCTGGTTCTTCAATTAAAATGTTTTCTATAGCCAACTCAACCTTATCCATGTCCCAACTATAGATGAGTGCCGGATACATTTTTGTTTTTTTCCAACCTGGAAGTCTAAGATATAAATACCAATAATCTTCATGCTTTGACGCTATAAAATTAACATTTCCTGTAAATAATGGAACCAAGCGCTGTTTGGGATCTATAACATTTATACGCAACTTAGGATTATGCTTAAACTGCTCTAAAACATATAAATAACGATCGCTAGTAAGCCATGAAGTACTCGGTAATATATCTGCAGAAACATAAGAAGACGCTATGTTTTCAATCCCATCTTGTTTTGGTTTTACAAATTGGATTTTATCAAACTGACTAAACTTAGTTTCATCAATTTCTTCAGGAAAAATAATATCTTGACGAGAGCCAAAAGATATGGCATCCAACCCCAAATACTCTGCAGCTTCACAAATGTATTTTAATTCTCCTGGTGATAAAACACCACCGTTAATCATTAATCTATATGGCTCTATCATTACGCTAAAACTTTAGAATTATAAAGTATTTCTCTAACTTCAGTTTTACAACTTCCACAGCCCAAACCTGCTCCTGTTTTATTACAAAGTTTAGTAAAATCAGTACATCCTTGTGCAATGGCCTCTTGAATATTGCCTTCTCCAACTTGACTGCATGAACATACCAATTTTCCTAATACAGGAACATCATTCGATGATCCTCGAAGTAAAGTATCACGCTTATCAGCCATTTCAATTTTACTTTCAATCATCGTTTTAAATTCGGCAAATTCATTTTTATCACCCATTAAAACTGCTCCTACTAATAAATCATCTTTTACAATACACTTTTTGTAATACCGTTTTTTTATGTCAGTAAAAATAATTTCCTCATAACTATCGTCATCCTCAGGGACATTGATATCACCAATGCTACAAAGGCTTAAGTCATTGAATTTTAATATATTCATTAACACTGAACCATTATATGCACAACTAATATCGCCAGCAATAAAATTTGCTAAAATAGTCGCTTGCTCTTCTGCAGCAGACGTAATTCCGAATAACTGATTGTTATATTCTGCTATTTCACCAATGGCAAAAATATCTGGATGAGAGGATTGTAAATGTTGATTTACCTTAACACCTCGACTACACGAAATACCGTTTTCTCTCGCGATTTCAATATTTGGCATAGTGCCAATGGCATAAACGATGGCATTAGCTGTAATCATTTTTCCACTTTTTAAAGTGATATTTATTTCACCTGTATCATCATCATCAAACACTGTACTTACTTCATTATCAAAATAAATTTGAATTCCCCGTTCTTGGACATCTAAAGCCAACAATTTACTTGATACCTTGTCTAACTGACGTTCCATTAATCTAGAGGCTCGTTGAATGATAGTGATTTTAGCATTTTTGTGCTTCATAGCGGCTGCCAACTCCAAACCGAGTAATCCGCCCCCAACAATAGCTATATGTTGCTCCTCTGGCGGCAGACCTGTAGCATCAAGATACCTTTTAAAACTATCGGCATCACTTTTATTACGCATGGTAAATCGTCCAGGCAAATCTATTTGAACATCTCTAGGAATAAAAGCACGACTTCCTGTGGCTAAAATCAATTTATCAAACGTATGTTTCTCGTTATGACTATCCGTAACAACTTTATTTTTCTTATCTATTTTTGAAATGTATGTTTCTGGATGAACAGTAACATTGAGCTTATTCAGCTCTTTTTCTTTAATTTTAAGAAGTTGTTCCCAAGTTAATTCTTCCGTTACGTACTCAGGCAACAATACCCTATTATAGAATAAGTTTGGCTCTTTTGAAAACACATGGATTTCGTCTACTTCATTATGTTCACGATAATTCTGAACAAATCTGAACGAGGCAGCACCAGCACCAGCTATAATAATCTTTTCAACTGGTTTTTTATATTTTAAAACTGAAACTCGTGTAAATTTCAAATCGGGTTCTTTTGAAATTGGGTCAACAAGTGTATTGGTTAAATTATTGGCTCTATTCAAATCACTCTGTAATTGTTTACCCCAATGCATTGGCAAAAACACAACCCCTTTTTTTATAGTATCAGTAATTTTAGCACGAACTCTAACCACACCGTTTTCACTATTAATTTCGGTGATATCGTTGTCTTTAACCTTGTTCAAAAAAGCATCAACAGGGTGGATTTCTAAAACAGGTGTTGGATAATGAGTTTTTAATCTGGACACCTTTCCTGTTTTTGTCATGGTATGCCATTGGTCTCGAACACGCCCTGTAGTTAAAATAAGAGGGAAATCTTCATTCGGTTTAACCGAGGTGTTTTCAATAGTACTTGGTAAATTAAATTGTGCTTTTTGAGAAGGTGTATAAAACTTTTTATCTTCAAAAAGCCTTGGTGTTCCAGGATGTCTATGTTCTGGTACTGGCCATTGGAACGTGCCTTCATTTTTTAATCTGTCGTAATTTAAAAAGGACACGTCAATGTTTGTACCCTTAGTCATAGAAACATATTCATCATAGATTTCTTCCGAAGAATTAAAATTAAACCCCCTGAACCCCATACGTTGAGCAAAATCACAGAATATCTCTACATCTGGTCTTGCCTCTCCTGGTGGCTCAATTTCTTTTGGTAAATATGAAATACGACGTTCCGAGTTCGTCATGGTACCTTCCTTTTCTAACCACCCTGCTGCTGGTAATACCAGATCAGCAAAAGCGACTGTATCAGACTTATGCGAAATCTCTTGAACCACAACAAACTTAGCGTTTTTCATGGCTTTTTCTACGCGATTTAAGTTAGGCAAACTCACCAATGGATTGGTACAAGCTATCCAAACTGCTTTCAATTTTCCGCTTTCTAGGGCATCAAACATTTCGGTAGCCGTTAAACCTGGTTTAGGCGAAATTTTATCTACACCCCAAAATTGCGCTACCTCTCTTCTATGTTCTTCGTTACCTAAATCTTTATGAACTGCCAATAAATTAGCCATACCTCCTACTTCGCGTCCACCCATAGCATTGGGTTGCCCCGTTAAAGAAAAAGGACCTGCGCCAGGTTTTCCAACCTGACCGGTAATTAACGATAAATTTAAAAGCGACACATTTTTATCGGTACCTACCACACTTTGATTAAGACCCATAGCCCACATACTTATAAAACCTTTTGAAAGCCCTATTGTATCAGCTGCTTTTTGAATATCTCTTTCGGGTACACCACATAGTTTTGATGCTTGTTTTAAAGACGTTTTAAAAATTAAGTCTTTATAGTCTTCAAAACCTTCCGTATGATTATTTATGAAGTCTTCGTCAATCAATCCTCTTTTATAAAGGCATCTTCCAATGGCATTATAAAGAACAACATCTGTTCCTGGTAGTAATTGTAAATGTATATCTGCAAAATTCGCAGAATCCGTTTTTCTTGGGTCAATCACTATGACTTGAACATCTGGATTTTCCTCTTTACGCTTTTCTATACGTCTAAATAAAATAGGATGGCACCACGCTGGATTTGCTCCTGTAATTAAAAAGGTATCTGCTAACTCGATATCATCATATGAAATAGGAACACTATCTTCTCCAAAGGTTTTCTTATAACCCACAACTGCAGAACTCATGCATAATCGTGAATTAGTATCAATATTATTAGTACCAATAAATCCTTTAGTTAGTTTATTTGCAATGTAATATTCCTCAGTTAAACTCTGGCCTGATACATAAAATGCTACGCTATCTGGCCCATGTTTTTTTATAATTGATTTAAAAACACCTGCCGCTCTATCTAAAGCATCGTCCCAACTTACACGCTCTCTAGGATGTGATCGGCTCCAACGCATTTCAGGGTACAGAATTCTATCAGAAATATCATTGGCAACATAGTGCAAGTTCATGCCCTTAGAACATAGCATACCTTTGTTAACTGGATGGTCTTTATCACCTTCAACAAAAACAGTATTGTTGGCATCTTTTTTAACAATAATACCACAACCTACACCACAATATGAACACGTTGTTTTTACTTCGTTTTTTAACATTTAGACCAACATTTTATACTAAATAATACAATATATAATTACTAAACAAGAGCCACTTTTATTATTCTGAATACCCTAAAAATTGGACTATAAATTTTAAAATTGATAAAAATATCTTCTATAATTTAACTTTTTACTTTAATTGGTTGAAGTGTTTCTAAAAACCATTCAAAAAAAGTACATAAAAATGATTACCATGTACAATTACGTAATTAATTTACACAAAACTAAGTATTATTACTTAATTTAAGTATTTATAATGACATAATTCAATAATTTATATAAGGTTGATAAATATGATATATGGATATTGAGGATTTGGTAAAATGGAGAATGAGAATTAGGAGAACTTAAAGAATTAAATGCGAGTATTTCTAATGCGAAATATAAATTAAAGCAATGTTTTAGTATTAAGATTATTAACTTAGAAATAATTAAACCTAAACCAATCCAAATTCCTTAGCTTTATTGCTCAGTTCCAAAAGGTTTTTAACATCCAGTTTTTTCATCAAATTAAAACGATGTACTTCGGCAGTACGTTTACTGATTTCTAATTCTTCAGCAATGTCTTTGTTATTTTTTAATTGTAAAACCAAACTGAGTATTTGTTTTTCGCGTTTTGTTAATTTAAATGGAGTTTCAACAGGGGCTTGTTTTGGAGTTACAGAGGTAGTTGTGCCGTTTACAAAATTTTTCATAATAATTGCAGACACATCACCCGTAAAATACTTTCCTCCAGAAGCGACTTTATTCAATGCTTTTAAAAATTCTTCTTTACTAGCTCCTTTTAATAAGTAACCATCAGCTCCCGCTTGAATCGCTTGCACTACGTATTCTTCAGAATCATGCATTGAAAGCACTAATGTTTTTACGTCTTTAAAAGATTTACTCATTTCTCTAACCACTTCAATGCCATTCATTTCTGGCATACGGATATCAACAATAAGTATATCTGGTTTATTTTGATTTATAACCTCAAGAGCTTCTATACCATTAGACGCTTCATCAATTACAGTAATACCTTTTTGGTCCTCCAAAAGGGCCTTAATTCCATCTCTTACTAAAACATGGTCATCTGCAAGCACTACTTTAATCATATTGAAAATCTTAAGTTATAAGTACAAAAGTAACAAAATTAAGTAATACTACGTATTTCAATTCTTTAATGCTGTAACTTGAATTTCAATCTTCATTTTACCATCGGCAAGTCCAGCTGAAATCAGGGTAGCAGCCGGTTTTACAGTCTCAAAGTGTTTTTTTAATATAGGCCAACATTTTTCAAATTCTTTAGCATCCTTTAGAATATAGGTTACGCGAACAACATCTGACAAACTCGCTTCGGCCTTTTCTAGCTTGTCTTTTATATTAATTAAACACTGTTAAGTTTGTTCAACAATATCACCACTAATTATCATGTCATCATAATTATATCCAGTTTTACCAGAAACAAATACCCAATCACCTTGAACAACAGCTCTTGAATAGCCTATACTTTCTTCAAAAGTGGAACCTGAACTTATCAATTTTCTTTTCATAATGTTTTATATTAACTCAAAGGAATATTTAAAGTAACACGAGTACCCCGTCCAATTTCAGAATTCAAGAATAAGCGACCTTCAATGTATTTTATGCGCTCGCGCATAAAAGTCATTCCCATACCGCCATCAGCATTCTTAACGTTTTTTATTTTTTCAGGATCAAAACCTTTACCGTTATCATCAATCACAATACTTAGTATGTTTTCGCTATGCGATAAAGACACCAAAATATGTGTAGAATCTGCATATTTAATCGCATTATTTATAGCTTCTTGCGTAATTCTATAAATATTAATTTCAGTAAGTGAATCCAAACGAAGATTAAAATTAGTTTTATTAAAAAAGATAATTTTATTACCTGTTAGTCTTGCTAATTCTTGCGTAAGCTTTGTAATTGCTGGCACTATACCATGGTCTGCTAACTCAGGTGGAGTTAGATTAAAAGTGGCTGTCCTTACGCCCTTAATAATATCAGTTGTCAATGCTTTAAGATGCTCAATTTTAGCATTAGTTTTTTTTAAATCTTTAGTATCAATACTTTCTAAATTATACTTTAAACCTGTAAGCATCTGCCCAATACCATCATGTACATCCTTTGCTATACGACTTTGTTCTTTTTCCTGATTTTCTATAATTTTACTTGAGATGATTTTTTGCTGATTCATCTTCTCCTCAAAACTTTGCGCAGTCAATCTATGAATTTCTAGTTGACCCGTTTTTCGTTCTGTAATTTCAGATGCGATTATTAACAATTCAGACTTTTCTTCTGTAGGGCTATATGGTATAATTGCCATTTCTAACCAAATATCTTTATTATCCTTTGTGGTAGCTTTTACCTCACCTTGCCACCCCGTTTTTTTGAATTTTGAAATAAGACTTTCTAGAGCTAATTGCTCGCTTTCAACTCTCGATAAGATATTCCAAAACATCCCAGATTCGTTAAATTTCGGAACCTTAAATAAGCGTGAAAATTTATTGCCCATATGCACTACACTGCCACTTGGCAATATACGCGCAAACAAAAGTGTATCATCCATGGCACGACTTAAAGCACGCAATTCTTTAATAGATTTTTCTTTAGAATTACTCAGTTCATCGGCATCAAACGCCATTTTTTTAGCTTGTTTTTCTGCTTGCAATAAATTAGATAAAGTAGATTTTACAGATTTTGCAGCTGGCCAAAAAATAAACAAAAATTCTCCTAATAAAATAAGTAAGGTGAGCGCTGTTAACCATAACTCTAACTGACCTAACCATTCTACTTTTTCATCAGCTTCAATATCATATTCATTTACGATATTATCCATCATAACCAAAAAATCATCTTCATTGGTTTTCACCTTTTCAATATCAGACGCATACGCCGCTATAGGCACAAGAGGTTCCTTTTCAATCTTATCAATAATAGATTTTGATGCTGTATTTATGGTATCAAAAACAGGATTCAACAATTTAAATTTTGCAATTATTTTTGGGCTATTCTTTTTCGGCAAGCCTAAACTATCATTTCCATTTTGTAATGCATAATGCGACAATTCCCATAGATGAAGGGTTGCTTTTATTTTATCTTTAAGAAGTCTTTTGTTTTCTAAGTTAGTTTCAGAAGATAACGAAACAATATCTTTAGTTAATTTTTGACTCAACATACGCTGCCTACCTGCAACGTTAATTACTGTAGAGTCACTTTCTTGTCCGCTAAGATGTGTCCTAATTAAAATCTGACTAATAACCACCGAAAGCGCAATAGTACTTAAAGCAATAATGTATAAACGACGTAATTTATCAAACGTTCTTTGGTCTAATGAATTACTTGGTTTAGCCATCAGTTTATATTTAAGAAATGGCCTCTTTCACTAAAGCCAAACTTTTCTCAGAAAAAGTTAATTTTAAAGCTGCCTCATGACCTTTATCAGACATTTTAATCCAGGTTTTCTTAAGAATATCAATAATCTTTTCCTCATTGTGTTTTGTAGCAAACTCCTCAAAATAATAATCTAAAAACACCAAACAAATAGTGTCTTCTAAAGATTGAGACTCTTCGTTTTTCTTAATCAATTTTTTAAGAATTATGGCTTTAACTCTATCGGTAAATTGGTCATCATAACCAACTTGCTTCAATATATCTGTGGTTAAATCACCATGCATTCTCTTTAAGGTTTCTCGCCATTTTAAATACCCTACACGATCCATTGGGTACTCATCACGGGCTATTTTCCATCGGCAAATATGTTGTGCACGAGCCGCAATTTGAAGTGCTTTTGATGCATTAGGCTCAAACTGTAACAACTTCCTCGTCATGCGTTGGGAGTAAAGCAATTCTTTAGGATAGTTTATACCAGAAACCTCATAAGTATTTATGTCTTCAGAGTTTGCTTTATCAATTAATGCGATAGCAGTTTCAAATCGTGTAGGCTTCATTTTCGTTAGGTTTTAATCCGTGAAGCCAATATACACATTTCCGTTTTCAATTTTAACAGGATAGGTCGCGATTTTTAAATCTTCACCACCTAAATTGCTACCATCTTCTAAAGAAAAATTCTTTTTATGCATTGGGCAAGCGACCTTCGGAATATTGTCCTTATCACCTATCATACCTAATGATAATACCATTTCCATTTTATGTGGACACAAATTCTGTGTGGCATACCACTTACCAGTTCGTGTAAAATTGTACACTGCAACTTGTTTGGTTTTGTATTTAATACATGCACCACTATTTTCTGGAAAATTTGCAGTTACTCCTACTTCAAACCAGGTTGATACTTCATTTTCGGTAACCGATTTGTACTGTTCTAATATATTTTCCATCCTTAAAAAGTATTATTTAAAATCAAATTATTTTATTTGGGCGCCTGCCTGCCGGCAGGTTACTGCACGGGTCAGACTTTATTCGTTGGTTATTATTTAAAATTATTGAACTCATAAACATTTCACTACTCGCTTCCTCCTGCGTCGGTGAGCTCAAACACACCGTCCAATCCCTAACGTAACCTATCCATTACATGTGCTTTTAACTCCAAGCTTTTGGCATTTTTTGTTCACGCATTGGCACAAACTTTAAATTATCATCTGTATCATCAGAGTTCACAAAATGTTTAAAACGTTTCATCATTTCTGGATTTTCAATGGCTTGTTTCCATTCACATTCATATTTGTTAATTAAACCTTTCATCTCCTGTTCTAAGTCATCTGCAATTCCTAAAGAGTCTTCAATTACAACTTGCTTCAAGTAATTTAAACCACCGTCAAGTTTATCTAACCAAGGTGCTGTTCTTACTAATGGTCCAGCTGTTCGTATATAATACATTAGGAATCTATCTAAGTATTTCACAACGGTTTCATCATCTAATTGTTCTGCTAATAATACGGCATGTTTTGGTGTTGCTCCACCATTTCCACAGACGTATAAATTCCATCCGCCTTCAACCGCAATCAATCCAAAATCTTTTCCTCTAGCTTCGGCACATTCTCTAATACATCCAGAAACGCCACCTTTAAATTTATGAGGAGAACGCAATCCTCTATATCGCTTCTCTATATCTATGGCAAACGTTACACTTTCGTGCATACCGTAACGACACCAAGTAGAACCTACGCAACTTTTTACGGTTCTTAACGATTTTCCATAAGCATGACCACTTTCAAAACCAGCATCAATTAATTCTTTCCAAATCAAAGGTAATTCATGAACCTGTGCACCAAATAAATCGATCCGTTGCCCACCGGTAATCTTAGTATATAAATCGTATTTCTTAGCCACTGCACCAATAGTCATTAATTGATCTGGAGTAATCTCACCACCAGGAACCCTAGGCACTACTGAATACGTACCATTACGCTGTATGTTCGCTAAAAACCTATCGTTAGTATCTTGTATAGCTGGCTGCTTGTTTGCCGTTTCCATGGTTACTGTAGCAAAAATAGACGCCACTAGAGGTTTACAAGTTTCACAACCATGGCCTTCGCCAAATAAGTTAAGTGCTTCCTGATAATCTGGCACTTTATTAATTTTTATAAGATCGTATAATTCTTGTCTACTGAAATCAAAGTGTTCACAAATAGTTTCTTTAACTTCTTTTCCAAGAGATTTTAAAGTTTCATTTACCAAATCGACCACCATAGGTTTACAACCTCCACAACCTGTTGTTGCTTTTGTTTTAGTAACTACATCACCCAAATTATTAGATTCTCCCTCAGTAATAGAACAACAAATATCGCCTTTACTCACGCTCTCACAGGAACAGACTTGTGCTATATCTGGTAAATCTAAAACACTACCAAATGATGAACCACCTTCACTAGCTGGTAAAATTAATTGTGATGGATCTTCTGGAATAGCCATTCCATTCAAATATACTTGATGTAGCATATTGTAATCAGAGGCGTCTCCAACTAAAATACCCCCTAACAATGATTTACCATCAAGGCTGACATTAATTCTTTTATATAAGTGTTGCGTTTTGTTTTCAAAAATAACAGAATGTCCTTTAGCCGCCGGCATAAAAGGTTCGCCAAAACTCGCTACATCCACCCCTATTAGTTTTAATTTAGTAGACATATCAATATCATCAGGCATTAATGACTCGGTTTTACCGACAATTTGGTCAACTGCTACAGAAGCCATATCATAGCCTGGAGCAACCAATCCATATATCATTTGGCTATATAAAGCAATTTCGCCTATGGCATAAATATTCTCGTCTGAGGTTTGCATTTTATTATTAACCACAATACCTCCTCGAACTCCAACTTCTAGCCCACAGTTCTTTCCTAGCTCATCTCTTGGACGAATACCAGCAGAAACTACTAGCATATCCACATCTAATATATCATCTTCACCAAACTCCATTCCTGTAATAGCCTTATCTCCCAAAATTTGGTTTGTAGCTTTACTTAAATGGATATTTAAACCAATGGATTCTAATTTCAATTGTAAAACCTGACTACTTCTTGAGTCCAATTGTCTTGGCATTAATTTAGACGCAAACTCTACAATATGGGGCTCTAAGCCCATATCCATAACTGCTTTACCAGCCTCTAAACCTAATAAACCACCACCAAGAACGGCAGCTCTTGCATCTGGTTTTTCAGTTTTAAGTTTTGCTGCATAAGCCAACATGCCTTCTAAATCCTCAATGGTTCTATATACAAATACACCTTCTTTTTCAACACCCTTAATTGGTGGAACAAACGGCGAAGATCCTGTTGCTAACACTAAATAATCATAAGAAAAAACACGATCTTTAACTGTTGTAATAGTTTTTGAAGTCCTGTTGATATCTGCTACACGTTCGCCAACTACCAAGTTTATTCCTTTATCATCATACCATGCAGCTGGAGCCATTTCTAGTGCTTTAGCGTCTTGATTTTCAAAAAACTCACTTAGATGAACCCTATCGTAAGCAGGTCTTGGTTCCTCACCAAAAACTGTAATTTTAAAATCTTTAGCTTCTGATTTTTCTACAAACTTCTCACAAAATTTATACCCAACCATTCCGTTTCCAACAACAATAATATTTAACATAACTACGTATTTTAAAACAAAACTAAGTATTTATACGTATTTTAAATGAAGTTTAATTAAGATATTTGCGTAAAACAATGATTATTATCAATTTCTCAAATTGACATACTTATATTTAGAAATTAAGCAAAATTCATTTAACTGAAAGGTTAAAGAATGAATTATTCTAAGTAGTCTCTGCTGTAATTCTATATTGAACTAGATAGTAATAAGTACTTTTTAGAGTTTAAAAAAAGCATTTTTATAACGCTTCAACCGCTCTCTACAGACTAATTTTATTCTCTACCACTTTACGGTAACTATCTTGCGTTATCTCTATAATTAGAGCGTATGAATAGTTCTGACACTATTTCTAAACTCCTCATCAAATTAAACCCACAAAAAAACCCGATACTTTCGTATCAGGTTTTTGTTGCTCCCCTTATTATTCAAAGTTGCAGCACAACTTTTTCTTTTGACGATCCATTCGCCTTGGACGATATCCAATTCTCCTTACTTAATAATACTTAAAAGTAACGAGTGTAAACTTCCTTTAATTTTGAAGGAAGTGGCTCGATGATTCCTTGGTTTTTAACTTGTGTTTAACGGTAAGTATATGAAGCGTAGCGAGAAAAGAGCTATGGTTTCATATACGTTGTTATGCACTTTTATTGTTTATCTCAATCCATTTATGTCATATCGTGACACAAAATTCCAAACCAATTCAGATGTGTTTTGACCTTGAAAAGTTGCGCTAAACCAAACATGGTCTCCTCCAATATATTTGTAATGCTCAACAGAAACTGAGCTATCTCCTTGGTCATAGACATAACGTTCAATATTGCTGTCACTTGTTATAGTAGGGGTTAAAACTGTATTATTGAAATTAATCCAGTGGTCTAATGTACTTTGTGCAGAGTTCCAGTCATTGTTCCCATTATATGGTAGTACTCCATCAGATGTTCCGTGAAGATGTACTACCGGCATAGGGTGATTTGTAGATCCCGTACAATCTAACATTACTCCAGAAACGGATGCTACCGCAGCAAATAAATCACTTTTATAATTCGCAAGGCCATATGCCATCATACCACCGTTAGAGTATCCTGCGGCATAAATTCTCTCCATATCTACATTATACTGAGATGAAATCTCAGTTATCATGGATTCAACAAATCCAAAATCATAAGCATCACTTTTATTGTCTCCTCCTAATGGACAAGCGTTCCAATGAGATAAACCATCTAAACAACTACCTTGAGGATAGATTAAAATAAAAGTGTCAGCT
>NZ_CAJQQI010000001.1 GCF_905480415.1 uncultured Algibacter sp. | reverse complement strand
ATTGGTGACCGTCAAACGGGTAAAACAGCAGTTTGTATTGATACCATCATAAATCAAAAAGAATTTTACGATGCAGGTGAGCCTGTATATTGTATATATGTTGCTGTAGGTCAAAAGGCTTCAACAGTAGCTTTAATTGCTAAAAATTTAGAAGAAAAAGGCGCTTTAGCATACACAACAATAGTAGCTGCAAACGCATCAGATCCTGCTGCAATGCAAGTTTATGCACCTTTTACAGGAGCATCTATTGGTGAGTATTTTAGAGATACTGGTAGACCAGCTTTAATTGTATTTGATGATTTATCAAAACAAGCTGTTGCTTACCGTGAGGTATCTTTATTATTAAGACGTCCACCGGGACGTGAAGCATATCCTGGTGATGTATTTTATTTACACTCAAGATTATTAGAGCGTTCTGCAAAAGTGATTAATAATGACGCAATTGCTAAAGAAATGAATGATTTACCAGATTCGCTTAAGCCTATCGTTAAAGGTGGTGGTTCATTAACAGCATTGCCAATTATTGAAACACAAGCAGGTGACGTTTCAGCATATATTCCAACAAACGTAATTTCTATTACGGATGGTCAGATATTCTTAGATGGTGATTTGTTTAACTCTGGTGTTCGTCCAGCAATTAACGTAGGTATTTCTGTATCTCGTGTTGGTGGTAATGCACAGATTAAATCAATGAAAAAAGTAGCAGGAACATTAAAATTAGATCAAGCACAGTACCGCGAATTAGAAGCGTTTGCTAAATTTGGTTCAGATTTAGATGCCGTTACTTTAAACGTTATTAACAAAGGAAAGCGTAATGTGGAGATCTTAAAACAAGCTCAAAACGATCCGTTTACAGTTGAGGATCAAGTAGCAATTATTTATGCTGGATCTAAAAACTTATTAAGAGATGTGCCTGTTGAGAAAGTAAAAGAATTTCAAAGAGATTATTTAGAATTCTTAAAAGCGAAGCATGCAGATGTACTTAGTACGTTAAAAGCAGGAAAATTAACTGATGAAGTTACAGATATATTAACAGCTGTAGCAAAAGATTTATCAGGAAAATATAGAGCATAATTGTCATTCCTGCGAAGGCAGGAATCTCATGTTTTGAAGTTAAATTAAAATAGATTCCGCATTAGGTGCGGAATGACAAAAAGAGATTATGGCTAATCTAAAAGAAATACGTAACAGAATATCCTCGGTATCTTCAACGATGCAGATAACTAGCGCTATGAAAATGGTGTCAGCTGCAAAATTAAAGAAGGCCCAAGATGCTATTACGGCAATGCGTCCTTATGCAGATAAGTTAACGGAGCTTTTACAAAGTTTAAGCGCAACTTTAGATGCAGATTCTGGAAGCGCATATTCTGAGCAACGTGAATTAAAAAAAGTACTTATAGTGCCAATTACTTCTAATAGAGGTTTGGCAGGTGCTTTTAACTCAAATATCATTAAAGAAGTTAATAGATTGGTTTCTGAAACTTATGTAAATCAAGAAGTTTCTTATTTAGCTATCGGTAAAAAAGCAAATGATGCTTTTAAAAAGACCAATAGAGTTATAGCTAATAAAAGCGAAGTTTATGATGATTTAACTTTTGACAATGTTGCTGAAATTGCAGAGTTGTTAATGGAGAAATTTGTTGCTGGCGAGTTTGATAAGATCGAAATTGTTTATAACAAATTTAAAAATGCAGCTACTCAAATTATAATGACTGAGCAGTTTTTACCAATCGTCCCAATTGAAGGGGAGGTAAATAACAATGCAGATTACATTTTTGAACCTTCAAAAATTGAAATCGTAGAGCAATTAATTCCGAAGTCTTTAAAAACACAATTGTACAAAGGTGTTAGAGATTCTTTTGCATCAGAACACGGTGCGCGTATGACGGCTATGCACAAAGCAACTGATAACGCAACTGAACTAAGAGATCAACTTAAATTAACTTATAATAAAGCACGTCAAGCATCAATTACTAATGAAATTTTAGAAATTGTTGGAGGAGCGGAAGCTTTGAATAATTAGACTAAGCAGAGCGAAGTCAAATTTTCATATAGCAAAAGCTTTGAATAATTAATTAGAGTAAGCTCAAGACTCATGTAAATATGAAACTTTAAAATACATAATAAGTATTTTTATAAAACATCAAGCCTTACAATAGTAAGGCTTTTTTGTGGTATTAATTTTGGAATGGTATCTTTATAAAGTCAAATTATTCAAAATGAAAATATTCAAAAAAATTATATCAATTTTGATAACACTTATTGTAATGATAAATTTTTCAAGTTGCGCGGGTACATATAAACTAGAAAAATCAGTTCGGTTAACTATCGGAGAAGTTTATTATCAAAATTGGGTTGCAGGGGTTCAAGGTGGTGGTGCTGGTTTCAATATTTTTATTCCCGTTTCGGATAATCCTAAAAACATAATGTTTGATAGTGTTTATTTTAAGGGAAAGAAAGCTAAATTGGAATTTAGTAATAATACTATTTTTATTGGGCGTTTTAAAACCACAAAAAACAGAATAAGAGATATCAATATGATTAGTGACTCTAACGATGGGTTTTCTGAAAAAATACCTTTTAATTTAAATGATAATGAATGTGTAGTTAGTTATTTAAATAATAATAAAATAAAATACTTCAAAATTGAGAATATTATTAAAAAAGAGTCTATACTTTATCAAAAAACACCTTCTAAGAAGCTATAACCTATCTTTGGATTGCGTTTGCTAAAAACGTATTTTTAAAGACTTAAAACACAAATTTTTGAGCGGACTCAAAACATTATTTAAGCAAACATTTATTTATGGTTTAGCTACTGTGCTTCCCAGAATGCTTAGTTTCTTATTGGTTCGCCTTCATACAGATGAAAGTGTTTTAAAATCTGTTGCTGACTACGGAGATGTTTCTTTAATATTTTCCTATTTCGTATTATTTAATGTCATTTTAGCTTATGGAATGGAAACGGCATTTTTCAGGTTTTTTAATAAAGAATCTGATAAAGATAAAGTTGTTGGTACGTCTACTATCTCTTTAATGCTTACTTCATTAGGCTTTTTCGTCATTGCTTTAGTATTTCAAAATCAAATAGCAAAGCTTATTGATATAAAGGTAGAATATATCAACTTAGTTATCTGGATTTTGCTCTTAGATGCTTTAGTTATTATACCATTTGCATGGTTAAGAGCAAATTCAAAACCAATGAAATATGCTCTAATTAAAATTTTAAATGTGGTTATAAATTTAGGTTTAAATCTATTTTTATTACTGTGGCTTAAAGATCTGGCTATAGATAGCCTCGTGTTTGAATCTATTTATAAACCCAATTTTGAAATCAATTACATTTTTATAGCAAATCTTGTTGCCAGTGCATTTACTTTATTACTAATGCTGCCTTTTTATTTTAAAGTGAAATTTACATTCAATAAAGTTCTATGGAAACAAATGATGAGATATGCTTTTCCTGTTCTAATTGCAGGAGTAGCTTTCTCAATAAATGAGACCTTTGACCGTATTTTACTGGATAAACTATTACCAGAAGATATTGCAAAAACTGAGATAGGCATGTATTCTGCATGTTATAAGTTAGCGTTATTTATGATGCTCTTTGCGACCGCTTATAGATTAGGTGTCGAACCTTTCTTTTTTAGCCATGCGAAATCAGAGAATCCGAAGAAGAATTTCGCATTAATATTAGAGTATTTTGTCATTTTTGGAGCTGTCATTTTGCTTGTAATTATAGTTTTTGTAGATATTTTGAAAGTAATTTTTATTGGAAATGAAGCCTATTGGGAAGCCATGTGGATTGTTCCTATTATCTTACTTGCTAATTTTTGTTTAGGAATCTATCACAATCTTTCAGTTTGGTATAAAATTACTGACAGAACAAAATTTGGAGCGTATATATCAGTATTTGGTGCCTTATTAACGCTAGGATTAAACTTTTGGTTAATTCCTATCATAAGTTACAAAGGCTCAGCTATTGCAACATTAACTGCTTATGCGTCAATGATGTTGTTGTCCTATTATTTTGGAAGAAAATATTACCCAATACCTTATAATCTTAAAAAAATAGGCATGTATTTTTTGCTCTCAGTAACACTTTCAATGCTATCTTTTTATCAATTTAGAGAAAATTATATTGTTGGCGTATCTATGTTAATTGTATTTTTGGGCATAGTATATTTTGCTGAACAGAAAGTAATTAAACAACTTGTAAGAAGATAACATGCAAATCAAAATAATAAACAAATCCAATCATGATTTACCGCATTATGAGACCATAGCTTCAGCTGGAATGGATTTACGTGCCAATATATCAGAATCGAGAATTTTAAAACCATTAGAACGCAGTATTGTAGGCACAGGGCTATTTATAGAACTTCCTATAGGCGTAGAAGCCCAAGTGAGACCTAGAAGTGGTTTAGCGGCTAAAAAGGGCATTACGGTATTAAATGCACCAGGAACTATTGATGCAGATTATAGAGGCGAAATAGGAGTGATTTTAGTGAACCTTTCAAATGAGGATTTCATTATAGAAAATGGTGAGCGTATTGCTCAGTTAGTCATTGCTAAACATGAACGTGCTGAATGGGTTCAAGTTGAAGAACTTTCAGAAACTGATAGAGGCGAAGGTGGTTTTGGAAGTACTGGTACGAAGTGAAGAAAGAATTACAATTAACGATTTAAGAATAAAAATATTTGGGTAGTCGTTGGTTTTTTTAAAATTATAACTGATAAAATTCCCTCCTAGGAGTGAATGATAAAAATAAAATAAATGAAAATAATAGTACCAATGGCAGGACGAGGTTCTCGTTTACGCCCACATAGTTTAACAGTGCCAAAACCATTAATTCCAGTTGCAGGTCAACCTATAGTTCACCGCTTGGTAAAAGATATTGTTAAAGTTTTAAAGCAACCTATCGAAGAAATAGCTTTTGTTTTAGGTGATCCAGCATGGTTTGGAGACGATGTAGTAACTAGTTTAGTCGATTTAGCGACAAGTTTAGGAGCAAAAGCGTCTATCTATCGTCAAGATCAACCTCTTGGTACTGGTCATGCTATTATGTGTGCAAAACCATCTTTATCTGGCCCAGCTGTAATTGCTTATGCCGATACTTTGATAAGGGCAGAATTTGATTTAGATCCAACAGCAGATAGCGT